>JAAGZO010000168.1 GCA_024206195.1 bacterium | reverse complement strand
GCTGTATCAAGACCACCAATTGCTAAAGCAGCTGTTTGTGTTCCAATCCCACCTAATAATCTTCTTGCAGTATTTAAGTTATTAACTTCAGTCCAATTACTTCCATTCCATAATTCTGTTTCATTTTTTGCAGGAGGAACATTTCCTCCAAAAGCTAAAGCGGAAGTGTTACTTGCTCCTGATCCACCTAATTGACTTCTTGCTGTATTTAAGTCATTAACTTCAGTCCAACTTGTTCCACTCCAAGATTCAGTAGTAGCCGTAACAGGATTATTTCCACCAAAACCTAAAGCTGAAGTGCTAGTCCCTGATCCACCTAATGCTGTTCTTGCCGTATTTAAAGATGCTCCAGTTGTCCAACTACTTCCATTATAATTTTGTTGATTATCAGTTATTGTTGGATTCCCTGGTCCACTTTGACCACCAAATATTATTGCAGCTGTTTGAGTTCCTGCCATACGAGAATATATTTTTCCAGGACTTATATCAGGTGTAGCTGTCCAACTTGAACCATTATATTCATATGATTCAGTAGTAGTAGGAGTTCCTCCAGCAAGTAATCCTGATGTTTGAGTTCCAGTGGCTGCTGCTCCTCCCGTAGCTGCTGGAACTGAAGTTGCGTTTGTCCATGATGATCCATCGTAATGTTCTACGTTAGCTTGTGGGCCTGGAGAAGTATCCCCTCCTGCCCCTACTGCCGCTGTTTGAGTTCCAAAACCTGCCATTAGTTGTCTAGATGTATTCAAATTACCACCAGCTGCCCAACCACTACCATTATATTCTTCTGTTGAATTTGTAAAAGGGCCTACATAACCACCAAACCCCAATGCTGCTGTTTGAATACCTGCACTTCCAATATAAGATCTTGCTGTACTTAAAGGTGAAGCACTAGACCATGCCTCTGATTGAACAACCGTTCTAAGTGTACCTGTAGTAGAGTTATACCACACCTGTCCCTCGGTTGACGAATCTAACGTCGGATCCGAAGATACGTATTTTACTTTTGTACCGTGTATACTCTCATATTCAGCCATTTATAAATTCCTTTATGGGAGAGTAATATCAGTTGGTCTATTTGATATGCCTTTTTCTTCATCAGATAAAGCGTCCCACGCAGTTTGTGCAGCTTGTACTTCAGCTGTAACAAGAGCTTGAGCTTCTGACTTAGTTTTTTCAACACCGTTCTTTTCAGCTAACCACATTGCGCCTTTTTCGTTGTTACCAACGACCCAGACTTCTGCGGGATAACCTCTAAGAAAAAATGCTCTTCTGTCTTCTGCAGTAAAGAATCCTTTTCCAGTGTTTGTAGCAGTACCATATATAAATAGTGCCATAGTGTTTACTCCTTATTTATTGTTATATACTTAATTGTATTCATTATCAACTAGTAGTTATTGTTTTAGCATTTACGGCAGTTGTTTCACCAGTAAATTCTTCTACAGCTGTGTATCCAGGTCCGTCAGTTCCTCCAGCACGAAGAGCTGCTGTTTGTGTTCCAGTTGAAAAATTGTTTGCTGCAGATCCTGCCATGTTAGGTCTTGTTGACCAAGCAGTTCCATCATAACCTTCTGTAGCAGTAGATCCTCCTGGATCTAACCAACCACCAAAAGTCAAAGCCGCTGTTGCTGTTCCCGCTCCTCCACGAACTGCTCTTACTCCAGTTGATCTATTTCCACCTGATGTCCAATTTGTGCCATCCCATTCATATGTTTCTTCTGCCGTTGGATCTCCTGGATTTTGACCAGACCAAGCTAAACCTGCAGTTTGAGTTCCACAACTTCCCATACCCTGCCCTGTAGCGGTAGGTAAATTATTTACGGATGTCCACGTTGAACCATTCCAACTTTCTGTAGCATTTGAAAAAACTAATGGAGAATTATCTGTGGTTCCACCTGAAATTATTCCTGCAGTTGACAAGGCTCCACAACCAGCTCCAAGTGCTCTACCAGTATTTAAATTTCCAGGAGAAGATACTGCTGTCCAAGAATCACCTGGTCGAGAATAAACATATGTAGAACTTGCGTAAGGTTCTGCTGTTCCACCACCTGCCATGAGTAATTCTTCAGTATCACCAAAACCTTGAGAATCTGTAACTCCTGTTGGAATTGCAGCTAAATTTGTCCAAGATGATCCATCATAAAATTGATTTTGAGTGCTAGTAGGAGGTCCACCTGCTATTATTGATGCTGTTTGTGTTCCTGTTCCAACTCCATAACCTTGTCTTCCTGAACCTGGTAAGGTACCACCACTCGCCCATGCTGCTGCAGTGATTGTATTTATTGAAACTGAATATTCTTCTGTTTTAGAAGATCTACTTGGTGCATTACCTCCTGCAGAAATAGCTGATGAAGAATTAGAACTTGTTGATCCTCCTTTTTGCATCTGACTAGTAACAGTTCCTAAACTACCTTCGGTAGACCAAGAGGTTCCATTAAAAGATTCTGTAGCCGCACTTCTATTTGGCTCAGCTGGTCCTGCTCCACCATAAGCTAAGGCACTAGTTTGTACACCTGAACCACCTATTTGTATTCCTCTTGCAGTGTTCATTGTAGCTGAATTTGTAAAACTTGTTCCATCATATTCTTCACTAGCAGAAGATGCTGATGTTTGAGGTCCTCCTCCAAAAAATATATTTGCAGTTTGTGTTCCTGCCATAGAAGCCTCTGCTCTAGGAGTATTTAAACCTCCCCCACTAGACCAAGAAGGTGATGAATATTCTAGTGTAGTACTAGATGTAACATAAATTGCCGCTGTTTGTGTTCCACACGAACAATAAGAATTTGCACTTGGCATAGCTGTTACAGCTGTCCAAGAAGTTCCATTATAAGTTTCAGTGTGATTTGAACCTCCAGGAAATAAATAACCTCCAGCACCAAGTGCTGCTGTTTGAGTCCCTGCTCCTGATATCCCTGTACGAGATGTATTTAAATCTCCACTGTTAGTGTATCCTGATCCATTATATTCATACGTTGCGTTTTCCGCATTATTAGCTGGACTTGATCCACCAAATACTAAAGATGCTGTGTTTACACCAGCCCCTCCTGATTGGCTTGTAGCTATTGGAAGAGGTGTAGAACTAACCCACGCCGAACTAGCAACAACAGATTTAAATGTTCCTGAAGTAGAATTATACCAAATCTGTCCTTCAGCTTCCGCGTTGTCTGGATCAGTGCTTAAAAAGTTTACGTCTTTTCCTATTAAATTTTTATATGTGCTCATAATTTTTTAACTCGTTGTTATTTTTTGTACTCCAAAAGATGGATCTGTATATTCTTCAGTTAATTGTGAAGCACCTGTTGGCGAGGGACCTCCAAAAAACATAGTTGAAGTACTAGGTCCAGAGTTTGAAGCTGCTAGTTCACTTCTAGCTATTGTTAATGTTGCAGTTTCTGTTGACCAAGAAGAACCATTATAAATTTCAATTCTATTTCTTACGTCACTTGTTGGTGCAGCGGGTCCTCCATAACCACCAGCATATATTGCTGCTGTTTGCACGCCTGATGTTCCTCCACTGTCATTTTGTTGACTCATAGATCCTCCAGCAGTCCAAGAAGAACCATCATATTCATTTACAGTTGATACAATCCAAGCTCCAGCTTGAGCACCTCCCGAAGCTAAAGCTGCTGTTTGTGTCCCTGCTGTTCTTACTCCTGAAACTTCTATAGGATAAGTTCCTCCTGCTGTCCAAGAAGTGCCTCCATATTCTTCTGTTAAATTTCTTCCTTTAAAATTTGGTGGTGGTGAAGGGTTTACTGTAGTTCCTCCTGTCGCTAAAGCTGCTGTTTGTGTACCACAACCTCCTCCGTTATATCTACCTGTCCCCATGTTTCCACCATTTGTCCAACTAGATCCATCGTATTCATATGTCTCAGCTTGAATGTCACCAAAAGGGGGTACTACTTGACCACCAAAAGCAGCTGTTGCTGTTTGAGTTCCAGCACCGCAAATTTGTTGTGTAGCTTGAGGGATATCGGTTTCTTCAGACCAAGCGGTTCCATTATATTCTTCTACATTGGCAATTGATGTTGGTCCACCAGCTATAGCTAATCCAGCTGTTTGAGTTCCAGTCCCTGCTAAATTTCTTCTACCTGTATTTAAATTACCACCTGAAGAAATTGCAGCACCGATGTTTCTATAAACTTTTAAAGAACCACTAGTTGTATTATACCAAATTTCACCAATTAGAGGATTGGTTGGATCTTGAGCGACCTGTCTTATTGATTGGCCTTTTAATGTTTTGTAGGCTGCCATTTAAGCTCCTTAATTACTCTTCAGTAACCAGCCCTGAGTTCCATCTGTGTAGACTAAAGTGTTTGCCGCTCTTTCAACTGAAACTGTAAGATCTGCTGACGCTCCATTAATTTTTTCACTATTTCTTCCAATAGTTAAAGCGTTAGAGTCAAAAGTACCTGCATAGTCTATAAACGAAACTTCATCGCCGATTGTTGGTGATGAAGGGAGAGTTAAAGTAAACGATCCACTAGTTGTATTACAAAATATACCTTGTCCAGCTACTGCTGTATAGTTTCCTGTTTTAACTGCTTGCCATGAAGTTCCACCTGCGTCGGCTTCTTCCCATGTCAATACTCCACCTGTCGTTGATTTTAAAAGGTAGCCATTTCCTCCTGCTACCGCTGCCGGCCATGTCAAAGTATAAGACCCACTAACTGTGGCTGCCGATTTCATTCCTATGTATGCACTGTCATCACTATCTGCCAGTCTAAGTTCTTTCTGAGAATTAATTATTAAACCTGTTCCTGCTGTCCAGATTAAATCTGCGTCACCGCCAAATGAACCTGAATCATTAAATTGTACTTGTGTTGTTGATCCACCTGGTGAAGTTGCTGCACCAAAACCAACATCATAAACTCCTGTGTTAGTTGCTACACCATCAAAATATATTAGCTTCCAACCTTTATCACTTGTTGCCCAAGTAACTGTTGCACCTGAACCCGAAGCTGCTTTTAATTGTACTGTGTAAGAACCAGATGTTCCATTGTTTATAAGATAAAAATTTTCTACGCCTACAGGCATTGTAATAACTCTGTTTCCAGATATTGATCCTGTAAATTTTAAAACTCTTGTTGCTACTGCTGAACCTGTTCCACCATCTGTTTCTGTTAAAGCTTGTGTTCCCGCACCACCTGCAATAGATACCTCTAAATATCCACCAGAGATTTGCTCGATGATTTGTAAATTCGTATTTGTTTTTGTTCCCCAAGTACCAGCGTTTTCACCGGTAGCCATTAGCTCTACGCCGAGAGGTGTGTATGTTGAAGCCATTCTTTAATCTCCTAATTATTCTTATTAATATTGTGTTTTGTATAGCAAGTCAACATCATTTTAACCGGCATGTGTTTTATCCGTGTATGATGCGCTTGTGTTATGTGTCTTATTTGAATAAGACGCAGAAGTATTATTCGTTTTTATACTGTACGACGCGCTAGTATTATAGCTTAAATCTCTAGTATATAAAGGTGAAACTTCACCAACTGACGAAGTTGTTAATTGACCAGTTAATCCTACTGTCATAGGTATACCTATAATTTCACCAACT
>JAAGZO010000167.1 GCA_024206195.1 bacterium | reverse complement strand
GTTCTCGGTCAGCTTTGGACATCTTAGCGTAACCGCCTGATTTAATTCCAAAGGAACCTGAGAATAATATTTGGTTTCATTTAAGAAAGCAGTAGTAGGTTGAGGAACAAATGTAAGTTCCCGAGGCATTGGTTTTACAGTCTTCAATTGGCTTCTTTGTAAACGTGGATCTTTATTGATGAAAGGTACCCTTTGTTCAGCTTCTGTAGGGGCACCAAAAGGTCTTCTAATTTCAGACTGATGTATTGGCTGATAGCATTGTTGTTTTTGTAAAAGACTACTGGACAAAACATTGACATTATAATCCTGATTTGAAATAGTTGTAGATGACATAGGGGTATCTTGAGCTGTAACAGCCCTAGACGCTAATGAAGTATGAGAATTTGTAGTTCTTGGAAAAGCAAAAGTTTGCGGACGATAAACAGTAGGCCATCTTCTTGAAGTAGCAGGGAAAAATGTTCCCTTGCCTAATTGATTATATTGTTCTTTTGTCATTCCCTTGTCAG
>JAAGZO010000166.1 GCA_024206195.1 bacterium | reverse complement strand
TGTTACAAAAGATAAATATTTGGTAAGGATATGTAAAACTGATGATGGATCATATTTTCTCAAGAGAAAAAGGAACAGATTTTTTAGTACATGGGGAAACTTAGAGGTCAGTGGTAGTGGACGACTACTTTTTGAAGATAAGTATAAAGTGTTATTATTCTTAGATGAGTATGATTGTTTTAATACAAAGGATATAGTTGTAAATTCTAATGATCTTGTAGAATCAGCGTACCCACGTACAGGGTCTAAATGTGAGATGAAACTATAATGAGTGAGAACTGGGAGAATGAGAGGGGGCAATATAGTGTGAAAAAGAAAGCATACATGAGTCAAAACAAAGAGAATATTAAAACTGTACTCCTGTCCTATGAGGCTGTGGACTGGGATGAGAGAGGGTTAAGGAAAGAAACTCTTGAGACTTTTGGAGTGAGATGTAAGATTAGTACTGAGATTGGGCCAACAGTTATAGAAAAGGCTTATTTTCCATATTATTCACAAGAAGGTAAACTCTGTGGTTATAAAGTAAAAGATCTTACTAAAGATAAACATGAAAAAGGGCATTTCTATACAATTGGGCATGTAGGTGTTGATTGTCAATTGTTCGGGCAGAAGGAGTGTAAAGGCCCTACTCTGAATCTTAAAATCACAGAGGGTGAAGTTGATCAGCTATCAGCTTATCAGGCCCTTTTAGATAGGCAGTTAAGTGATGAAACTCCTGAGAAATATAGGAATCTAAAACCACAAGTAGTAAGCATAGGCTGTGGAACTGTTCATGCAACAGATCATATTAGTCATAATGCTGAATTCATAGATGAGTATACTAATATATGGTTGGCTTTTGATAATGATGAGTTATCAGATATAGAGAAAAAGAAAAAAAATCCTGGGATGAAGGGAAAGGAATGTACTGAATCTGTAGGAGCATACTTAATTTATAAAAATGTCTTTGTAATCCAATGGCCCGATTATTTTAATGATTCATCAGATGCCTTACAAAAAGGAAAATCAGAAGAACTAGCTAAGATACTCCTGTTCGATAAAAAGAAATTCAGAGCAGAGAATATTATTAAGTTTAGCGATGTTATGACTTTTGAGGATGCTCATAAACCCATTGAAAGAGGATTTCAAAGCTATTCTTTCCCAATTCTTTCTAATAAACTCCTTGGATTCAGGGATTATGAAATGACTACATTAGCTACTTTTTCAAATGTTGGGAAAAGTACTGTAGCTTTTGATATAGCAGCAGATAGCGTAAAACAGGGATATAAACCAGGGTTGATTTTTCTGGAGGAAATGCCAAAAAAGACATTATTCAGAGCAGAAGCTTGGAAATTAAAAGTTCATCCTAATAAGTATAAATTTGATCCTTATGGGTGCGGTAAATCAAAAGAGGAAATCAAAGAAGCGTGGGAGTGGGCTAATGATTCTTTTAGAATATTTAATCATTTCGGTAGTATCAAAACTCAGAGTCTAATGGAAAAGGTTAGATTCTTACATTTCAATCTTGGGTGTAACCCTATTGTCTTTGATCATATCTCTTTAGCAGTTTCTGGTAGAGCAGATTCACAGAATGATACTAAAGAGCTTGATATAGCAATGACTGAGATCGGGGCCTTTTGTGCTAGCAATCCTATACATTTCTTTAATGTTTCCCATGTAAACAGATTAGCTAGTGCAGGATTCAAAAGAAGTGATAAACCAGAATGGAGGAGATTTGAGAAAGAGTATTTAAGAGGCTCTAGTTCATTAGAGGGTGTATCTTGGAATATTATAGGAATCCATAGGGAGGACTTACCAGATGGATCTAGAGGGAGAATACAGTTATCTCTCCTAAAGGATAGAGAAGCAGACTGGATCGGTGATGTAGATATTACTAAAATGCATCCTGAAACTGGGAGATTTTATGATGCATCTGAAGAGGAGTGGCAACCAAAGGGAGGTGGATACTAATGGAAAAATATATAACAGGAACAGGGCAAAAGATTCTTGTCCATAATAAAGAAGATTGTAAAGGTGAGTATTGTTGTATTCATAACCCATCTGATCACCACATGAAAGATTGGCCTACTAACTGGAGGAGTGATCGTGTAATGATGGAACGTATTTGTAAATGTGGTGTAGGGCATCCAGATCCAGACGATTTAGCCTATAGGAGAAAGTTTTTACCTATAGTCTTT
>JAAGZO010000165.1 GCA_024206195.1 bacterium | reverse complement strand
TTGACAAGTGCAAAGCGTTAGATTAATATCAGCACTATGAATTAATAAAGGAGAGAAGATTATGGGTATGTATACAGAAATTTACGTTAATATCGACCTAGTAGAGAATTTACCTGAAGATGTACTCTACGTTTTGAAAGGTTTGTGCCGCAATGTTGAAGACGGTTCTAACTTCGATAATAAACCTTTTAATCATGTTGCTGTCGATTGGGATGATGAGCGTTTCAAGGGGTTGATTAAAGATAAAGGTAGTCGCTTTGATGGTTTGTTTAACAATGGCAGCTTCTACACACCAAACACCTCAGTATCTAATCTTACGTATGATCATATCAGTAGGCAGTGGAGCTTGTTGGGTAAGGGTGATTTGAAGAATTATTCTGGTGAGATTGAGAACTTCTTTAGTTGGATTGCACCTTACTCTGAAACAGAGTTTATGGGTTATTCCCGCTACGAAGAATCGGAGACTCCACACCTTGTGTTCCGTAGTGAGATCATGAAAGATAAGTAAAGGAGAGTAACAATGTTTGATGCAAATGCACGTCACCTGCCAGATGGGAAGTTATTCTTCGCAGAATGTCACAGCGTGGACTCGGAAAGTAAAGTAATGAGTAAACTACTGAAGTCAGGTAAGATTTACTTGTGTGAGAAGATTGGTGATGATCCACATCAATGCAAGTTCCTAATTTACCTTAACAGTACGAAAAAGGATTATGTTTCGGTAGGTGTTGATTTTGAAGATGAAGACTCTTTTGATTACTACTCTTTGTTTGTGTACAGCGGTTGTCCTGACGGTACAGGTTTTATCTCAGAAAAGTGGAAACAAAAGCTTTAGACTTTCTAGGAGGAGAGTGGTTATGAAACACATCAGAGACAAAGCAGTTAAAATAATCCAGTGTCTTGTTGACGTTGATGAAAAGCAAGAATTGCAATTTACACAAGTTCCAGATGACAAAACTATCACTGAACGTAATATTCCTAATGTTTTCATTAGTAGAAACAAACCAGAAATCACTATCAGTGTTTGGTGTGGCGATTCGTGGAATACAAGCTTCGAGCATATGTACGATGTTCCTGAGAGTTTGTTTGAGAAGAGTGAAGAAGAAATCAAACAATATTGGACAGACCTTGATAAATTTGAAACTCGTAAACATCACCGTCACGAACTTGAGAAGTTGATTCTTAATGTAGGTGAAAATTTAGATCTCGTTAAAGAAATCATTTCTGAAGTTGAAAGTTCCGACAAGAGTGTAGTTTATTACGAGACAAGAGTTGCAATGTTAGACAGGCTTGAGAAGTTTGAGGAGAATAACAATGTTCGGTAGGAAGTTAAGTACAGAAGACCAAGATATCTGGGTAACATCTGATTTACATTTCTGGCACAAGAATGTGATGAAGTTTTGTAAAGATACACGTCCTTGGGATTCTTTAGAGGAAATGCATGAGGCTCTAATTGAAGAGTGGAACAGTAAGGTTAAACCTGATGACATCATTTTCAGCTTAGGCGATTTTAGTTTTGCAGGGAAAGATAAAACTTTAAGTATTCTAAACAGATTACAAGGGAATAAGGTGTTTATCATGGGTAACCATTGTAAAGTTTTTCGTTCGTCGTTGGGACAGAAAAATACTTATGATTACCTAGAACTACGTGTAGACGGTGTGAAAATTTGTATGTCCCACTTCCCTATGGCTTCTTACAATCAACAAGGAAGAGGAGCACTTATGTTATTTGGTCATACACATGGCAGTTATCACCCAGAAGGTAGGACAATGGATGTGGGTTATGACAATCTTGGTAAGATTGCCAATATCAAAGATGTAATGGTAGAATTGTTATCTCGTGACATCTATACAGTAGACCACCATAAGAAGGTTGATTGATATGAAACTCAACGTACAAGATTTAATTGACAAAGGATTAGTTGTAAAGAAAACCTACACAGAGGGTGTTTACAAAGGATTGTCTGTATTAAAATACCATCGTAAGGTGTTTTATGATAATCTTTGGTACATGGATGAACGCTTATTGGAGTGTCGTGGGGTCGTTGTAGATGAAGACTGGAATGTAATTGTCCTCCCTTTCAAGAAAACATTTAACCTAGGAGAGAATAATACTTTTGTAGATCCTGAACGAGAAGTTGTTATCCCAGAAAAGGTTAACGGTTTCTTAGCAGCCGTCACTATGACAGAGAAGTATGGTTTGATTGTATCCACCACAGGTACTTTAGATTCAGAGTACGCCCAGTTAGCACGTAAATGGATTGAAAAAGTAGATGCTGACTTCTTTGAAGGTAATACTTACTTGTTTGAAATCTGTGATAGATCTGATCCTCATATTGTAGAGGAGAAAGAAGGTGCTTATTTGATCGGTATTCGTAACATTTCCAATGGTGAACTGTTGTCAGAAGATGTTTGTGATGTAGCTGTTGGTGTTAATATGTACGGATATGAACGACCATCTTGGGACGTTGTGAAGTTCAAAGATATACCCGACACCAAGAAAGAGGGGTTTATGGTGAGATGTGTAAACACTAATGAAGTGTTGTGCAAACTGAAGTCAAAACACTACCTTTCGAAAAAGGCACTACAACGTGTCGGTCGTAACAAAGCTAAACATATCTTTAGAAACACTGAGGAGTTCCGAAAACAAATCGATGAGGAATTTTACGAGGTTTTGAATAAAATCATTGACACATTCACAGAAGAAGAATATCTTTCCCTTACAGAACAACAACGACGTAAATGGATTGAGGATTATTTCGAAAATGAATAAAACACTTTACCTCTTGAGAGCAGTGTCGGGGGCAGGTAAAACAACACTAGCTAACACCTTAGTAGAACACTTACCTAATACGGTAGCCTTTGCAGCAGACGACTACCATTACGACGACAAAGGTGTTTATAATTGGAAACCTGAGAACATGAGTAAGGCTCATAAATGGTGTCAAGATAGTGTTCGCAAAAGTATGGAGCAACCTTGCTCTAATATTGTTGTCCACAACACAAACACCTCAGAGAAAGAGATTGCACCCTATCTTTCCTTAGCTAAGGAGTATGGTTACAAAGTGGTGAGTTTATTGATCGAGAATCGACATGGGAACAAGTCAGTACACGGTGTACCTGAAAAGGTGTTGGAAGCTCAAGAGCAACGTTTGAGGAACAGTTTGAAGCTTTCATGAATCATGAAAATTAGGAAAAAGAGGTAATTTTAATTTCCAACCCCAGATTTTTAACAAGAGGAATAAATATTATGACAAAGAAAACACGTAAAAACAGTCGTTCACCAAAACCAGCTACAACAACACGCATCAAGATTCATTACACTAACGGCACAACCTACACAATTCCAAACGCTTCTGACATTCTAGTGGTTGATGGTAAAAAACTTCTGTGTAATTATCGTAAGGATGTACAAGACAGTGGTATTAGGCAGACCGTTGACCTTGGGATGACACTAGAAGGTGTAGAAGGTATTGACATTCGTGGTAAACATTGTGAGTCTGATATGATGATTACAGTAGCAGGTGGTGAAGTTGTGGCACAAACCACTTATCGAACAAAAGATGGGGCGATGTCTCCTCCTGTGCAGTTCAGCACCCATTTACAACCTAGTCTCCTACAATTGAAGGCGCATGGAGTATTTTAAACTATAAATAACAACCCTTATCAGAAGCCCTGTACATCATGTACAGGGCTTTTTCTTTTATATACGTACAATGTATCATCTGAAGCTTTAAAACGTCTCTGTGTGCGTTATAGGGCGTTGTAGGTGTTGTAAATAGAATAGCTAAGCGAGGAGAGTGAAAAGTTTAAGTAAGGGTAGAAAAATCATTTAGGAAGGGCTGTTAAAATCATTCTTGAGATTGGAAAATTTGATTACTAAATCAAAAAATGAAAAACCAGCCCTGAAGTTTTCACACAAGGTCGGGCTGGTTTTTTAATATTCGAACTGCGATTTTATTTGGAGTGAAAAAGAAACTTGTCACAATACAAGAATCATATTGTTAATATGTATTTTGTCAGTAAGGAATAACGCGATCGGATGGTTCCTGCAAAACCTTGATCTTAACTTGTAAGATTCGCGAGCTACTGGCTAACCGCTGGGATGTTCCCGATTTGTTGAATACATGATAGTGGAAAAGCCCGGTATTGTAAAGTGACCGGACTCACATTTTTAGCGTCTAGATTGAAAACCTACCGTATTAGGGTAGTATGTGAACTTGTTTCTTTTCCCAAAAATATCCCAAAAATAAAGGCGGTACGCTGTCTTTTCTGGTGCAACTGGATTTCCTGAGTAATCTACCACCTTGAAATAAACCCGGCGATCGGTGTCGACTAGAAACAATTCCTTTGCTGCATCCAACACTTGTTGTTTAGTTAACATCATAATATAAACCTTAATTAGTTGTTTACGTTTTCGATAAAGAGGAATATAAACAAAACAGGAAGGAAGCGCAACAACTTTCTATACACTATTGCATGTAATCACCTGGAGTGTGACACATCCCAAAAAGATCACTGTACTATACTTTTAATGATAATAATGCTTGAATCTTAATAAAAGTATAGTATGCTTCACTTATTGAAGCACAAACACAAACAAGGTAATGAAATGTCTTACAGAATCGCATCATGTTGTCAGCTTGGCGAGTTAACAACCAATCGTAAAGGTGAACAAGTATTTAAGCAGTATGACGACTGCAAAGTCGGTACTATCACAGCAAAGAGTATGACAACACTTTCACACTCACAACAACGTGCTAAATTTATCAGCAAGTTAAAGCAAAATCTTAGTGCGCTACGTGCACAAATCAAACGTGTTGCAACATTACCAGATAATCAAAAAATGTTTCGTATCACGAGTGACCTATTCCCGTTGTACACCCATCTTGATTACAATCATCTGTATGATGCTGAAGTGTTGCAACTTATTAAAAACAGCTTGTCACTCACTGGTAAGATGATTACTGATAATGATATCCGAGTAAGTACACACCCTAGCCAATACACAACACTTTCAAGTGATAAAGACCATGTAATTGATAACAGCATCCGAGATCTAGAAAGTCACGTTTTCTTGTTTGAATGCTTAGGATTAAACCCGGTTGATCATGGTGTTGTGATTAATATTCACGCTAACGGTAAAAGCTTTACATTACCTGATCGAGCTAAACATTTGTTCCAATGGCTCTCTATCGAGAACGACGAAAAACAGGCAGGCCATGAAAAATGTTTAACGTTGTGTGAGAAATATAATATCCGCTATGTATTCGATTTGCATCATTACTATTGCGAAACAGGTGAGTATCTAGATATAAACAGTGTTGATTATCAACGTATCCAAGCTACATGGCCTGATGGTGTGCGACCTATCATTCACTTATCACAAAGCCGCGGGGATACTAACAAGCGTGAACAATGCGCCCATAGTGATATGATCACTGATATAGGTTTAATAGAATACTTTGCTGATTGGCTTTATCACAATGATTGCGACCTTGAAGCAAAATACAAAAATGTTGCAGTGTCGAAGCTATGCGAAGATGTGAAGCAGTTCACAGATTTTAATTAGTGTAAAATAAATCAAAATTAAAGCTTTACAAAACAAACTAACACGTTTAGTATTTACCACATCGGCAAGCAATAACGCTTTCCACTTTAAATAAGGTTATATTATGCTATTTACTAAAAAACAAGCTAGTGAGTTTGATTACTCGTCACTTGACTTCACAAAACCAACTTTCTACCATACCAGTGAAGGATTAGATTTAATACTTGTTGGAGGTTGGTTATATTCTGAAAGAGGGTTATACGCTAAAGACTCATCGCGCCTAGATGGTTACTTACAAGAATACTAAGGTCACATTATGTTACTTTCAGAAATCCAAAAACCTCTTTATGTTATCAATCATGGTGAACGTGTGCAGCTCACTGAAGATACGATCACAGCCACTTGTCAATGGTATGCAGACAATGCACAAGGTTGTATCGATGAAGTGTTAAGCGGTGATGTAAAGGTTAACGATATGGAATCTTACATTGAAGAAAAGATTAAAAGTAAAGCTATGTATTTAAGCCGTAAGTTTGAGATCGGTTTATGGTTTTACCAGAAAGCCCTATACATCCAAACAGGTAAAAGCGTTCCATTGTTTAACTGAAACGTGACAGTGGTCACAGACAAACATAACGTGGTCGCTTATATTAAACCTATCGAAAACAGGCTATCTTTAAAGGTAATACTATGAAAACTATCACAATTACACAACCAACACGCCAGATCGCACGTAACACAGTGAAGCAATTAAAACTTTCCGGGAAGGATGCAAAGCTTGTAGACAAGGGTTCACACTTGAAAGGTAATCAGCGTTGGAATGTAATCATTAAAGGCCGTGAGACGCTCACAGCGCCCCGAAAGCATTCAACTAGTACAATCGCACCTCTCACAGTTGGGAAGCGTGAGAAGGCTGTTAAGGCGTACCAGTGGCTGGCAAAGCAATCGCGTAAAAGTGTAGATGTCTTTGTTAAACGTAGTGTTAATGTGGTGGTGTGATCATGATTAAGTTGAATAGATTACTTGTAACAGAATGGCAAGAAACGCACCCAGAGTATAATTTAGCGCGCGATCCGGCTGCTTATGTAGTGTCCTCAACACCTAACAATTTTAGACGTTATGATGTAGCTTCAGATTATTATTACATGGAGGAATTAGAAGATAACAACCTTGAAGATATAACACTAGATAATGATTCATTCGGTTTTTGGTCGGATAGTGGCGATCCCTTGCAAGATTTAGCAAAAAGAATCTTTGATTTTGAAAATCTTTGCTTGTGTGTTTTGGATAATTTAGACAAGAAAACTAACATTCTCGGAATGACATTGAGAAGTCTTCCAAAAGAACGCACTGATCGTTTCACAGTTGATTTTCTTAAGGCTTGGCTAGAAGTAGTCCACAAAGAAAGCTTAAACATCCCTAATGAACTAGAAAGTGCGGAATTACATCTAGAAAGCTTGTTTTACAAATGGCGTAAAATGGTAGAGCTTTACGAGAATGTATGTAATTCTTACGGAATGAAAGAAGCTCTATATAAAATGTTGTGACATAGTTCACATTACAAAAGGGCTTGTTTACTTCTTCAGGCTCTTTGATAAAATGTTTACATCAGCTAATCAATAGCGACAACTACCATAGGACTTATATTATGAAATGTTTTCACGGTACAACAAAGAAAGGTTTAAACGCGATCCTAGCTAACGCAGGTGTAAAACCTAACGCGCCTTGGGTGTGTTCTGATAATGACGGTGAAATGTATGTGTGGCCTCAAAATAAGCTTGAGGATAGTTATGACTTCGAGGAACAAGAACAGTTTATCTGTCACGCTTTCGAAAGTGCGGAGATTCAAGCTGTGGTGAGTGAGGAAGTGGAAGTCTTTGTTTTAGAGATGGATATCCCGAACGATTTATTAGAGGATGATTATTCTTGTGACAATATGGCAGATGTTGCGAGCTATCTGCCTATGGATGATTTTACAACGGATATGATTGTAAAAGTCTACACATATAAACTTAATAAATGGAATGCACCATTTGTTATTTCTAATCTACTGAACAACGAACACTTTAATACTTACAGTATTGATGAGAATCTACTAGAAGCTGCTGAAGCAATCCAACAAGCGAAGATTTACAAAGATCCTATAGACTTTTATGATTTTGTCGAGTATGATTTTAAAGCTTAATCTGAACAAACAACAAACAGTAATTAAGGTAAACGTTATGAACATTGAAAAGATTACACTAGTAAACGAAGCGATCGCAAACTTTCTTGAGAATAACGCAGGTTGTGAAGTTTACACAAGCATTTGCTCGTGTGGTGCGGTTACAATGTCAGCTTGCAACTCAAGTGATGAAATTAGCTTTCTACAAGAAAATGCACCTTTCATTAAAGCTACTAATGATGCGCTTATGTGTAACTGCAATCATTGCTGTAATAGTTGGGGTGTGGATGTTGAAGAAGAAGAAGAAGACAACGAGTAATTAAGGTAAACGTTATGAATCTTTATATTAATGGTAAGCTAGCGATGGTATCTAAAACGGGTAATGCGGATCGCTACGGTTGGACCACTGTTTATGTTGATGGTAACTCAAGCTGTCACAAAATCCCGTCTCACCTAGCGGATTTTAAAACACGTGCAAAGTTCACAACATCAGGCAACACATACACAATTAAATAAGGTTTAAGATTATGAGAAGCACTAAAAAACTATCTTACTGCGTACTAGAAAAGAATGAAAAAGGGGCTAAAATGCCTTACTCTTCAACATACTTTTACACACATGAAAAAGCTTTTGAATATTGCCAAGGTCTAAAAGCTACTGTAAAAGGTGTTTATAAAATTATCAGTCGTGAACCTATGACATTAGGTGCTTTGAATATCTACGGCTCACAACCTTTTAAGGTTACTTGTCCAGTTCGTGAAATGGAACAAGAGTTTGAATCACCTCGCCACGGTTTCACATTCAAAGTTATTTAACTGTATTGTCCAGTAACAAACAACCTTAACAACAAAGAGTATTTACAATGAAAAAGATTGCACCAATGAAACACGAAGCACCACAACGTGAAATTTCAGAAACTAAACAAAGTCGTAAGCAAGCTAAGAAAGCGCAAAAACTCGCCCTT
>JAAGZO010000164.1 GCA_024206195.1 bacterium | reverse complement strand
CACGCAGGAAGCCAAAGCATATCAGGGTTTTTATCTTCTTGTGTATTTCCAAGTTTCGTGTGTCTTCCTGAAGAAAATTCTCCTTGCGATTCACTCAGGGCCAAGATAAATTCAATAACTTTTTCGCTCACGCCTCTGTCTACGAGACTATTAGAGCGATGAGTTTCTTGACCTCTATTGCCATGCTGTGGTGGAATAATGGACATGCTGCTCATTTTAAGATGAGCTAAAAGCCCTTTCAATTCTTTGATACGAATATCGAACAACAATCGAAAAGCTGCTGAACACATGGTTCCAAACGGTTCGTAGCGAAACGTGACACTCAAACGCTGGCGCTGCTCTGAATACCGTGTACTTTTTGTCTGTATGACAGAATTGCGAAGGAGTGTAAGCAACACTAACTTCTTCTCATGTTTGCTGAGATGTTTCATATCCGTGGCATGTTTTCTCAGATCGCTTTCTTTCCAATACGCACAACATTTTTTCGTGCAACAAGGGCCGTGTAAAAGGTACTCAGAAACTTGCTGCACGAACGAGATGGGTTCCTCTATTGGGTGTGCTCCTAATAAACACCGTTCTGCATACTCCTCATCGTTTTTTTCATTTTCCACATACTCTGCAACAATATCTTCCTCTGATTCTTCCTCATTAAGGGAAGATTCTACAGCATCATCAAAATCTGCTTGTATCGCCATGGTCGACTCAATCCCTCCTGTATTCAATGAATATGGTAAAAAACCTCTATGTGATGTGAAGGCACACTATTGATGATTGAAAAAGGATTGAGTGCAAGCACATCGTGGCTTCCACATTGCTGTTTCTTCGTCATATGGCTTGTTTTAGGCATTACATATAATACATCGATTCTACAAAGTGCTTACACGAACGTTATCAATACTTCTAATCAACGATGTGCCTTCACATCACACCTATGGCGTGGCTCAATGAAGAAGATAGAATACAACTCGTGATAGGCTGATTTTTTTCTACACATCATGTCCTTTTCTCTATCTCGTTCAATGGGTCAAGCCATAAGTGTACTCATAAAAAACGATGCTGTCAAGATTATTATTGTTATAAGGTACTTTTTAAGATGTTAGTTCCCATTTATAATTACTTATGGTTAATCATAATCAGTAGATCGAAAACTTTTTGAAAAATGAGTATTGACCCTGATCTTAGCTCCGTAGGAGCGACATGTTTGTAGCCGACAGGCCTAGTGCTCTGTCAATATTAAAATTGCCAGTTCATTAACGTTTATATCTACATTTCAATCATTGGATATAAACGTTTTAGCTTAATTCTCGCATCGTTGGTT
>JAAGZO010000018.1 GCA_024206195.1 bacterium | reverse complement strand
TCCCTATTGATATTGCTCTTTTAACCCTGCTAACGAATGGCGCTAATCATTCTTTTTCTGATGCATCTATCAGTGGGAGCAAAGATCGTGTGATAAAATGGTTCAAATAATGAAGGAGCTCAAACGAGCCCTACTGCTGGTAGAAGGAATGCCGACAGACTTCAGTTTTTTCGAAATAAGGAAAAAGAAGTGAGAGCGAGCGAGTCCACAAACCTGCTCAATCAAACGCATTTAGCTGTTTTAGCATCGCTCATTTACTGGAATGATTCGAAGTCGCGCAAGCGCCATCTTATTCATCTCCCATTATCCTCGGGAAGATACTAATTGCGCAAAACCCACAGATCATCTACGATCTGCTGACTGACTGACACTGACGATTGCCGATTGTTCATTGTTTGTTTGTTTGTAATTTGAATGCAGTAAACATGTGGGTTTCCAGTTTTTGGCAGCGATGATCAACAAAAAATAGATTTTTTTCATCAATATTCAAAAATAGTAGCTCGGGGTGGGCTGTATACTTTTTTCATTCCATCTTTCTTGGTCATCTTCATATGCAAATTATGTAGATCATGTAATTTTTGCAGCTATCTATTATTGCACCTAACCTACCCCTCCTTCACCTAACCCCCTCCCCCCTGCACTTTAAAGAAATTAGTATATACTAAAAATACTTCTGTGGAATACCCCTCCACCTCCCCCCACCCTTCTCAATTTATGGGAAATGCTCTTAACAGAATACCCCTCCACCTAACCTACCCTCTCACTTATGGAAATGCTTTCCATGGAGTACCCTTCACCTAACCTACTCTCCTTCACCTAACCCCTCCCCTCCCACTTTACAGAAATTAGTATACACTAAAATACTTCTGCCGAATACCCTCCACCTAACCTACCCTCCTTCACCTAACCCCACCTCTTACACTTTATGGAAATTAATGTATACTAAAAATTACTTCTGTGGAATATCCCTCCACCTAACCTATCCTTCTCAATTTATGGGAAATGCTCTTTACAGAATAACCCTCCATCCTATCCCTTCCTCACACTTTTTGTGG
>JAAGZO010000163.1 GCA_024206195.1 bacterium | reverse complement strand
ATTTACTACTTGGTTGATTGGAAATGACAAGAAGACTTTTGAAAGTATGTTTGGAATCTCTTTTGGAGGGACTCCGGAACAAGCAGTAATAAATTCAGAACATGCAGGATTCTATTTGAAAGTTCCAATCATGGATTTCCAACCTATTGCTGGACAAACTCTATTATCCTTTCTAGCTGGATACATAGTTCCGAAAGAAGATGATTTTAATGCACAGAAGCTGAGAGATGTGAATCTTGATGTGCCTCATGTGAATATTTATCCAGGACTAGAACCTTGTTTTCTGGCCCTTGGAACTTTTGAAAATACCCCGAGAAGACTTGCAGTTATTCTCGAGGATCATTATAATCAAACTAAGGGCACATGCCCTGGAACTGATCCTGATTTAAAGGCGATTATGATTGCTGTTGAACAGAAACCATACTTTGAATATTACTGAACCACTATTGATCAGAAGGTGTGGAAAGAATGGAATGACAATCCAGAATTTACTAGACTTCTTCATGGAAATACCTCTCAACTTAAGACCAGATGCATTGAAGCTATCACTCAGTGGAAAGTTCATTGTGCGAAGCGAAAGAAGAACCTCCTGCTCATTAACCATCAAAAGTATGAAATTGGAGGAAAAGTTTCAACTTTGAAATCTGCTGGAAAACCAATCAATGATAGTGCT
>JAAGZO010000162.1 GCA_024206195.1 bacterium | reverse complement strand
TTGGGTGAATAGTTAAAAATTTATAACTGTTTCTTTTGGACACAAGACAGTGAAACACCCTGTATTAGCATACCAGTTATTAATATCATAGTAATATCAAACTTTTACCCATAATTTCGAGATCATCGCTCATTTGAAACTGCAACCTGTACTTCTTTGCTTTGCGCCATTGTTTCGTTTTCTGACCTATAAATGAAGTGGAGAGTTTGATTTAGGGTTTATTACTTGCTGAAGTAATCAACAGTTTACTTCAAATGGTCCACCAGGGAAGGTAGTAGTTCCCCGTGAGCGTCTCGGAGGCCAGGCGCAGCATGGGCGGCCAAGCCATCAGATGCATCCAGGCAGCGGGTCGCATGGCGACCGCAGACAGGATGTTCATGTTCCCGAGAATGGTCCTATTGAACAGATCCGCCCACATGTCCAGCGCATACTAAAGAAGAAAGAAAGAGAATTATTCCATGTATTTGTTCTAGTGGATGCTCAGGTGGTGAAGGGAGGATCACCCCTTAGTGTACCTGTCATAAAGTTAGTAGTTACGTTGAGTAGGTAGGTAGTTGGCAGATTGTAGACAGAAGAAGACCGCGGCAACTGAGAGGTTGGAGGTACACGAAGACAGGAAACAGGTCTTTACTAAGCCTGATCACGGACGCGACTGTAGACGAACTTGAAGAGAGACAATGCGACAAACTATACAAGATCACCGTATTTATAGTCGGACAAAGCAACAGTTGCAAAGCACGATTATTCACACCTATAAATTTACATGTGCACTAGAAATCTACATATCTTATAGCACCACTTTAGTACACTATTATGTACAACTTCACATGCATGCTATACAAATACTACTGTACCGATTTGAATACAACTTTCACTAACATATAGCTAACATTGTGAGCTACAATATGTATACAGTAAGCACTCTAATTATACGCGCTTTTATGGCGCTAATTCAATTACAAAAGC
>JAAGZO010000161.1 GCA_024206195.1 bacterium | reverse complement strand
TCAGCCCATTTTATTCTACAGATTTCACAGAAAACTTTGTATCTCAGGCAGATTTTTGAAAATTCATCGGTAGCCCTAATATACAAATGAGACAACAATAATAATAATAATTATTATTATTATTTGATAGGATATAGGTATTCATAATGATCATATGTACAAGACAAGAACAGTATTATATTGAAGCTGCTCCTGTTTCACCTATGGTCATAACATTTTCATATTCCATAATCACTAATAATTGCGCTTGCTCAGGTAGATTTTCTTTAAAATTCAGCGATATACTGTAGGTTGTTGTTTGCCCCAAGGGTGTGCTGATTTGATCGCACATTGCACTATTTCCTGACGGTGTGGTATCAAAAGCAATAATCGAATTTACACTTGCATGTTGACTGCCCCAAGGATTGAATGAACGATTTGAGATGTTCAAGGCCTTGACCAGACCAATATATGCATCGGCGCAAGCATTATTTCCCCAGTCCAAGGATTGAAGGGTTCTTTGTTTCCCTCCAATGGTAAGGGTCAGCTGTGTTAGGCCATAATTCTTATACCAGAATGGGCATTCCGTCTGATTGCCATTTACAGCATCTTCTTTTACCATGAACATATAAGCTCTACGAGGCATTCCAGACAATGGCGTATTTGGAATCCTCTGCTCTTTTTGACCTTTTGTCAGTGAGGAACTGTCCAGTTGGTAGTCTACAAATGGATAAGTAATCAGGTGTTCAGTTTGTAGGATGTATTGTAAGTTTTGTTTTGCTTCATCTGACAGTTCAACATGCGTGACCTGCATTTCAGCTTCAAGCAAGCGTAATTTGAATTTTCTCAATTTCTGCTTTGGCTCTGGTCCATCTTTTCCAGTAACTGGTCCAATTTCCCCAGACAGCATACAGAAATCATTTGGATTCATAGTGTAATGTAGTTCCCATCGTCCATGTGATGGAATTAGTTTACTGGTTTCAAATGGTGGAATAAGAGGACGGGCCATTAGCTCAATTATCTTTGATTTCTGAGTCATTGTACACCTCACATCTAACCCATGATTTGCCACAAAACTGATATCATTCGGTGGGAATGTATCGATCCAGAATGCAGAGCTGGAGCCAAGGACGGTATCAGTATAGCCTTTGTCATAATGCAGCAGCATCATGGGGTGTGTAAGGTAGGCATAATTGTGATAAGTTTTGATTAGGCGGCCTGCAGACCAAATTTGCACTTTTCCAAATGCTGTGTACAAAAGC
>JAAGZO010000160.1 GCA_024206195.1 bacterium | reverse complement strand
TCATATAATCACAGCTACAGGGACTAACTATTTTGAAGTTTCCAGCATTGCTTATGGTTCAGATGAAACAGGAAGTTTTCTAAGTAATTCTGTAACATTAACAGACACTGGAACTAGTTTATCAGACGGTGATACAATATCTATAGATACTAATGAAAGTGCGGCCTACGATACTGGTTCTTATGTATACAATAAACAGACCAATAGCGTACAGGTAAATAAAACATGGTCAGCAACTGCTACAGGGACGTGGAACACAGGGTCATTAACGCAAGACAGCAAGTATATAAATGCTATTGGCAACGGAGATGAAGAGGACAGCCATAATACATTATTCGCATATGTGAACACCAACAGCACCACTACTACATTTTCTCTTGCGAACACATGGTACACTGTAGAACTTGGAACTGTTGTTGAAGGTTTAGAAACAAGTCGTTTTAAATACATAGGGGATAATACTTTTAAAATTACAACATTGTCACCTCTTATGGGAGTATTTGAAGCAAATCTCACAGGTGTGAAATCTGGTTCTGATAAAGAATATGATTTTAGAATAAATGTAAGCTCTGGTACAGGGTCATTTGATAGTGTTATAAAAGAACATACGATAACCACCGGAGTTTCTTCATTCCCTGTAAAAGCTTCAGGATTTTTACAGCCGGGGGATGAGTTTCAAATTGAGGCAAG
>JAAGZO010000017.1 GCA_024206195.1 bacterium | reverse complement strand
CAAACCACATACGATGGAACTGTTGCACAACTCCTCCAAAGAACTCAATGGAGGACTAGCAATGTTGCTAATGCCTAGACCAAAGGAGGAAGAGGACAATTGGTATCATTGGAACATAGACAATTGGGGAACTAAGTGGGGATGCTACGACCAAGATGTCGAAGGAGACCAACTGCACTTTGTAACTGCTTGGGGGTCAATCTCTGATGAACTTCTTGATTTGATAGGACTACACTTTCCAAACTTTATCTTTGAGTATGAAGAAGAGCAAGGATGGGGAGGTCAGATAATCTATAAGAACGGAGAGCTATTCCAAAAAGATGAGTATGATATTCCTAATTGGGATTGCATTGGAGAGACAGAGGATGGCACAGAGGTGTACAGACTCGCTGAAAACTATATAAAACTAGATGACTGTTATGATAGTGGATGGTACTACCATCAGAACCTTGAAGAGCCTGTAGATTTATCAGAAAAGGTTTTGAATGTTAGAGAATTATAACTACATTAGCATAATGTTTAGTGAGTTATTCATATTACTTGTTTGAAGTTAAAGGGGAGGCAGAAATGTTTCCCTTTTTTTTGTTGTTTTCAAAAAAGATTATATATTTATAGAACAATCAATAGTTGAAAACCTATTGGCTTTTTTATTTTAAGAGTTGGGAATAATTCCTGACTCTTTTTTTTTGCATAAAAGTTTGGAGGTGTGCAGAAGATGTGTTATCTTTGAGTAACATTAAAACTAAAAATTATGCCAACACTAACAGACAACGAACTGTTTAATAGGTATCTTGATGATGACTATCAAGCCAAACAGTTTAAAATCCAACAGAAGACTCCTTACAGGGAGCGTAACCCAAAGCAAGAGAACGTCATAGATATGGTGGCACTTGCTAATAAAATCTTTTTGAAATGAATAAGAGACAAATATTTCAGTCTTACATAGACAACATCACTCAATTCTTCGGAATAAGCCAGAGTGATTTGTTTTCTGGTGCGAGGGACTACGATAGCCTAGAGCAGAGACAACTCTTCTTTTACCTTTGCAACAAGAGAGGAATTCCTGTGGCATCTATACAAAGATTTTTAGAGAAGAACAACTATAATGTTCATCACTCTAATATCTTACGAGGTATTCAGAAGATGAACGAGAAGATTGAAAAAAGCGAAGACTACAAGAATATCATTCCTCGCCTTGAAGTTATTACTGCTGATGTATAGTGAACTACACGATGTTTACGAAGAAGCAGTAGAAGACCACGCAACTACAAACCTAGATGGTAATGAATACGATGCGAGAATGTCTTATGGAATCAAGATAGTAAGAAACCACGAGGACAACTCAATACAGATATTTAATACTGCGAAAGGTGGAGACTACTACAAAGAACTAGATGAGGATGAATACAATCTCTTCTTCGAATTTGGGTGGGTAGTAGGTGTTTGTAAATTAGCACTAGTGAAATACAAGGAGCGACTTGATGTCATTGAAACAAAAATGAAAGATGAAATCAATGGCAGAAACAACTCCAAGTACATAGGCTTTT
>JAAGZO010000159.1 GCA_024206195.1 bacterium | reverse complement strand
TTCTTTAACCTCTCCTTCAAAAACTTCCGATCTACCAACAACCTCAACCGTAAACTCTCTGTCGGTGAAGCTGCCGTAGTCCTCGAACAAAGAATCTCTGGAATCTCCCAAGTCAACGATTTAAAAGAATTCGGAACTGTCATCTCAATCGGTGATGGTATCGCAAGAGTTTTCGGTTTACTTAAAGTTCAAGCTGGTGAGATGGTAGAATTCTCCTCAGGCGTCAAAGGAATGGCCCTCAACCTCGAAACTGACAACGTAGGTATCGTCGTACTCGGTAACGATAGAGAAATCATGGAAGGCGATGTCGTCAAAAGAATGGGTTCAATCGTTGATGTACCTATCGGTGATGAAATGTTGGGCAGAGTCTTAGATGCTCTTGGAAACCCTATCGATGGTCTCGGTCCTATCAACGCCACAGAAAGACAAAGAGTCGAGCTTAAAGCCCCTGGTATTATCCCAAGAAAATCCGTACATGAACCTATGCAAACTGGGTTAAAATCAGTTGATTCACTCGTGCCTATTGGAAGAGGACAAAGAGAGCTTATTATCGGTGATAGACAAACGGGAAAAACTGCCATTGCTGTAGATACAATTATCAACCAAAAAGCCGGATTTGAGTCAGGTGATAACACTAGAAGTCTTTACTGCATTTACGTAGCTATCGGACAGAAAAGATCTACAGTATCGAATATTGTGACAACTCTTAAAAACAACGATGCTATGAAATACACGATTGTAGTAGCTGCTACAGCTTCAGAAGCTGCACCACTTCAATTCTTAGCACCATATTCAGGATGTGCTATCGGTGAGTTCTTCAGAGACAACGGTAAACATTGCCTTATTATCTACGACGATTTATCGAAACAAGCTATTGCCTACAGACAAATGTCACTTTTACTTAGAAGACCACCTGGAAGAGAAGCTTACCCTGGTGATGTATTTTATCTTCACTCCCGTTTATTAGAAAGAGCAGCTAAATTAAACGAGAAAAACGGCTCGGGATCTTTAACTGCACTCCCTGTAATTGAAACTCAAGCTGGTGATGTCTCAGCATATATTCCCACAAATGTTATTTCGATTACTGATGGACAAATTTTCCTTGAAACTGAGCTTTTCTACAAAGGAATTAGACCTGCTATTAATGTTGGTTTGTCTGTATCGAGAGTCGGTTCAGCAGCACAAATTAAAGCTATGAAACAAGTTGCTGGTTCTTTGAAATTAGAGTTAGCTCAGTATAGAGAAGTTGCTGCATTTGCTCAATTTGGATCTGATTTGGATGCTTCGACTCAACAATTGTTGAACAGAGGTGCTCAGCTTACTGAGTTGTTGAAACAAAAGCAGTATGTGCCTATGAGTGCTGAGGAACAAGTTGTTGTTGTGTTCTGTGGTGTGAAGGGATATCTTGATAAAATGATGACAAGTGAAATTTCGAAGTTTGAAGGTTTGTTCTTAGACTACGTTAAGAGTAAATATAAACACATCTTGGATAATATCAGAAAGGATGGAAGTTTATCGCAAAAAGCTGAGGCTGAATTGAGAGCTATTTTAGATGAGTTCATCCCATCGTCTGGACTTGCGATGAGAGCGTAAGGGCTAGGTGAGGTCAGTAAGGAGAGTTAATTGAAATTGAAGATGATATTGATAAGTTAAATAGTTAAATGATTAGGCATATAGTAGATAAAAGTACTAATTATATAACTTGAGGAATATTTAAAAATGCGC
>JAAGZO010000158.1 GCA_024206195.1 bacterium | reverse complement strand
CATAGAAATATGTTACAGCAAAACCACCTATTAGTCCTCCGAAGAATGACATGCCACCGTTCCAAATCCTGAAAAATTCAAGAGGATCTTTCAGGAAGCCTATTGGATCTGGAAATATCAATGAAAATAAGCGCGCGCCAATGACAATACCCACTAAAAGAAGTATTGAGAAATTTTCAGCCTGCTTTTTAGTTATCTTCAGCTCTTTTCTTTTCCTGTTAAGCGCCCAGTAGACAAGAAAAAAGCCAAGAATATAGACAAGACCATAATATCTAATTTCAACTGGACCCAGATCAAGAAGAACTGGGTTTATGTTGCTTGTGAACATGTGTGTTTTAATTGCTACATTGTTTATAAAGATTTGCAAAAATCTTTGATTTTTGAAACACAAAAATCAGAGTGATTTTTGTCGGTTTGCAAAAATCTTTACTATAATGACAGCACAAGCAAGGGTCCTGTTAGGCAAAATATCTCCTTTGAGACTGTCAATGAGTGATGCATCAGTGCTATTTCCTCAGGAGTTGGAGCCTTTTTGAACTGAACAAAAGATTTCTGTATTATCTCATCCCTTATATCCCTTATCTCAGAAATCTTTTCCTTGTCAAACCTGTAAAAAGACTCGTAGAATAATCTTAAAGCCTTATTTGTCTTCTCGTTTAATTCAAGTACTTCCTTGCTTATCTTGGTTTTAGCGTTACCGTTGTCATACAGAAAGCGACAGACGTATTTGTACTGGTCTGCGATGTTTTCAAGCTCCTCAATTATGTAGTATAATGGACCTAATTTTTTGTAGGTCTGACATCCCTTCTTGTTAAGATACCTTCTGCAAATGGTTGTAAAACGGTTGTTTGCTTCTTCAAGGAATGCTACGTGATTCAGATGCCTGAAATTTTTCTCTTTGATTGTATTATGTGTTTCCTCTGACATTGACAAAAGCAGCAGGAATGTCCTTCGAAGTATTGAATCGAATTCCTCAAGACCACCTGAAACATACTTAATGATGCAGTGATTCTTTCCCTGTTCAACTATCTCGAAACCAACTGTTTCCTTACCTATTGCGTTCTGAACAAGATCAATCTGCTCATCGCTGCTGAAGATCAACCTTAGCTCGTCAACCCCCTGCTTATAGAGAGAATGAATGTATCTTATGTCCATGCTGCCAAACTCGCTTATGTCAAGTTCTGCCTTTTCAACCAAAGAACGTGCATTTGTGCTTACAACAACCCTATTGCCGTCCTCTTGTACATCTAGCTCGTCTCCTTTCTGGATATTATGAGCTTTAGACCATTTCCTTGGTAAAGAAACAAGCTGAGTTGAGCCAGCGATCTGTATTACTTTTCTTTTCAAATTAAACACCCCCATGTTAATTTGTTAATAAACGTGCAATATACTAATAGAACACTACATCTATTTAAATTTTTCCATTATTTATAATATTTGCAAATAATTCAATTTTTTATAAATTATAAGCACAAATTATATAACTTTACTTGCCTTCCTACCAGTATAAAATAAAAAAAGGGGGCGGTAAGTATGGCTTCATGGTTTGATGACCTTGAAAAAGACCTTAGCGAAGTGTACACTGATGAAGACTTGGATGCAGACGAAATATCTCCAAGAGAGGCTGCGTTTATTGAAGGATATCTAGGTGATGACTAAGGTGTGTAGAAATTGTATTTTTGTGCTTTTTCTTCTCTGAATTATTTGTATTGCTACCTTTTTCTTAAAGAAATATATCCAGTGCCAGAGCCAGCACTAGGAATACAAAGAGAATTAATGGTGTTATGTTGAAGAATGCCAGCAATAGTACAAAAGAGATGAAAAAATAGATGTAACATCGGTGATAGTGCTTGTTGACTACATCCATTACTCCCTTGACAAGGAAAATAAGGGAAATAAGCAGTAAAATCCTGGCTGGGAAAACTATTGGTGTGAGTAAAACAAGCAATATAAGTAGGCTATACAAAAATATCTTCACTACATTTGCAATTGGTAGTAATCCCAGTACCATATAGTAGGGCCAATAGAATATGCATTAAATATTTTACTATTTTCTTGCCTTTTCTAGCTTTCCGCCGAGTAGTGCACCTAGTGACTGGTCATTCACTTTAATAACCTGCCATCTAACTCCTGGGATATCTCCCTTAGAACGGCCCTTGTTACCGCCAATGCACTCAATCATTACCTCGTCGTGCTCGTCAATCAGCTTTGTAGCTCCATCACCAGGACAGAATGCAGTTACCTGCCTTCCATTCTTGATTAGCTGAACTCTGACACACTTTCTCATTGCAGAGTTTGGCTGCTTTGCCTCTAGCTGAATCTTTTCAAGAACTATACCCTTTGCCTGAGAAGCTCCTCCAAGAGGGTCTGACTTCTTCTTCAGATTACGGGCTTTCCTTACATAAGTAGGATCATTCCACTTAAACTTGTGCCTGCGCTTTGCAAGCTTCTTACCGGATCCAAGTCCTTTTGGTTTTTTTGCCATTTTGTGTATTTAAATTGGTATTTATAGGGGTTTTATAAACGTTACGTTTTTACGCAACCCTCAACTCACCTATTTCGAAGTGTCTCTTGATTGTATCCTCGTAGTTCCTCAGATTCTGGGCATTTCTGCCTATAAGGAAACCGCGGGTTTTAGTATCAGCAGCAACAAGGATAACCTTGTTTTCCTCATACTGTATTTCCCTGAGCTCCAATGGATGCACAAGGTTCTTTATGAACTGCTCCAGCTCTGGGCTGAAAGCAACAACCTTTATCTTACGATTGAATGCTGAACTTAAGCGGCGTATATTTGCGCCGTTCTTGCCTATTGCCTTGCCGATGTCGTTCGGCTGAACAATAAACATCAATGTTGAATTATCATCTATGAAACAATCCTTGAGTCCTGCGCCTGTAAGCATCTCAAATGTGGACATAATCTTCATCAGATTGGAGTCAAATTTTATCTTGTTCATTTAAGTATGCCTAACACAGAAATCGAGAACTGCTTTTTGCAGACAACGCCCAACTCATCATTTGGAACCTTCATCTTCTCAACAGTACATCCTGACATAGCGCTGTAACGCTCTATGTCTGCTGCTGCTTTTTCAGAACAGTTTGAGCTAAGGAAAATCTTTTCTAGCTTTCCTGTCTTGAGATTTTTTAATACTCTTTCTGTTCCAATAATAAGCTTATTGTCGGTTAAATGACCCTTAATTTCTGTTATTGGATTTGATTTAGCTGCCATGATTATCACTTGGTTATTAGTCCTGGAAGTCCTGTTCCAATAGGAACTGGCTGATTTAGCATTACGTTCTCAACAACTGAGCTAAGATTGTCCTGCTCTCCTATAAGACTTGCATCAATCAGATGCTTAATAGGTGTTTCGAATGAAGCTCGAGCCAATACGCTTGCCTTTTCCTTGACAACTCCATATCTTGTTATTCCCTGCACTTTTCCGTTTGCGCACATTGTATCAGCAACCAGCATTAAGTGTCTTATGTTAACATTAAGACCCTGGTTTTCTATAACCTTGAATACCTCTGCGATTATTGCCTGCCTTGCGGCTTCTATGCCTAATACAGACTCTATCTCAAATATGTTGTTTGAGATTGTTCTTGTTTCATCAACCTCTGGCATACTCAAAACCTTTTTGAGGTTTGTTCCAGCTGTGATTATAATAAATTCTCCTTCCTTCTTAACAGGTAGGACCTGTGTTATTCCCTTAATGCCCTTGATAAATATCTCCTTAATTTTTTCCTTAAGCTTGAATATTTCATTAAAGCCTTCGTCCTTGGTGCGCAGCTTAAATGAATAGTAACTCTTCTTTGAATCAACTGATAGGCCCTTGTGCTCTGACTTCAGTGCCTTAAGAAGAACAGCATCTGTAATGCCCACTTCTTTCAGTTTTTCCTCATCAGTCTTTACCTCTACTCTCATATCGGCAAGATTAATTGAGAACTCTGAAGCGATGTCCTTTAGCTTTGTTTCCTTAATTGAAAGTGCAATTTTCTTAATGTCCTTTCCCATGTTGTATGGCTTCTTTAGGTAAATCTCCATCATTGGAGTTCCTATTTTCTGCCTTCCATCAAGAATCTCTATAATTCTTGGAAGACCCATTGTAATATTCATCTCTGCAACACCTGCAAAGTGGAATGTGTTAAGTGTCATCTGTGTACCAGGCTCTCCGATTGATTCAGCTGAAACTATACCAACTGATTCTCCTGGAGCTGCTTTCATTGAATTGAACTCTTCAAGAACCTTTTCCATTACAGCCTTTATTTTTGAATCTGCAATCTTTTCAGGAAGTGCTTTCTTTACCTTTTCAATAATGCTTGGAGGCAGCTTATCCTCATATTCTGCGAATACATTCATCTTAACCTAGCACCTCGTGGATTATTCTTTTAACATCTATTGTGCCATCTTCTGATTTTGAAACATCAATTCCATCTTCACCATAGTCAAACTGCACAATCTTTTTTGCAACATCTCGTACAGTGTTGTCATATTCTACTTTCAGATCCTGCATTGCGTTAGCAAGCCTTCTGTAAAGGTATCCTGACTTAGGTGTTCTCAGTGCAGTGTCCATCAATGAGTCTCTTCCAACCATTGCCTGGAAAAAGAACTCTGCCGGCTTTAGTCCAGCTTTGAAGTTGCTCTTTATGAAACCGTGTGCAGGCGGACTTAGGTCGCCCTTTTCAAAGCATGATAGTGTTCTATTATTGAATCCTTTCTCGATTCTCTTGCCACGTAGAGCTTGCTGTCCTACACAAGCAGCCATCTGCGCAAGATTAAGTGTTGTACCTCTAGCACCGGATAGTGCCATGATCATTGTGTGATTATCAGGATTCATGTTACGAGCCACTATAAGTCCTGTCTCGTTTCTTGCTTTGTTCAGTGCTTCAAGAAGCTTTAGTTCAAGTGTTTCCTTAACTGTTCTTCCAGGGAATGCATCCAGCTTTCCAGCCCTGTAAAGATCAATCAGTTCCTGTACTTCCTTGTCTGTCTGCTCGAAGATCATGTTGATCTCCTGCTTTGCTTTCTCAGGAAGATCGATATCTGAAAGAGTAATTGTGAAGCCGCGCTTCATAAGGAATGCTATTCCAAGCCTGAAAAGTTTTCCAAGGAAATCAACTGCCATTTCCTGTCCATACTTCTTGTGAATATTTCTAAGCAAAAGACCAGATCCTTCACCAAGGTTATTCTTGTCCATTACACCGCAGACAAGCTTTCCACCAATGATTTTAACATATGAATCTGTATCACACTTATCTTTTACACATTTCTCTGCGCATGCACCATGCTTTATGCATGATTTTGAACGTCCTGTAAAGTTGAAATCATCAGGAATAAGAGCACTGAAAACTTCTTTTCCAGATATGACATCTTTTCTTCCAAGCTTTGAGAAATCTGTTACACCAATAGCTGTTAATAGATCAACAGCCTCTTCGTGTGACATCTTTGTGTCCTTAAGCGTAAGAAGATAGTTGCCAGATACAGCGTCCTGAACGCAGCCGATAACAGACAAGCCGTATCTTGGTGATATCAGCTGTGTTTGTACCATCATCAGTGTTTCTGCTTCGGAAATCGCCTCGAATGTTTGTGGAATATGAAGATTCATCTCATCGCCGTCGAAGTCTGCGTTGTATGGGAAACATACTGCAGGATTCAAACGTAGAGTTTTGCATGGAAGAACACGAACTTTGTGGCACATCATGCTCATCCTGTGAAGTGATGGCTGTCTGTTGAAAAGTGCAATATCACCATCCATCAAATGTCTTTCAACCTGATAACCTGGCTGCAATTCTTCTAAAGCCTGCTCCATTGTTTCTTCTGTGAGCTTCTTTTTCCTGCCATCAGGCCTAACAACATAGTTTGCTCCAGGATACTTCTTTGGACCGCGCTCAACAAATTTCTTAAGATATTCGATGTTCCACTCAGTGACCATCTCAGGAACAGTAAGCTTTGAAGCAACAATATCAGGAACACCAACCTCATTAAGATCCAACATTGGATCAGGGCTGATAACTGTACGTGAAGAGAAGTTTGTTCTCTTTCCAGCAAGGTTGTGCCTTATTCTTCCTTCCTTACTCTTAATACGTTCTGTCACAGTCTTCAATGGCTGACCAGAACGGTGCCTTGAAGGCGGAAGTTGTGCAACATTGTTATCAAAGAATGTTGTAACGTGATACTGAAGCAAATCCCACAGGTCCTCAACAATTATCTCAGGAGCACCTGCATTTATGTTTTCAAACAAACGCTGGTTGATTCTAACTATGTCTCCCAGCTTGTGTGTTAAGTCATCTTCACTTCTTTCTCCTGTTTCAAGCGTAATTGAAGGACGCATTGTAACAGGTGGTATTGGAAGAACTGTAAGAACCATCCATTCAGGACGCATTGACTTCGGACTAATGCCGAAAAGCTCAGAATCATCATCTGTAATTCTCTCAAGTCTTGTTCTTATCTCAATTGGTGAGATTCTTTTCTCGTTTTCAAGGAATGTTGTTGGTTTCTCCAGTGTAATCTTTTGCTGGCGGCACTTGCAATGAGGACATTTACTGCCTGTCTTTGCACTTGCAATCATTTCCTTAACTTTTTTCCTCATAACATCTGAACCTTTATCAACTCCCAGTTTCTTCAGCTTCTGTCTGCTCTGATCAAGCTTTTGCTGAGAAACAAGCATCCTGCCGCATTCACGGCATGTGCATCTTAGAAGTGTGAGAATAACAGGAACCAAACAGATGTGTATGATTGGTCTTGCAAGCGAGATGTATCCGAAATGACCAACACATTCTTTTAGCTTGCTGCCGCATGTTTTACATCTTAGGCCAGGATCTATTACACCAAGGCGGATATCCATAAGGCCGCCGTCAACAGGGTAACCTTCTTTATCATAAAGTTCAGGTGTGACTACCTTAGCAGAAGCCATCTTCTTTATTTTCTTTGGTGAAAGAACACCAAATTCTATTGATCCAACCTTCTTATACACGTTTTGTTCGAATTCTTCCATTTTTAGTACTTATTATCCAGTTTTAGTTTAGGATAGAGGCACATACTCTTCAACTCATCAAGCATCAGCTTGAATGCATATGAGAGCTCAACGAAGTTTACCTCAACGTTTTCCCCGCAAAGCGGGCAATAGCTCCTCTTCCTGAAATCGTCATAGATTGCAATCATACCGCAGTTCTCACAAACAGGAACCACAGTCCTGTCTGAATCAAATCTTTCTTTTAATAGTAATGATGCACCATGAGCAACAAAAGTATCCTTCTCCATCTCTCCAAGTCTTAGACCGCCTTCTTTTGCTCTTCCCTCTGTTGGCTGTCTTGTAAGCAGCTGGATTGGACCACGCGCTCTAGCGTGTATTTTGTTTGCAACCATATGCTTTAACTTAAGATAGTACATGTTACCAATGTAAATCTTGGCTTGGAACTGCTCGCCTGTTGCACCATCATACATTGTTTCAAGGCCGTTCTCTCTAAAACCAAGTGATAGTAATTCTTTTCTTACTTCTGCTTCAGGCTCTGCATCGAATGCTGTTCCATCAATGTATCTTCCTGAAAGAGCACCTACTTTTCCTGCAACAAGTTCTATCAAGTGAGCAAGAGTCATTCTGTTTGGAATTCCGTGAGGACT
>JAAGZO010000157.1 GCA_024206195.1 bacterium | reverse complement strand
TTTTACTATTACTGTTGGCATGATGTCTATCTTTTAGTATATTTTTTAGTTACTTTTCCTGCAGCAGTATTCGCCACAACAGTCTTTTTTGCACGTTTCTTTTTCCTCGCAGTCGCAGCACGTTCTGACTTCGTCATGCTGTTTGCCTTCTTTAGAGGCAAGCACCTGTCCGGGTTTTTCTTGTTCTTGCTTGTACCGCAAGCACCCTTTATCGACCCGTCCGTCCCTATTCTCACCCATTTCTCGTCTCTCCATTTTTTTAAAGCTCCCGCCATTATTTTTTCTTTTTACCCTTAGCATAGTTAGGGTCTTTACAGTACTTACTTGCAGCCATGTTAGCATAGGCTGAAGGATATGTATCAAAGGTTCTCTTTGCCCAAGCAATACCTGCTGAACATATCTTATTTTTTTTAGTCCTTCCCTTTGCTGCCATTACTTTAGTCTTGGAATTTTTGTTACAGTTCCTAACCCTATTGGATTTTTGCTTTGAGAGTACTGTATTCTTTTTGAACGCCTAGCATCTCTTTTAGCTTTTCTTAATACTGCCTGTTCTTCTCTTTTGTTTTGACGTATTTTACGATTGCTCTCTATAGTCTCCATCATTTCTGAAGGAGATTTTCTTTTCTTCTCCTTCTTTTCTTGACACTTCTTTAACTCTTCACCTTTAAGACCCTTGCAATCCATAATATTATTATCTTAGATGCAAATTTAATGAATTTTATGTTATGCTAAATTGGAGAAAACCACCCCCGCAAGATTATCTTAAGTATTGGAGAGTAGTTAGATATTTTATTAAGGCCAAGTACGACCTTAAACAGTCAGACCTAGACATACTTCTTTTTTTATACTCAGAGAAGTATTTTTCTAAAGATAAGTTTGATGAGTTTAACGAACTAATCTCATGGGATAAGAATAGATTTGAAGACCTACTAAGAAATGGTTGGATAAATGTATTCAGAAAGAAACAAGGGAACAGAAGGACTGTCTATGAAATATCACACAAGGGAAGAAAGGTGATAGGACTTGTCTATAAAAAACTAAACGGAGAGGAACTTCCTGAGCACCCCTCCGTTAATCCGGTTTTTAAAAATAATGCGTCCTATATGGATAAGGTATACAGGAACTACATCATAGAAATGAATAAGTTTATTCGACAACAACGACATCGTTCTCCCGAATAACACTATACTGCTTGTTGTTTAGCATCATCTTGTACCCCGCCCTGTTGTCGTAGTAGATGGTGTCTCCACTATTTATAACATCAACGTCAGTACCCGCCTCAACTACAGTTGCTTTCCTGTAACGGAACTCATTGTTGTCTTGCATCGTCAACAGAATCCCTGACTCTGTCTCTGTCTCCTCCATCGTAGGTTCGATGAGTATGTATTTCCCTATTGGTCTCATTTTAATCTTCTTTTAGTTTAGTATACATCAATACAGATTCAACGTCACACTCATCGTTATGACACCAAAGATTGGATACAACACCGTAACCATCTTCATCATGGTCATCGTAGTCATGGTCTCCTCCCCATATCATCTCAGATTGGCACTTAAGACACTTATACATTCTCTTGCTCGTATGTACGTGCCATTGTGATTATGGCGTTAGTAGATAGAATAGTTGTCGCAACGCTCACAGCGTTCTCTAATGCGCTTCTAGTGACCTTTAACGGGTCAATAACACCCATCACATACATATCACCGTATACGTTTGTCTTTGCGTTGTATCCGTAGCTATAGTCCTTAGGCAACATAAAGTGTGATATCTCATCACCATCAAGCCCTGAGTTCTTAAGTATCAACATCAAAGGTGACGAAAGGGCTTCCGAAAATATTTTCTTAGCTACTGTGTCACAGTTACTTCCAATCTTTGCAGCTTCTCTGTATAGTGCTACACCACCTCCCGGTAGTATGCCCTCCTCTAGTGCTGAACGTACTGCGCACACAGCATCATCAATCCTGTCGTACAGCTCCTTCTGCTCTAGGTCAGTATTACCACCTGCGTATATCACACCTATACCACCGTTCAACGATGCTATCCTCTCAAGTATAAACTCTTTGTCTCCTCTAATCTTTGTCAGCTCATACGCCTGCTTTAACTGCTCAACCCTCTCCTCAATAGCTTTTGTGTTTTGCTCACTCCCGTCTTTCAGTATCACAGAAGATTCTCTACCAACTATAACACGCTCTACGTGTCCAAGGTCAGATGCCGTCATTAAGCTCAAATCATCACCCGTCTTCTCAGAAAAGTATGTCGCCCCAACACTCAATGCAATGTCCTGCATCAACTCGTGCTGACGATATCCAAATGATGGTGGTGCTACGATACATATTTTCATGTCACGCTTCATCACGTTTGCCGCTATTGTGTTAACCACGTTAACCGAACATGGTGCTATTATCAATAGCTTCTTATTCTCAGCAATTATCGGCTTAAGTACGTTCTCAATTTGTAGTATGTTTGATATCTCAGCATCACTCACTAGAATGTAAGTGTCCTCAAGTATACACTCATCTTTTTTGTGGTCGTTGATGAACATAGGAGAACTGTACCCCCTGTCTATCTTTATACCGTTGGTTGTCTCGTAGTACGTCTTACTTGTCATTGACTTGTCAACCGTTACTATACCGTTCTTGCCAACCTCTTTGTATACCTTGGCTATGATGTCCCCTATACTGTGGTCGTTGTTTGACGATATTGTCGCAACGTCTTTCAACCTACCCTTGGTGACAGCCTTTGATTTTTTCTTTAACGAGTCAACAACCCTAGAACATTCTTCATGCATATCACGAAGAACCTGTGTCTTGTCCTTGTCGATGTACTTCATACCCGCCTCAACTAAAGCTCTTGTCAGTACAATTGATGTAGTAGTACCATCACCGGCTGATGTTGCCGTTCTGTCTGCAGCCTCCTTCATCATACGAACCGCAAGGTTCTCTGTCGGGTCTATTAAACCTATTGACTTGGCTACGGTAACACCGTCCTTGGTTACTGTTATCCCATGGGTGTGCTCAGGGGATTCAATCAACACCGTCTGACCCGAAGGGCCGAGCGTGCTACTTACAGCATCTGCAATTTTATTTATCCCTTTAACGAGTTTTTCCCTCGCCTCCTCATTAAACTCTAACTTCTTTGGAGTAAATCCTGTCATTTGATTAAATTTTATGAGACAAAGGTAATGTTTTTATATATACCAACTAGAAAACTAAATGAAAAGTTTGGACTAGACCAAACCACTCCAAACTATTTTATAGAATGTTGGATGTCAAAAGCAGACTTCCCTA
>JAAGZO010000156.1 GCA_024206195.1 bacterium | reverse complement strand
TATTTTTGTAAACCAGATATTGATTTTTGATTTCAGGGGCGGATTGCTCCATCCAAGACCAAACGAGCTCTAGAGTGGCTGGCTAAGGGAGGGAAATGCTGTGATTTGGCCGCTTTATGCTACGCCTTACTCAGCATACCTCGTGGAATTATTTGAGACATTTTTGTCATATGCTCCAGACTGTGCTCCTGAAGATCCATACGTCCCAGATGACAGACTTTTCGAAGCCTGGGAAGACTCGAGATCACTCTTGCAGGACTATATGCTTACTCACTTTGAATGTAGACCTGCATCCATTGATGAAACTGTGCTAATTGATCATTGCATTACTCTAATTGAAAGAGTTAGCAAAGATATGAAAAAGGATCATGATATGAGTATCATGAGACGTATGTTGAATATCAAAAGTGGAAGTTTGAAGAGAACTCATAAGCTCTTAAATGAAGAATCTGCAAGACTTCATCAAGAAGATTTAGAAGCAGAAGCTCGATTAAGAGAAGAAACTCCAAAAGAAAGAGCGGATCGAGAAACTCTTGAAAGAACTGGAGAGATGGTTCAATCTTGACAAATTGGGCGCCTATCAGATTTTCAAAATGAAAACGGCACTCATTTGTATTCGGCAGTTGTTTAAGAAGCCGGGTTCTACATCACCAGTGATTCGAATTTCTAAAGACCCTATTACGATTGGAACAGTATCGGATCAACCTCGAACTGCTCCAATTACCTATCCTATTAGACAATTCATATTCAATGAGCCTCTACAGAAGCAATGCCAAGAAACGATAACGAAAGCTGCAAAGAGAATAAAAACTGGAAAAGAATTACAGAAGCGT
>JAAGZO010000155.1 GCA_024206195.1 bacterium | reverse complement strand
ATGATATTAATATTTATACAAGAAAATAATTATATCTTTTATATGAGATAAACATAAGAGTACTTGTTTTTGCCTGTTGGATTTTATTCGCTAGCTGCAACAGCATCGTTTTCAAGAGATTCATCGAACTCACTCACAAAACAAAGTCTACTCAAGCGACGATTTCCAAAAGGACCCCACATTGTTGGAATCACTCAGTTCTCTGATTTATCCAAGCAAGAATTCGACAAAAATACCTTACATAACGCCGTCACTCTGGAGAAATTCTTTGCCCCACAAACTACCCTCACCAGCCTTGACTGGAGAACCAAGGAGGAGTTCCCCAGTAAAAACCAAGGACAATGCGGATCATACTGGGCCTTCTCTACCGTTGGATTCTTAAGAATTCCAATCCTTAATCGTTGACATGAAAGCTAGAACCTTCTCTGAACAACAATTAGTTGACTGTGACCACCTCGGAGGTCAAAGATGCAACGGAGGATTAGTGCAAACAGCTATGGAATACATTCAACAAAAAGGAATTGAATCTTATAGTGACTATCCCTACAGAGCCAGAAAGCAAACCTGCCAATACATCCAAGCTGAAATTAAGGCTACCGTTGACAACATCAAGTGCTACGAGAAATTAAGCAGTGCCCAATTGTAACAAACGTTAGCAACCGCTGGACCCCTTGCCAACGCCGTTGATGCCAAATTCTTCCAATTCTACAGAGGAGGAGTCTTACAATGCAGAGGAAGCTCACTTTACCACGGTGTCTTATTAGTTGGATTCACTCAAGATACTTTGATCATCAAGAACACTTGGGGAACTGGATGGAGAGAGGACGGTTTCGTCAGAACCAATAACAAAGCAGGATACAACTGCGGAACTGGTGCCTACATTGTTACTGCTATCCTTAAATAAATATTCTTTATTTATGTTAATTCTGT
>JAAGZO010000154.1 GCA_024206195.1 bacterium | reverse complement strand
GAAAGTTCTAAAGTTAATTTGTCTGGAGTTACCGGAAAGGCTAGAGATCAAGTTGTTGAAAGCCTCACCATAATCCAGAAAGCATTGAATAAGAGTCAAAATCAAGAAATTGTTGGAACGAAAGGTATATGTGCACTAGTTTATCAAACTATGGACAATACGCTTTTTGCTCCAATAACCAATGAAAATTTATGTGAACAGAGTTTGAATACATCCGATTCTGTTTCTCTTATTACAATTAAGTCCGTTTTTAACTCTTCTAACGAAGAGAGAACAGATACTAATTTGTGTGAACAGCAATTTGATGTGAACTCACGGATAAAGTCAAGTTTTGAGCAGCCTTGTTTTGATAGCGCCTGCTTCAAACCCGCGGATTCCAGAAATTTGCATGTTCCACTTTATCGCTTATGGTTCCTATCACAGTGTTATATTGATTGCAGTCGCGAGCTTAGCTCAGTGTTGTTTTACACGTGCGAAGGAAGTGGCTGTTTTACTAAAGATCTGTCTTACTCACTAACAGCTACTAATGCTCAAAGTCGAATTGAAAGGAGAAGAAGAATGCTGAAGCAGCCAAATTGCTACAGCAAAGGGAAAAGAAAAACTGAAAAAAGGATAAGTGATGGAGTTAGCCAACAGTCTGAGTGGTCCCTTGATGAAGCCGTTCCCATTGGAGTTGGGACAAGCTCAGATATCCATTTTGCTGAGTCCGATATTAAAGATCAATCCAG
>JAAGZO010000153.1 GCA_024206195.1 bacterium | reverse complement strand
TGGCCTTATTTCCCTTCTGTATAAGGGAAAGGGCCTCAAAGTACAGAGGTCGAATTGGAGACCCCTCACGATGCTAAATGTCGATTATAAAATTTTGGCTAAGGTTTGGATGAACAGACTAAAGATATTCATGCCGTTGTTACTGCACCCGGATCAAACCTGTGCAATCCCAGGGAGGGATATTAGGGACAGTCTTTTAAATTTATATAATGTGGTAGAAACTGTTAGGATTGAAGAAATGCATGGGATGCTTTTCTCTGTCGATCACATGGCAGCCTTCGATGTGATCGAATGGGAATATGTTTTTAAGGCTTTGGAAGCCTTTGGCTTAGGGAATTTTGTACAATGGATCAAGATGATATATTGTACCGACCGTGTTTCTTCTGCGGTTCAGATCAATGGGTATATTTCTGCCCCTTTTCATGTAACAAGGGGTATTAGGCAAGGGTGCCCTTTATCTTGCGCCCTATATGTCTTGATCTCAGAAACAGTTCTAAATTTTATAAGGAAGGACCGAATGGTTAGGGGAGTTACTATACAGGGAGTACAGCACAAAGTAAATAGTTTTGCAGATGATACAAATTTAACTTTAAAAGATTTTCAGTCCATTA
>JAAGZO010000152.1 GCA_024206195.1 bacterium | reverse complement strand
TTTGATTCGCCTGTAATATCAGCTAAATTATTATAATCATCAATCAATTTATTTAATGCTTTTTTAGATGGTTTATAAAAAACCTCTGGCATACGAGGAGTATAAGCATCCGCAGAATAAACAGGATTATTTAGTAATGCAGGATCAAAGCTAGATGGTTTTCCAACCAAAGTAATATCTCCAAATACATCAAGAGGTGTTTCTTTCTGCATTACTGCAATACTTGGAGATGGTAAACCACCAATATTTGCATAATTTTTTAAAGCATCTTCTCTAAGATTATGTAAAAACATCATGTCTTTGGTGAAATCTGCTGCTTTTTCTGCGCCCTTTGCTACAGCTTTTGCGGGTACAGAAGCAGCACCTAAAGCATCAAGATAACTAAGGGCCTCACCAACTTTATCGCCTCTGCGTTGTGCTAGTTCTGTGTTAATGCCTGGAACAAATTCTGAGGCAAAGCGTAATAACTTTTTAAGAGGATCACCACCAGAAACTTGTTGCGCGAGGGGGTCACCCTCTATGTAATTGTAGTAAGCCTCTGTGAGTGAGTTAGTTCCAATTTTAGGTTGTATAGGCGCAGCAATAGACTCAGGTTGCTTGACCTTGAGCATATCCATTAGGGCTTTTTGTGATTCCGGGGTTAACGCCATTAGTGTAAAGTTTTCTCCTCACAGCTTAATACTTCTGAATCCTCAGTTACTTCACCACCAGAGATAATACCAAGTATTCTAACTGCATCTTCTTGGCTTTTGGCTCTAATATCACTACCGACATAAACTAGATCGTCAACTAACACTTCTAGGTTATATAGTTTGATTGCCATTGCCAGTAAATAATCCTTGAGATTGATCTTTTGCAGTTTGCCTAATGGTTTCTCTATCACGCTCCATAATAGCATTAATTTCTGCTATGTTGACTTGCGCTCCGTATTTAGCCATTAATTCTGCTGCTTTAAGTCTAATCTGTGCTTCGGCTTCATCTCTGTTTCTATCGTCATCCATGATAATCTTCATGCGATCAGTTTCAGCATCGATGATAGCTTTCTGCGCTAAGTTCTGTGCTTTCATGGCTTCAGCCTGTGCTAGTAATTCCGCAGGGTCAGGCTTTTGTTGCTCTGGTTGGGCGGGTGGCATGGGCGGTACTTGAGTGTTAATAAATGCGTTGGCATCTTTAAACCCGGCAAGTTCTATCATGCGCGTGAGCGTGTTGGAATACTGTTGCATGGATACCAATGGATTACTTGGGCCAAGTGTTTGCATGATTTGTTCTTGCTTACCTGCAAGTTGTGCAAGGATTGCAAACTTCTCTTCGTCAGAAGATTTAGAGATAGCTACATTCACAATCATATCTTTGTCTGAATCCCAATATCTTGGGTCTACTGGGATGAATTGACCTTCTAATCTAAACACATCCTGTGCGTTTTGATGTTTGATAATTAAGTTGTTAGTAATTTTAAAGAGTTGTTTCATTCCGCCTTCAGCAAAATGTCTGCAAATAATTTCTATTCGGCCTTGCGCTCCTGACATGGTAGCGGACACAGCTGCACTGGTGCTTGATTGCAAAGCATCTGCATTTAAGCCAGCAGAGGCTTTAGACACACCAGTCCTATTCTCTTTTGCTTCATCGAGGTATCCAAGAACAGGGAAAGCCTCTTTACCAGCGAAGGGTACTGTAAAGGGTTGAACCATCCCAGGGGCGCGAACTCGAATTGGCTGTCCGATATCAGTATTGAGTACATCGTCAATATTGACTTGACCTTCAACAACAGCCATACGAGGAAAGATAGAGTGTCCAAGCGAATCAAGGGTATCTCGCATAATTTGGGATTTTGCAGCTTGGATAGGCTTTAAGTAATCCGCTGGACACGAACCAATTGCAGTATGTGGTTCAGGGTCTGGGCAGAACATAGCAATGGGTAAATCATCCCATTGTTCTACATTCAGCACATTAACGCCTTCACCCGCAGTACAAACTCTTATTCTTTCATCGATGCCATCGCCATCGAAGTCATAAAAAAGATAATGTTCAACATATAAAACTTCTTTCGCCCCGGTATCATTTCTGTCTGGGTATACCATGTTGTCAAATGGATTTCTTGCCTCTATCTCATCATAGGCTTCTGGGTCAACCGCACTTGAGCTTTGAGTTGCGTATTGTTCTATTTCGTCTTGGTCGTATCCCATAGCAACCAAATCAGAAACAGATTTAATCATTCTGTGGGCTACATAAGATGCAGACTCAAGATCTCTAGCGTTGCGTGAAATTAAAACTTCTTCGGGTGGTATTGATTCAATACACACTTGATCTTTAGATTTAATTCTACGAATGGTTAGATCATACTTAGCTGGAATCTCTTGGATTATTTCCTCACCAGACAGTGGATCAACTTGTGTCATGGTTTCCATGGTGACAGACTCTTTAACGATCTCTACATTAGGGTCAAGCACCAATGCTTGATAAGCCTGTGGATCTAAGTCTGTGTATTCACTGGTAGATGCTGAAATAGAATCATCCCAAAAGACTTTGACAAAACCACTCTTTCTAACCAACGCATCTTTAAACGCATCGTATAAAACTTGAAAGCCTTGGTTTTTTTCTTGAATGATGTAATTAACATAATTGGTTTGTTGCTCGGCAACTTGGATATCTTCTGGGCCATGCGGTACAAATTCAACAATCTTTTTAGTACCAAAGAATGTACGCATAATCGATGGCAACATAAAGAGTACGCTGTCTCTAACATCAGTCGATACAAATTCAGACTGCATACTAGATTGTGCTTGTGGTTGTTCACCTAAATAATATTCTGTAGATTCTGCTCGTTCAGCTCCGACTTGATGTATGAAATCTTTAGCATCATCCATCTCGGATTTGATAACACCAGCAAGGTGTTCCATATCGGTTTCGTCTTGAACTTCGACCTCTACTTCAGAAGATTCCATCTCTTCTTTCTCAAGCATATCTTCCATTTTGTCTTCGTAATCTTTTGCCATGTAAAACTATCCCACTCGAATGATTCGAGATTTTAAAGGTTTTTTGAAATTATAACCGAAAACACTCTCGCTTCCACTAAAACTTGCGGCAGAACTTGCCATGGTTAATGCAAGTGCATCTGCTTTGTCCGGGGATTTGATTCCTCTTTTCTTCATTTCTTCTTTTGACTCTATCTTTATTTTTCCAGTGGATGTATATTTATAGAGAGGCGCAGCCAATTCCGAGACAAGCTCATCATCAATAGGAAGTCGGCAATCACGCTGCGCCAACCATTCTTTTATCGCAAACCATAACTCAGCGCGTAAGTTCAAATAGTTTTTTCTACTGCTTGGTGACTCAGATACATTAATCCCACGCACAGGTAAATTCTGTTCTCTTAGTCTGTCCACCACGCCCGCGCCAAGTCCAATCACATCGACTAATATTTCTTGTGGGCGTTCCATGACAGTCGCATCATCGTAGCGATTTTTAATCACACCACATAACTGCATTAAATCCATAGAGGCAAATGATTTTATTTCTAAAACTGTATTACCCTGGCGCACACACAAGGCAGAATTATCGCCACCGAATCTAGCAACATCCAAACCCCAAACTATGGGTTCGCTGGCGGTGAGGGCAACATCACGATCTACTGCTGCGCGTATAAGTTCCATGGATATCACAGTATCATCGTCAGCTTTTGGAAACTCGCCCATGACTTCTACGCGTGAAACTGTTGAATCCTCGCCATATTGTTCAATCATGGTTTGAAATAGCTTTTGGTCAGTGCCTTCGACTGTGCGTGAGTCTACCTGTAGCGACTGCCAAAAACTGCGTTTGCTGTGAAAAGAATCATAAAATGGCCCAGTGTTGCGGCGCGGGTTGGAGAAAGTAAACCAATAGCGATCTTTGGTAGGCTCAGAGAAGAAACCTTCAGAAACCGAGTAGATGGGCGCGGGGATACCTGATGCCTCATCCATGATTAAACAAACTCCGTAGGAGCTGTGAATACCAGCGAAAGCATCCGGGTTTTCTTCTGACCATAACTGCGCTTGTGCGTAATAATACCCGGTATCGATTTTAAGATCGCGTTCTAGTGCCTCTTGAAACCACCCAGCAGGTTTAATCGTGGTAGCAGTTTTCATAAACCAATGAGAATTGATGGCGAGGGTGAGCCATTTACCTAATTCAGCCCAAGTTCTTGATCTAAGCTGCTGTTCGGTGTTGGCGGTCACGATAATAGTTGCGCCAAGCCTTGTTGAAAGCATCCAAATGATTAACCAAGCTACTAATGCTGATTTACCAATACCACGACCAGATGCTACAGCTAATCTGAACATCTCTGGTAACTCTATACTGTTGTTTCTTTGTATATGAGTTGTAATATCTCGCAAAATTTTTTCTTGCCACTTACGAGGCCCATCAAAATGTTCGAGGGGGGTGTCTTTTTGTCCCCATGGGAAAGCAAACTTAACAAAGTTATATGGATCATCTTTTATATTTATTGACCATAGTTCGGTCATTAATTGCTTTTCTTGTTTAGGGTCGTATTTCATAAAAAAAAATTAAAAAATTTTAGTGCAAGTGTTCTAAATTTTTAGCCCCCGCCGAAAAAGTGACCGGGGGGGTTGCAAGATCGGAGAGTAGATCTTGCCGAGCTGCCCGGTCGTGACATGGATACAGTAAGGGAGATGAGAGAGTTCCCACGCCTAGCTCGTATTTTTCGTTGGCAACAAGTCCTCTGAAAGGACACGCTGTGAATCTAGCTGATCTTCTACGACTTTGCCCTCGATCACACGACTCTTTGCAGAATCCAGGACTTCAGCTAGATTTAAGTTATGTTGAACCTCAGCTCTGTCCATCCACGAACCACTATCACGATTCTTGAGGAAAAATATCTGGGCCGTAGTATTTCCATCGAGAGCTGAAGTGTAAAGTGCGTTGGTCACCGCAGCAATTGATTTAGCTCTTCCCCTCTTTAAGGCTTTATCAAATCTTCCTAATTCAGTCTTCCTGCGAGATATGGTGGAAGTTGATGTATTCAAAAGCTCTGCTATTTGTTTTTCTGAAAGTCCGTTTCCACTCCATTTTTCGATATTGAGGTAGTCTTCTTCCGTAAATTTTATCCGTTTACGACCAGCTCGACCCTTTAAATAACTGTAATCTTTCTCTGCCATACGAAAATTCTACTTTATATAGCATCAATCCCCTATAGATTTTGACACACTTAATTAGGTATTAGTGTAGAAAAGAGTTGCATAGTGTAGTCTATTTGCTATAATCATTATGTAGCCAGGGAAAGCTACCATTTAAAAAGGAGAGATAAATGAAAGACTTTGCACACAAACTGCATAAACCACAACAACCAAAACCATGGACTGATGTAGCTCGCGAGATGACTGAGAACTTAATCTTCGTCATAGCGACTGTGTTGGCCTTGGTAATCATTATTAAGGGAGTAATGTAATGGGTGATATAAAAACTTATTTAGACGAAGGTGAACACAATAGTAGTTGGTCAAATGATTGGAAAGACCCAGACAACTTTTGGGGAAACAATGCTCAAGTTCATGTTTACTACAATCGTAATTGCAGCTTTAAATTCAAGCGAGAAATTTGGCATGGTTATAAAACCAAGATCATTAAACCAAATGACATCGAGATACTTACCAACGACACGCCATTTACCAAAGCAGAGTTAAAGAAAGCTCTGATAGAGAAATGGTTTGCATGGGAGAATGAGAACACAAGACAAGCCAACAATAAGGGTGCGCGAGAGCGTAGAGCAAAACAAAAGGAGATAGCGTAATGTCAGTCACACACTACAACTTTAGAAAACCAAAGATCAATCGCCAAGAACATGAGGCGATCAACAAGATCTTAACGCATCCACACTTCAACGCATTGATTAATGCTGAGGCCCTTGATGTGTTAACCGAGCTTGGAATCAGTGCTAAACAGTTCCAGGACATCATTAATAAAAATAAATCAATTTTAAAAAGCTATAAAACCAAGGAGATAAAATGAGTAAAGAGAAAAACCACGCACCATATACTTTAAGCAATATAAAAAGATGGACTACTTGTCCGGGCAGTAAAAAAGTACCAAGAGTTATTTATGGTAAAGGAGGAATAGGTAAAACATCTTTTGGCGATAACATGATAATTGTTGACCATCTTTTAAATATTGTTAAACCAACTAAGGTGAAAAAATGACACAGCATACCGATAAAGTAGAAAAACGAAGACAGGAAACTTTGGAAGAAAGAATGGATACCACTCTTACTTGTTATTACTTTCAAAAGCATGAAAAGAATCAGGATATAGAAGATTACCGACAGCTTGATTATGCAAGTGGTCGAAGAGTAGTAACTAATATCAGTAAATCTGGTAGACCTAAGACAACCCAAAATAAACCTATGCGTAGACATTTATTTATAAGTTCATTTGGTAGATATTTTAGAAATGATTGAGATAATAGGATACATTTTTGGCATCGGCTTTTTGATTTGGTTAGCTGTAGTGCTAACATTATGGTTAGTCGTTAAACATTGGGAGAATAGATAATGTCATACGAAATAGCAGAATATAAATACATAGGACACATGAGAAGTGTCTATGGACTCAAGGGTGAATTAGAATACCCAAGCAGAAAACACTCCAAAGAGGACAGCGAGGGCAATTGGCTGCTGATATCCTACAACGGACATAAGATGGGTAAAGTCCTGAAAAACGGAAAAGTTATTTTATAAAACACGGGCCATTGAATAGGTTGCTACTCTCCTTCCCCCAAATAGTGACCTAGGCCCACCAACAGAAAATGTTTCCGCCCTCGCGCCTGGCTTTTCTTTAATCGCTTTTTCTCATCCTCTAACACGATCCACACTAGGTTCTTATCGCTCAACTCCTGCAACGCCCGCCCACAGGTTTTTCTATTCAGTCCCACCATCTGCGTATAGTAGTTCAACGCATCGTGCGAACTAAAAGTCTCATATCGCCATCTTTCCGTTAGCGACCAAGCAAAGAGTTTCGCACTCGCGCTCAGATCAGTTCTTTTAGCTACCTCCCAGCGATACCACTTCCAGACAATATTACGCACCTTATTAAAGTCTTTACTCGCCCGCGCGAGTGAGAGTGGAACTAGCCCACTCTCGCGCCCATTATCAACTTCACCTGGCACTAGCCACCAGTATTTATCATGTTCGTTTTTTCTTCTCATTTACTCTCTCATTTTGGGGGGTGTAAATGCGTTTAGCATTTCACCACCCTATAACATATTTTATGTTATGGATATTATGGTAAGTTTTACCATAGTTGTGTGACATTTTTACTATAGTTTGGGACATATTTACTATAGTTGTGTCCCATTTTTACCATAGTTACTTTTGGTTACCCAGCCATAATTGATGAATAATATTCTCAATTGAACGCAGCTTTCTTTTCTCCTCAGAGTTTTGTTTGGGTTTATTGACCAATGGTTTACCATGCTCTGCGAGTGCATCAATAATGAGCTGCACTTCTTGTTCACTTACTTGGATTTTTATTAGCATCCTTGCTCTCCTTTTTCTTTTTCTTGTTAAATATCCTGTCCCAGTTATCTCGATACTCTTGACTGTATGTCCCGGGGCGAGGTTTGTCGCCTTTACCTGCCATGACTCACCTCTTGGTTATCATCTTTCGGTGGATAGGCATTTGCCACAGCTCCACATTTAGGGCAGCCAAAAGTTAATTTAAGATTAAATAAATTATTGTATCGACTGATATCTTTCTCTCTTTCCAACTTCATATTGGCATTGCAATTAAAACATTTCATTCTTTACCTCCAGGTAATTGTTCTTCATCAAACCATCCGCATGGGTAATTAATCATATTAAAACTCTCCAAAGTTAAATGTTTCTTTATAAGGCTCTAATACAGCCTCTCTTCTAAACAAGGTTTTGGTTTTGGTATCAACCTCACTGCTGTTTGATTTCACCACCGCGCCCTTGACTACTCTTAATCTGTCGTATTCGACATCATTATCTAAACATATGCGTTCAGCTTCTTCTTCCTCGCCCAACCACAAGGCCATACATAATCTGTGACTATCCACAAGACTACTCGCGCCCCGTATCTTTGAACGAATTTGCATAGGATCATCGTCTGCTTGTAATGCACCCTTACTCATATGATGAATACTTAAACAGGTGGTTTTGTATTTGCTAGATATCGAGGCAGCCAACTGACCATACATCTGCCCAGCTTCGTTGTCGCTACTGATTTTTGCAGAGCCACAGACTGCTTGTATAGGGTCAATCACTACCAGTTCAAGGTTAGGTATGGTTTCTAATTCTGCTAATAACTCCTGTGCTTGTTCAGTTAGGCCCATACCAGCTGATGTATCGTTGATTAATGTTAATGGCTTGGGTTGATCTGGTATTGTGTAAGCATAAACATCATAAGGCGCATCAAAGCGTTTGTTATGTGGATCTAACGCATTGATTCGTCTGTGCATCTCAACTAAATCATCCTCGGCACTGATAATAACTACATTGCCACCTTTAGTAATGGGATGGTCAAACCAATTGCCTTGTCCCTGGCTAATCTTAATTGCAAGATCTAATGCCATCATAGATTTACCCACGCCACCAATAGATGCTAGGAGTGCAGGTTTTGATTTCTCTAATAAATTATCTACCAACCATTCTTTCGGTGGTGGCTCTTTAACCAAGCTGCGAATAGGATGTTGAGTGATCCCTAAACCTTGATTAAGTATTTCATATTTAACCCGGTCTAACCCATGTTCTTGGGCCATATCGTTGTAGTCTCCTCTCGCGCTCGGTATACGCACAAAACTGTTAGGAATAGCAGATGCTACCTCTTTAGCTTTCCTCTCGCCCACGCCACTCTCATCGTTGTCTAGGGCTATATATAAACGAGCCTGAGATATCTTGCGAATGTTACCCAAAGCCTCCAGCGTAAAGTTCGCCGAAAATACGCAAACTGTAGCGATCTTCGTTGACTCATAAACTGTGGCAGCAGTTGCATAACCTTCGACCACAACCAACTGTTCTTGCGTGGCTAACTGGCCTAGCTCACAACCTATTAAAAAAATATTTCCTTTAATTTCACTGGCACTGACAAATCGCTTCTGTCCTTTCTTGTCGATGTACTGTAGACTACGCAACTCTCCAGTCGTTGGAGATAGCACTGGAACAATTAAACTTTCATTTAACTGTTTCAATCCATAACTTTTAACATTTTTACTTTTTAGATACTCATGCGAAATGACAGGCTGACAATTTTTATACCTTTCTTGAACCTCTTTAGCTACTTCATCGTGCCTAATTTTCTTCGCTACTTCAGCCCGCTTAACAGCTTCTTCCATTTGTTTTTGTAGAGCCTGTCGGTCTACAGGTGCTAATTCATTGGTATTGATACTAGACCATTTGTGTTGTTCGCCTGTGCGCCAGTTACCATAGGTTGCAAAGTAATTACCAGATAATTCGTTACATACATACCAACCAGATTTTTGATTCCCGGTATCAGGCTTAATGCTTGGTGCTGCTCTAACAGGTACTCTTACGACTGTACCCGTTAAATCTAAATGGTTGACAACCAAACCTTGGTTGTTCATCTCTCGCATTAGATCATCTGTACTGTTGCCTTGAATGGCAAAAGTAAAATTCTTATCTATGACTAACCCTTTCTCTCCATAATATTTAGTCAGATCCATCTCTTAGTGTTCTCTCTAATTGTCCTGTCTCGGCTTGTTCATTGGCCCAATTCAGGTATTCCCTTATTGCTTTACCAAAAAGCAACTCTCTCTTATCTCTATCCCATTCGTGCATAACATAAGAACCTGTGTCCTTGGCTATCGTGAGATAGGTGTCTTTAGTTTGTTTGATTGCGTAGTCTAAACCCTCATCACTCATCTGTGCAACATTCTTGAGTCTCTCACCCTCGCGCACTTTCTTTAAATGATCCATGCTACACGCACCAAACCATGTTTCATCCTTACCATAAACAAAACCCTTCGCTGGTGCTTTGCAGTAAGCACACAACGAGGGTTTCGATACTAATGGATTAAAAAGGGATCTTGTCGCCAAGATCGTCTTCTTTATTTTCCTCTACAGGTTTAGCTGCAGGTGTAGGTGCTTTAGCCTCTTCGACAGGTTGCCAATTCTTTCCGTAGTTTTGGTCTATCTTGAGATAACGCTCATTGTCAGGGTCTCTGATGAGTTGTCCTGAAACTGATTTACCTACTAGCTCATCAGTATTTTTCATGGATGTAACGCCCATAGCTTTTAATAAGAGCTTAAGTGATATATCACCTATCTCTACAGCTTTGGGGTTATCTGATCCTAAAGTAAATGTTGTATTCATAACGATGGTAGAACCATCGATTTCAAAAAACATTTTTAGTGCCACCCAATTGTTTTTACCATTAATAATTTCATCACCAGCAAAATGCATGGTGTATCTACCGGGTTCTAAGCCTTTACCAGTAGATTCCGTTTCATTGGCATCAAAAGCGTTGCCATTATTGTATTGCGTTAAGTCTGTCATATTATTTCCCTTTTATTAAAATTAACCTGGGTCATAAGAATCATAGTCAGATAAATAATCAACCATGTCCTCACAATCCGTTTCCAAAATTATGAATCTGTGTAATCCGTCAAGGGGCAATGAGTTATCGTCTGGATTTATTTTTTCGATAAAAGCATTTAGCTTTTGTCGCATCTCTCCAAGTAATAATTTTGCTTCCTCAACCTCTCCTAACTGACTCATTTTATCATCGCCTCACGAATCGTGGGCCAATCAAAATCCATTTCACTAGGAAGACCATATCTATTCTTGGCATGGTAGCCAGGAGCTTCCTGAGTGTAAATTTTTCTATCGCCTTGCAATACTTGTGTTGACATACCACCTTTACCATTTTTCTTTTGCACGACACCAGTTTTATAGTTGGCAAAGAATACACAGTCAGCGTGTTCAACAACTAAGTCAGCAGCTTTTCTATAGAGTTTAATCTGATGCTTATCATGTGGATCATTGGATGGATCTTCATAACGCTTAACTTCATTGTGTGCAATTTGCAAAATGGTCATGCCTTTTTCATTACGCAGTCTGGTAAGGATATCTAAATAGTCTTTCCATACTACCAATGCAGCACCATAACCCTTTCCAAAGCTAGGTGCAGAGATATCCGCCCATCCATTCTCTTTACATACATGGTCATTAATTAATCTTTCTAACCAATCCAAACTGTCCACGACCACTGTTTTAAATTCATGTGGGTCATTGAGTAACGCCAAAAGATATTCTTCAAACTCGCTGTATGTTTTTGCAACGCCAGTATGTGGACATTCAATTTTACCAATACCATCCTCACACTGAACAATAATTGGACTGTTCATGGTAGATGCAAAAGTAGTTTTACCGATACCACCTTTACCATACAAGCAAATAATCGGTGGTTTCATTTTTGCTTTTGATAATACTTTATCTAATACACTCATTTTTCTCCCTCAATGTTATGCACTAAATGATGCAGTGCGTTTATTTTCTCATCTATGATTCCGTTAAAAAAATCATGGACAATCCTTTGCAACTTCAGTGTTGCTGACACTTTGTCATACAAGGGTTCTATCATTGGTGTGATATCGCTCTCATACAGCGTGTGTTCTTCTTCACCTATACTGTAAGACAACACAGGTTCTTTTTTTTCTTTAGCCATATTTCTCTCCTAGCTTAGTTTTATATTCGTCACATTCTGGTTTAGCTGCACAAAATCTACAGTGATCTCCAGCAGCCCGTTTTGGATTTTCTTCATCACAAGCATCCGTTGCTTGTTTCAAATCTGTGTCTGCCCAATGCATTAGATTGGGCGAAGAAATTTCATGTGTCTTAATAGCGTTTTTTAATCTTGGTTGAACAATAGTCATTTCTATTGTTATATCCGCATCTTGATCGCCATATCTTAAAAAAGCACCAATAGCATAAATTTTTAACTGTTTATTTTTAACAGCCTCAACAGGCCACTTACCAGATTTGAGATCTATAACGCAAATACGATCTTTGGCTATCAAAATACAGTCAGCAGTACCAAAGCATTTATCAGATATTTCATCCATGTAGACTTTCTCTTCAATAACCATAGTAGCGTTAAGCTCTTCTTTTCTTTTGAAGATGTACTCCACATAAGTCTCAGCACACTTAACCATATCTTCAGTTACTTCTATTTGGAAATCTTCTATGTCAACAACTTTACCAAGCCAATACTCTTCCAAGCTGATGTCTTTAAGTCTGCCCTTTAATAACATCTCACACATCTCATGGATCAATGTCCCGGTAGCTGCTGCGATATTAACTGTATATTCTGCTGAATAATTCAGGTACGCACTTGCCGGGCAGTTAAACCATCGGTCAGATGATGAGGGACTAAATATCGCGTGAGGCACTGTATAACACCCTTGAACCTTGCTCGAAGTTCTCTACATCTTCCATGTCATAGAGGATTTTTCCTTCTATCTTGTAATATGTTGGGCCAACTTGTTTGCCACGCCAGTTTTCCAGTGTCCTGGAACTTCTACCCCAGCGTTTAGCTAACTCTTTAGTGTCAATAAATTTTCTTTCGGTATGCATTTTTCTCCCTGCTTTGATTTACCTGTAGACTAATATACGCTTATCCACTATCATTATCAAGTATTTATTAATTTGGAGATGAAATATGAGTATAGATAATGTAACCCCAAAACAATGGGACAATGCAAAGAACAATATGGTGGATCACCCGCCTCATTACAACGAGGGTGGCTTGGAGTGTATAGACTACATCAAGCAGCAACTAGGCGATCAGTTTCCATCTTATTTAGAAGGCTCAATAATTAAGTATGTACACAGGCATAAGTACAAGGATGCAAATATTCAGGACTTAGAAAAAGCCAGGTGGTACTTAAATAAGTTAATAGAACATTACGAAAATTTGTAACGAGGTATGAATATGAATTTAGCAGACTTTGACGATCCAATTCTTGAAGAAAGAAATGGTAGAAAACCTGTCTATATGGATAGTGTTTTAGTGTCTGACTTTATTAAATTTTGTCGTACAGCAAATAAAGATCCACATAGCGTTGCTGAATACCTATTAAAACTAGGTATTCACACCGCTAATGAGGATGATGTTTGTATAGATATTAATAACTTATAACTATCTATTAGCTACGATGCTATGAATGTGTTGGCTCACAACATTAGCGTTTCCTATCGCTTTCTCTTTATGGATATGTGCATATCTTTGGGTGGTCGCTACATCTGAGTGGCCTAATAGATTACCAACCTCTGACAGATTAACTTTCTCTAATGACCATGAGGCATACGAATGTCTAATGTCATGCAGCCTAGCATCCTCGCACCCAACTTCTTTGCGTATGACATCCCATACATATCTGGGTGAATCTATGTCAAAGATTCTCTCCCCCACGCGCTCACACTTGTCTAATATCTTTTGCACCCCGGGAGTAATAAAGATAATACGATCCTCGCCTGAATGATCGGTCTTATGATTTTTAATCACCAAGGCGTTACCTTTAATATCAGACCACTTAGCGTTTCTAATCTCACCCACACGCGCACCAGTATAAATAAGCATCCATAGAAAGTTGCAACCTTGCTTGTATCTGGCTTTATGGCCCAAACGATCAAGCTGCTCAGTGATAGCGATCAGCTCCTCGTTGGTCAAATAGCGTTTGCGTTTAATCTCACGATTCTTACCAATGTTAAATGCCGGGTTGTTTTCTATGTAGCTAAAGGTAATAGCCAAGTTAAACATAGCCTTGAGGATAGAGAGACATTTATTGGAGGTATAAGGAGATCTCTCAGACACATCGAAGTGTAGCTGTGCTATATCACCTCTGATGATGCTGTTTATCTCTCTATCGCCAAGAGCTAATCGGATGTCGTTGTCATAAAACTGTTTAATGCGTTTAACAGTTTTAGCACCACGCCTGTTTAAATCTTTTGTGTATAAATCAAATAATTCGTTAAGTGTCATACTAGGTGTCATACTTCTACCTCTATGTGCATTTGGTCAACATACTCTTGACACTTTTCAAAGTTACCTTGTGCGTGTTCATTAATGGCTTTTCTAAGTAGGCCCAAATCAATGTTGCCATAGATTATTTCTGTCAACCAACCTGTAGAACCATGATAGTCATACTCATCAAAGAAGTTATCTACAGCCTCAAATGTAATACCTTTAAACATTATCTATCTCCATGTTCTGTAAAATGTGTGCAATAACTTCTATAGTCCAACCATTGCCAAGCATTTTATAACGCTGAGTGTTGCTGACATGATTGGTGTAATTATCTGGCACAGTTTGCAATCTCTCGCACTCTAAGGGTGTGAGCTTTCTCCAATAGACTTCTTGGTCTTTGTCTCTTGTCAAACTGATTTTGTGATCATTATTTAAAGACGGAGTTACAGTGCCAACCTTACCATCATCTCTAGGTTGTAATTCTTTGGCCCTAAATGGCGTATGGTCTTTGCCTGTTTTTTGTCTATTCTCTCTACGAGCTTTCTTAGCTTCTTCTGTTCTTACTTCTCTATAAGATTGCACCACTAAATTATCTTTTGTAAAGGTGCTAACTGCATTGCTTTTTTCATCTTTTCTAGTTTCTAGCATTTGTTTTGGCTTGGTTTCTTTCCATTTAACATTCTTACCATCTTCATTCAAAGATCTGCCTCGCAATGCACCTGCAACCACCTTCGGTTCTCTATGACCGCCACCACAAGTAGTAACTGTTGGAGATTTACCATCAGGCGAATACACACGCTTTAATATATCGTGTCCATTGACATCAACTGCTGTTCCTATGTGTTGAGGTTTATCGCTAACTAACTTCTGTGGTATTCCTGTTGCGTGAAAAGTACCACTTCTTTCAAAGTTTGCTTTAGATGATTTGTAATACTGCGATTTAATTGTTTGCGACTTTTCTGGTAAATCATTGGTATCATCAACCAACTTTTGAGGCACTAAAGTCATACCATTGTTTCCTGCACCTTTATACATAGTTGCAGTCATACAAAGAGACTTCTCATCAAGCTGTTTTAGATGTCTGCGATTTCTTTCTGTATGTTTAACAGGATTTTCGCTTGGCTGATCTT
>JAAGZO010000151.1 GCA_024206195.1 bacterium | reverse complement strand
CAATGGACTTTGTTCTGGATTGTCTCCCAGTATTATAATCCACAAGTTGATTAAGGCAAAATACGGATAAGAACTGTCATTAATTGATCTTCCGGAAGGACGGTCGAGTGATTCAACGACGGTCGAGAATCGAGATATTGTGAAGTGCCAACATAGGGTATCTTTTGCACAGGAAACAAGTGAGTTCAAAATTTCAAAACAAAACACAACAAACCAGGACAAAAGTCAAAAGGAAGTTTCTTTTATTCCCCGCACGAATTTCATAGTAAAACAACAATAACTCTTGAAAAACAATTAGAATTGGAAACTGTTTCAGTTTTACGTGTTTATCTCATATCAGCGGAACCATCAGAAGCATGCATTTATTAAAATGTCGACCTGCAATTTTATACATATTTGGACACTCGCATACACGTCTTTTCTTCTTCCTGTATTAAGTTTCATTTGCCACAGTATCTAAAGATGAACAAGCTGTCATTACCTGCAGAAAAAGTGCCGCTAAACTCGACACCCCGTTAGAAAACGATGGAATTGTCCCATTTGTTCAGTATTTCTTGAGAACTACTCAGGTTGACATTCTACTCTAAGCGTTACGGTAGGTTTTCGCGGCAGTAAACCAGGCGCGAATATGATACCAGTAATGTGCCCAACTTTGAATGGGTCTCTAACTTCGAATGAATTTCCAAGAAGCAAAACGTGTGTATGTGCATGTGCGTGTGCGTGCGCGTGTGCGTCTCCAGCATACTCTGAAGAAGCAACGGACAGAAGTAGTCAATGGCTCATTCGAAAGCTTATCGACTCTGTTGGTCCTAACTCCTAACAGATAGTAATCAGAATTTTTCGGTCAATAGATTGATCATAGTAATCGATAATCTGATTTCTCAATAAATGATATGATACGGAGTTTTCGATAATGCTGATCACGAATATGGCGGAGGTTTACCAGGATTATCGATTGATTGATCAGAAATCGATCGATAAATTATCGATTTTGTCCGATTGTGGCGAAGGTTACATGCGGCTGATCACGGATACGGTGGAGTTGTGCTAGAATTATCGGTCGATTGATCAGAAATCGATCGATAAATTATCGCTTTTGTCAGCTTCACTATTTTGTTCACTCTATATTCGACAGAATCGATCAATATTGATCCATTATTAATCAATTACCTACCGATTTTTCTGAGATGCTCTAGTTCACGTGCGACGCGCACATGTCCATGACAATGGAAGCTTGTTATTGTTTTGAAAGTCCCTCTCCCGTGATTCAACGACGGTCGAGAATCGAGATATTGTGAAGTGCCAACATAGGGTATCTTT
>JAAGZO010000150.1 GCA_024206195.1 bacterium | reverse complement strand
TTGTTGGGGGTTTCTTGTTTGCTACTCTAGTAAATCGTGTTTGGGTTTTTCTCGTATCAATGCATGATCTAGAGATGTAGAACAAGACTGGTGTTTAGGTTGTCTTCTCGAAGGTCTTGATATTGGTATCCATGGTAGTTATTGGTAAAGCCTGGGTAGTAAAATATAGTACGGCAGTAAAGAAGTAATGGCGCATTATCAGAAGATATTATTGGTATCTGGTGTCTATCGGTAAAGTGTTATTAGTGCTAGTATCAAGGAACCATAAATCTCAGGCTATTAATGTTCAAGGTGCTCTTAGTTTACACTATGTGTTGTGGTACATTATATTGCTATGCATGTTAGATGTTGTAAGGCTGGCAAGGACCACCATCCCTACAATGGTGGTCCCACTTTCGTGTACCTAAAATCGTAAAAGCACAATAGCACATTAAATTATGGATACCCAAAATCAGTTAAAAAAGAGTGTCACTCATCTCATACAGCAGTTTGGAGAGAAAATGGGTGACAATTTGCCCACAGCTGAGCAGTTAGAAATGTATAATCTAACTTTGCCACAGTACGAAGAAGGTGTTATGCTCATAACGACACAACTTGCTGAAAAGGAAAAGGGCCGCCTACAGAAGGAACAAGCTGAACAAGAAGCGAGAAAGAAAGAGATCGTGAACGTTGATGA
>JAAGZO010000149.1 GCA_024206195.1 bacterium | reverse complement strand
GCAATTCTCCAGAGAATACAGTTGAACCATTAATCTTGATTGGACTAGAGCCTCTTAGAGTCATAGTTTTACCAGTCTTCTTCATTTTCTCACTTTCCTAGTTGCTCTATGTGCCTTCTTCATCAATGTTGAGATATTAGTACGAGGATGTTTCTTCTTTAACTTCTTGAGTTGTCTTCCAAATTCTCTCTGATATGGTGAAACTTTCCTACGGACTTTAGGAACAGTAACCCCTCGGATTCTCTGACCTGCTCTTTTACCAGAAGCAGCCCCACTATGAGCAATCCTTCTCCTATCATCCGCGTCTATGATGAACGGAGAATTGAGAGGATTGTCGTGCATTACCATAGTACCAATTCCGGCTAATGGATGAGCCATTCTAGCGAGAGTTTGTTCCATGCGTAGTTGAGCATCAACTAGAGCATTAATCAACTCTCTTTCTCGCTTTGTCAGTGCCATGAAAAATCACGCGATCCAAATATTTACTGTTGGCTCAGTGCTAACGCCATCGCACTTGCTTGAGTCATTGTCTCGACTGTGCATTCCATTACTACTGTCCAGAAGAAATCTTCTTTCCATTTTAGTCCGGCAGAGCCGCCTAGATAGATTGTATCAACAGCAACCAGATAGCCGTTAGTCCACATTTGCGGCAAGTTGTCGAAGGATTCAGAGACAATAGATGGGAATGAGTCGGATGCATCTAAATTTGCTGCTGATAACTGTCCGGTGGAGATAACCGATTTATCAAGACCCGACACCATTCCGGTCTGTGTTTGAGTAGTAAGTTGGAACTGTGCTTTCGCGTTTGATGCTTCTCCACCTGCACCACCGGCTAGCATTGAAACAGTCAGATTATCTTTGTCTGTTGCTTGAACCGCTATGTTATGAATTCTCAAAACAGATTTACCGAGGGCATCAACATATGCACCTAAGTCAATACTAGTTTCTTGGAACGAGTTGTCCCTATTTGCGTTCAATCTTGCACGAATAAAAAATGAGTCTGAGCGAGCCATGAATATTGCTCATCAGAGGGGGTATATAGTCAATGTTTGTGGGTCAATACGCTAATAATCTCTATCCTTGTCCCCATAGCCATAGCAGCGTACGCTATACTGCGGATACAGATTCTTATCTAATCCGCGAAGCGGTGAAGCGGCTGTGAATTTCTTCGATGGGTTTTTGCCGGAAGTGTGGGTCGTAGTAGCAGATGCGTGGAAACCCGAACCCCAAAAAAACAGATTCACTAGGCAGAAAAAGACTCGAACCAGAGCAATATGCTCAACATGGTGGATGGAAACCACCCAAACATATTGTTTGGCGTTGTAAGGTATGCTCTAGGGCTTGGAATGTATCAAGTAAATCAGACAGATACGATTCAAAATGTCGTCAATGTGGTACAAGAAATTCAATATTATTGAGGCGACCGAATTCATTTTACAAAGGTCGTAAGAGAGTAACTCGATTTAGCATATTTAGTTCTGCGGAAGATGCTCAATTTTATGCTCAAAGAATCAATTTTAATTGGATGAGGAGACAAACCAAAAAAGGATATGGCACAAAAACCTTCGTAAAAGCCTCAGAAATCAACAAAAAGAGAGAAAAATAAAAAGAGTCCTGGACTAAAAAATGAGCTACAAATTTTCTGTGGATCCAAATCTTAAAATTAAGAAGAAATTGATTGTGCAATTCCCTTAATTTGTTGCATGACAGACTCAGTTGGATTCAATTCAACTTCTTCTAAAACTATGTACCAATCTATTCTAGTATCAACAGTCGCTGATTCAGTTGTGATGTATGTATTTAGAAACAAATCTCTTGTAATAACTCGGCTTTCATCGTGAAGAAATTTAGTTGTATCAATAAATGCGTTTGTTGGAATAACAAAATCCTTGTTGACTGAATCTCTTCGGTGAATATCTTGTTGATTCCATGCAATTGTTCTATTGTCCGCAGAAGAATATTGCTGTAAGTATTGTTTGAGGCCAGTAATATTTCCTGCAACATTCTTCAACAGAACATCAGTTGTAAGACATTGAGTTAATCCCACTCTAGTATCTCCGCCACCAGAACCGTCAATCATGGCTATCCATGCCCAAGCATCTCTTAGAATCCATCCGCGAGTTTGGTCTGGACTGGAATAAGAGAAAATATTCTTTTGCAATTCTCCAGAGAATACAGTTGAACCATTAATCTTGATTGGACTAGAGCCTCTTAGAGTCATAGTTTTACCAGTCTTCTTCATTTTCTCACTTTCCTAGTTGCTCTATGTGCCTTCTTCATCAATGTTGAGATATTAGT
>JAAGZO010000148.1 GCA_024206195.1 bacterium | reverse complement strand
GAAGCACATACAAACTCCTCACAATACATAGCATGCAATGCCATTGCTATGTCCCAGTGAGAGCCATTTAACGATTCTTTAGCATAATGTTTTACCGACTCATTCTTCAATTTACTATATTCTTCAGGGCTATCAAGTTTTGCAAAATGACGAAGAGTGCCCAATGTAATATCTCGTTCCATCATCTTTTCCCATTGATATACACATGTCGCTTCATCAAATTTTTCTTCACAACGGGATGAAAAAGTAATCCATTGCTCCAGAGCCTGGGTACTACCCTTACCTATATTATTTAATATCCAACCTATACGCATCCATTCATCATACTTCTCTGCACGAAAGTCGTGTAACATTGGTAAGAGACGAGCAGAAATCTTTAGAGACTCTTGTACAGATATTTCAAGATGTTTGGGAAGTTTGTTTACTCCTTTCTTCTCTCGATTTTTTAATGTTGCTTTCAAAGGACATACTAATCCTTCTTTTACTTCCATAATAGGACGACCACCATGGAAAATACTCAAAATGCGAGGTAAGTAGCTTGATACTTTACCTTTTATATTCATTGGTCGTTCTAGGTAATCTAGAAGCTCATAATCACAAAATGCTTCTTCCAAATCCATCTCTTTACCTTCTGAAGAAATAACATTTGTCACTCGATATGGTTCCATCTCTTCGGATTTTCTACTGCCATAAACTAACCATGCATTACGAGTTACTGCATCATCAACAACGCTACCAGAATCTTTTATACCCAAGTTTTTAAAGACTTCCAACTCTTTTAGAACTTTCTGGACACGGGGAATGATGTGGACAGCCATATTCTGACGGCTAACAAACAAAGATGGAAAATGGAGGTGAAAACCATTCTTAACATATTGAAAATCACCGACTGGCAAATAATATAACGGCTTCTCAAGTATTACACACAT
>JAAGZO010000147.1 GCA_024206195.1 bacterium | reverse complement strand
GAATGGAGATTAATGAACGGGATCGGACAATAGTGACACACCTGAGGCTCTAGGAAATCGAAGAGCGCAGCGCGCGTAACAAATTAACTGTGAATTGAATCTGACCAAGTTTTGGTTCCGGTTCTGGCCGATCCGAGTTGACCACAGGATGAGGGACATTCTCGCATCGCGCTTGGTCTTCTACTGAGATCAGTACGCGATCTTCGGTCCATGCACATCATCATCATCACTGGAGCTACAGTAGAGGGAATCAACCCTGACTCAACACCTAATATACAGTAGTACATGACACATACTATGTTACCTACTACCGTGGTATAGCTATGGGGAAGATGAATAAAAATCTGCATAACTTCCAAATTTATTGAAGGCAGTTGGAATTATTGCAGAAGTGCCTTCTTTAGGTGACAATTTTTTTATTCCCAATTTTTCGCATAATACCTACAAAAGTTATTGATTCATATGACGAGCCATTACCTGACTGATTTGGCTCTTAGGGAAAGGGTCCCTATGGGTCCCTCTTAGGACACTGATGTGACACTTTTATAGCTGAGAATATTCCTCTTATGTCTACAATAATTACATTTCAGAATGAAGACGTG
>JAAGZO010000146.1 GCA_024206195.1 bacterium | reverse complement strand
CGCGTTCGCACACCCCTTTCCTGACTTTATTCTGTACTGCCGGGTACCACAAGTACCTGTCGAGTACCTTTTCCACCTTTTTTATTAAATTTACAGGGGGGGTAATTACTGTGGTCAAATACCATAGCTTTGACAAGGTGGAAGTTGAAAAAACCACCACTTTGCCAAAGGGAGACAAATTTAAAGTTGGGGTTTTATATTCCTCCAAGTCTAACATGTCAAGTAAACCCTTCCAGTTCGACTCATCTGCAAACCCAGAAGGGGTAATTAATATTCCATATATTTTTAACTTTTGAACAAGAAACTTCTTGTACTGCTCTGGGACAAGGGATGTTTCTTGTTCTGCCTAACAACATTAATTGCGTTTTTGAAACTTTTAAGGTAGCACCAGAGGCACTTTGAAAATTGTCAAAGATACCAAAGGTTCTTAATACAGATGCAAAATTTCTGAGTATCAATGTTATATCATCAGCGTAAGAATTTAATTTCTGCTCCTCTTGAAAGATTTGAACACCCCGTACTAAAATATCTCTCCTTATATAATTTGCAACAGTTTCTGCCACCAGAACATACAATGTTGGGCTTAAGGGACAGCCCTGTCGTATCCCTCTGGTGACAGAAAAAGAAGCGGAGACAAAATTATTTACTTGTACCGAAGAGTGTGCCTTAGAGGAATTATAAATTGTCTTTATCCAAGATATGAATTTCTCTCCAAAATTATACCCCTTCAATGCCTCAAAAACAAACTCCCATTCTATTATATCAAAGGCAGTCTGATGATCCAAAGACAATAGAATGCCTTCATCATCATTATTAATTACTGTCTGAACAGTATTATATAGGGATAGCAAACTATCCCGTATGTCCCGGCCAGGAACAGCGCACGTCTGATTTGGGTGAACCAAATAAGACATGAAAGACCCAACCCTCTTTGTCAGAACTTTAGCTAATGCTTTATAATCAACATTCAACATAGTCAATGGCCGCCAATTAGCTCTTTCTGACCTTAATCCCTTGCCCTTATATAATAAAGTGACAATGCCATAATGCATAGATGTGCTCATGTATCCCATATAGAAACACTCCTTGAACAGCTTAATCAAGAAAGGAATTATTAAGGCTTGAAAAGCAAGGTAAAACTCCACTGGGAGACCATCAGACCCCGGAGTTTTACCCCTGCCCATCAAAGTGAGAGCAGAAATAATTTCCTCCTCAGTTATCTCTGAGTTTAATTCCTCCTGTTGGTCCTCCGAGAACTGAGGTAAATTGTCCACAAAGGGCACCATATCCTCTTTTTTACGACATTTAGAAGTAAAAAGGTCACCCATTTGTTTTCGAATCTCCTTAACAATTTCAAAAGATCTCCGGACTGTGATACCTTCCTCTGTGACGAGCCCATAAAAGTGTCGACCCTCAGCCGATTTTTTCTGTAATTTCTTTGCTGTGTGAAGAAAGCAAGTGTCAACACAAATGTCCTTGTAGTGCGTTTGGTTTAAAGCTGATTTTACCTTATCAAGTTCTATTTTTCGTAGTTGTCTTAGTGTGAAATCTAATCCTTCTCGAATGTTAACATTCGCTGGATCAGTTTTCACCTGAGCTTGATAGTATTTTAAATCTCTCTGCAACCTTTGATTTTGTAATCTATTCTGATGTGTCTTTTTAACAGCCCATTTATGAAAAACT
>JAAGZO010000145.1 GCA_024206195.1 bacterium | reverse complement strand
GGATGCCTTAAAAGACACCCCTCCTTTAAAGTAGTTTTAGTCCTCAAACATTACAAAGTTGTTCGCACCCATTGTACAAACACATCTTTCTGATAGGTAGTGAACCTCCATAGCATCTAAGCTACTTGTAGCTGCTCCACCTGCAGAACCTGTAATCCAAGTTTTATATCTACGGTCTTCAGTTTCAGAAGCACGGTATCTAACGTGTAGATAAGGTCTCTTGGCATTCTTACCAAGAACTTGGTCATACACTGATGTAGAACCCGCAGGAACTAATAGACCATTTACGTGACCTGAACCTGCACCTGTAGCGTTTCCACCACGCATTGTTGGGTCATTAAGATATTTCCAATCAGTCTTGTAGAAATCATAACCTCTACGGAATCCTGAGAAACCTAAGTTTAGAGCCATCTCCTCATCGTTGTCAAATAGTCCCCAAGATGTACCACCTGCACCATAAGAATTTTGAGTTGCTAACATATCGTCAATATCAAATCCAAACTGTCTGTCAAGGAAAAGTACATTTTCCTCAATAGCTCCCTGAGCATCTAACCTACCAATGAGAGTATCAAAGTCAGCAAGAGCATCAGGTACACCACCTGTCCAAAGGTTACCTCTATCTGCTACTGTAAAGAATATACCATCAGACCCTTTGTTACCATAAATTGGGTTTAGCCCTGCACCTGCACCTGCATTCGATGCACCTGAACCTGCTTCAGCAGGAACTGCCTCAACCATTGCGGTCTCAAGTGAATCATCAAAACGTAAACGAGTTTCGTGTTCAGACTTCATATACCATAGGTATCCTGAAGCTCCGTTCTCAGAAGTTACTTCTACCCATCCAATTTGAGCCATATCAGAACCTGATACCGCATACCTATCTTTAAGGATAATTGGTGAGTTCTCAAAGATGAAATCATCAGACTCTAATGAGCCTTCCATCCCAACAGTTCCTTTTCTAAACTCAGAACCATAAATAAAGATAGTTACATCAGATTCGCCTATACCTGTACTTGCAGTTACAAGACCTGCTGCTTCATAGAAAGCAACGGTAGCTTGGATAGGAGAAACAGTAAGGTCAACATCTGTTACGATACCCTTGTTCTCTCCTGAACCATCGTTCTGTACACACACAACAGTCTGTCCCTCTCTCAAAGCAATACCGCCTTGAGCATCAAAAGGGTCATTACCTGTGGTTACTGTTCCTACCGGAGTTGCCGGAGCTGCCGGGTCGTTGATTTGGAAAGTTACTTCTAAATCACCCGCAAGAGCCGTACTACCACACTGTGTATATTTTATATGTAGCCTTCCTTGCTCCGCCCATTTAATCATATCTGAGTTAGAAGGAAGTTCTGCTCCTACTAATCTTAAAAAAGAACTAATTGTTCTATTGCCATAACGCTCAAATTCCTTTTCATAAGTATCAGGAAGATACTGATTCAAAAAATCAAAGTTTGTTATGTAGTTTGTTGCCAACGGCACTTGTTGTGCGGATGGCTGAAGGTCAAAACCGGGACCTGTAAAATTACCTGCCATTTTTTTTAATTTTTAAATTGTTACTATTTTTTACTTTTAATCTTTAAACCTCTACCGCTTGGTTGCGATATAGATTTAATTTGCAATCCATCCTTTGTACGTGCCACTTGTGGTGTATTACGTTCTGTCATATCGACATTCTTTATCTTACGTGCTACACTTTCTGTTGCATCCGCTTTACCTTGTTCATAAAAGAACGAAGCAAACCGTTCAGGATTCATTGCTACGGCTAACGCCCTATGGTAACCTTGTGCATCCTCAAGAACACCTGTCTCCTTATCCACATACTTATGGATAAAGTTGCTCGAATCTAAATGAGCCTCCTTGATTTTTTCACCATCACCATCCGGATTAAATGTTAAAGTAGTATCTCCAATCTTGAAATCAAAACCTTTGAAATCTGAGAATACCTCGTTAGTTTTTTTTAAAAACCAATCTCTCTTTTTAATTCCTTCCTCTTGGTTGCTTTTTGCCTGAGCTAAATATTGCTTATAGTCTTCAATTTCTTTTTGTTGCTCATCAGAAACTCCAACCGTGCTTGACTCAAGGGGTTGTTTATACATCTCTTTTTGTTGCTCAAAGAAATCTTTGGCTTTAGCAATAGCCTTTTTTTTACCTAACTTAATTTTCTTAATATCTCTTTCCTCATCAAGGTCTTCGTCATAGCTATAGTCATCCATAAGGACTTCTACATCTTCTAAATCACTTGCTTCTCCTGAGGTCAATAAATATTCAGACAATAGTTGGTCATCCTCCATAGAAGAAAAATCTCGATTAAGTTTTACATAATCTTGCATTCCTCTTCCGGTAGTTTTTTTATACTCAAAATAAGCTTTTACATCTTCAGGTAACTCTTCACTATTTTGTTTTTCATCAAAGAGTTGGTCTACTGATGTAAATTCTTTTTCGTATCTGTCTTTAATAAATGAAAGAACGTCTTCCTCTTTTAACTCTGAGGATTGAGTTTCTTCTTGTGGCGTGTCTACCACTACAGTCTCTTCTTTAGGTGTTTCATTATCACCCTGTTCAACTTCGTGCTTATCAAGTAGTTCCTGCTCAACTTGTTGAGACCCTTTTTCCTGAATGCCCTCAACTGATTTAACTTTAATTTCCATTAGATTATTATTATATTATAATTAGATTTACCACTTTACTTTGTTAGCCCAATAAGCGGCTGACATTTTTCCTTTGGCTATATTACTTGCGTGACGAGCCTTAAACGACTTGCGTCTTGATTTTTCTTTAGATGAAGATGGG
>JAAGZO010000144.1 GCA_024206195.1 bacterium | reverse complement strand
GGAAAAAGATCCAGATAAAACTGTGAGAATAGGATTTGAATGTAGTATGACTCCAGGAGTCGCGTCAGGTATTACGTTGGCTCTAAGTGAAGAGAATCTTAATGTAACTCTTCTGGAGGATTGTTATACGTACTTTGATGAGAAGGATCAACTTGTCAGATTTTATAGTGAAGAAGCTCGTCAGAAGTACACGGAGTATTTGCGAGGTGACAATGAAAGTTAAGTCTGTAAAGAAAATTGTTACTCCCAGTCCTGTCCCGATATATGATGTTGAAGTAAATGAACAAGCTCCGTATTTTGGATTATCCAACCCTGGTATTATTTCACACAACTCAGCTGAAACGAAGAGATGGCGTGCAGGCGTTCACACAGTACCATGGGGAAGCGAATTGAGAGAAATGTATCGTCCTCGTATAGAAGACGCATTCATGATCCACTGGGACTACTGTTGGCATAAAGATACAAAAATTAAGTTGTTAGACGGACGTGTTGTAACAATAGAAATGCTTAAAGTGCTCCATGATAGTAATGAAGAGCAGTTGTATACCTATTCTTATGACTCGAGCTCTGAGGCACTCGTAGACCATGGATTTGCATGTGGTACTATCGAGAAGGTTGAGAAAACTCGGTACTGCGAGAAGCTACTCGAAATTGAATTTGGTAACGGTTATACTCTCAAATCTACAGATGACCATCATTTGTATGTAATGGATGGAGCTATCTGTCGAAAGATTAAAGTACGGGACTTAAAAGTAGGTGATAGACTTCAATCGATGTATACTTGGATTGACGATCATTACTGTGATGGAGGTTATGAGTTCAATAAGATCACAACTGGTCCAGATAGTCGTAATTGGAGATCTGGTAACGGTTATGCTACACATAAATGTGTAATCGAAAGTTTAGGTCGTCATGAGGAAGGTATGTATGTTGATCATACCTCGAATGACAAGTTGAACAACAGTCCTTTACATTTAGAGAACGTTACTCCTGGTGATCATTGGAGTCGACATCTGACTCTAAAGTACCAAGATCCCGAGTATATGGAAGCTCATCGCAAGAGATGTAAAGATCGTATGAATCGACCAGAATGGCGTGAGTACCATTCAGAGCTTGCTAAAAACCAGTGGGCATCAGATGAAAGTCGACAAAAGAAGGTTGACGGATTTAAGAGTAATATGGATCGTCGGATGGCTGCAGTTGTATGCACCTTTCTTCAAAATGGTCTCACTATCGATGAGATTGAAGAATTTGGACAACACCAGTGGAGTGACATTGCTAAGTCTCTACTTGGAATTGAGAAATTGCAAAAGGGTCAGGGTACCAGATATTTAGACATACGATATGGTGGATCTGTAAAAGAATTTATCGACCAAAATCAGTCTATCGTTGACAACAATCACGAAATTGTTGCTATTCGAGAGGTTGAATATAGCGACTGGACTTATAGTATTAAGATCAAAGAAGACTACCATAACTATTTTGTTGTCG
>JAAGZO010000143.1 GCA_024206195.1 bacterium | reverse complement strand
TTAGATGCTGCCTACCTCAAATAGTAAATAAAAACACAAGAGAGAAATATGGATGACATAAGCATATACTACAAGTCACAGAATAAAGACAGACAAGGATAAATGTCATGAATCTTAGTCAAAACAGAATCAAGAGACAGAGTGTGAGTAAAATGAGCAAAACTGTTGAGGGGTGCTTTGGTGTCGATTATGTTCCAAGCAAACAACCATCTATAAATGGGCATTTCCTTAGTAATGGCATGCTTGGAATTCAGGACAAATCGGGGCAAAATAAGTTGCAGACGGTTTTTAGACCGAGAATGTAATTGCTGGTCTCCTGGTACAGAACTAGTATAGAAATAAGATCAGTAAGTTCATGACGAAGATTATACACATATTTGTAAATAAGCTTAGGTCCTCCTTTGACAACAGTCTCAGCGATGGAACAGAGATAAAATTTTTCCAGGAGTGCACAGTAAGATAGCTGGTAGTTATTACCAACTAGTCACAGACCTGCTAGATGTGAAGCACTGTATTGGAAGCAACTTTTTGTATTAGTACTTTTCTTCCCTGAAGTGAGCATGGGTAGTTGATTTTGATTGTTCCCTTCTGTGTCTGATCTATCCTTGCTGTTTTATTC
>JAAGZO010000142.1 GCA_024206195.1 bacterium | reverse complement strand
CAAAAAATCTACAGCCATTTATCTTGCTACAATTGCTTTGGTAGCTTTAGGTTTAGGCTTCCTGTTAAATAGCATTTCATCGACATATGGTATTGATAGGGTCATTATGCATCACGAACACGGAATCCTGCCTGAGTGGTCAAAAATTGTTGGGTCATTCGTGATATTAGCTATGATTTCCTGGTATTATTTCAATTTAAAGGTATTGAGTAGACGGAAAGTATCCAGGCAGAAGGAGGGCGGAGCAATGGTTCGACTTAATGTGCAGGGCATGACTTGTATGCATTGTGCTGGTAATGTAAAGAAAGCTGTTGAGTCTGTTGAAGGGACTTCAAACGTAAATGTGGATCTGGATGGAAAAGCGGTGGAATTTGACGTCGAGGATAGCGGATTAGTCGATGAAGTGAAGAAGCAGATAAGCGCTGCTGGTTATGAAGTGTAGGTGATTGGGAAGAGGATAGTTACTACGTGCAGGTTGAACTGGACATTTGCGGCAAGTGCATAGGCAAGGCTGCTGAGAGCAGAAGATATGTAAGGTGGTCTTGCATGTTTAGTTGTTCTTCCTCAAGCTGCCTCTTTTCTCTCTTGATTTTAGTGGGCTCTAATATCTCGTAATCGTCTTCAGCAGCAATACCTGCATCCATATCGAGAGTAACTCTGGCGTCGCTGATAACGTCGAGTAGTTCACCGATATTGATTTTTGTCGAGCCTATCTTGGTTCGGTATACCTCTCCCTCCACATGAATTTTAATGATAGTTCTTAGAGGATACAGGCTTGATTTCAGCAGCCACGCTGCTATAGGTATGAATATAATAGTCAATGCTAACAGGAAGGCAAGGGTGAGTTTTACCTTGTCGTAACCCTGTGTATCCTTCATTCCTACTAGGACATTCTCAAATATGGCTGTATCATTAATAGCGTCTTTTTCGGCTTTGAGCGGTCTGTATTCGTGATCGTAGTCATTTTCATCCAGCAGATCATGCAACTGCCTAAATAGTTTTCGGGGTGAATCCACCCTTACATCTATCTTGCTTGTTGTTGTAGATGTATTTGAGTTGTCCATAGCCATTTATGTTGTTCTTTTCGCTTTCTCTATCATCTATTGTTTTTGGTAGGGATGGTGGGGACTCGAACCCACGTCCTCTAGTTCATAACGCCTGCTCTTTGTCACTGAGATACATCCCCTTATGTCTCTAGATTAAAACTGCTCCTTATTTCTTTATGTTTAGTATGTCAGGATATAATTCCAGTAAAAGATGTGAGTTAGGGTAAGATGTAATGAAACTATGTGTTGTGTTGAGATAAGTTTCCATATTTTCATCTGAAAGATTCGTTCGCCATGCACCAATTTTTCCAGTGGAGGGTGGGTGATTTGGTCCCAGTTTCTTATGTCGGTGTATCGTGGCTAATTCGACAATTGTGTTACATTTTGAAATAGTTTGATTGTTTGCGTTTCTGTTTTGAATAAATCTTGATATGTTGTTTAATTCATTCTCGCGGTTTGTTAAGAAATCTTCATAGCGTACAACAATAGATCTATTGATGTTCCTGAAGTGTAACCAGTCTACTATCCATGCCATAACTGCATATAAATAGCCTTCACTTAATAGATAATCAATACCTTTGTTTAATTCGTAACCATCAGAAAATATATTCGAATGTATTGGATAAATGTGATCATACACTAGGGTACCCCTGTTATCATTTGTTTCTTTCTTGTGTTGCCAGTACAAAGCAACTACTTGGTCAATAGGATGTCTGGTTAGAACAATGTACTTTGTGTTTAACAAGTTGAGTACTTTTAGGTTCTTTGCAGTTGCCCGTGGATGACATTTTATTACGCCACCATTTGGCAGTTCACGGACTAGTTCAGGTCGTAAATCAGAGTCTGCGTTTTCTACCATGTACTTTCCATAGGTTCTTTTGTTATCTTTATTTGATTCTGTCTGAATTGCTGTAGTGCAATTGCTGATTATGGATGAGGCTGATTTTGGTAGACTTGCAACAATAATTATATTATCTGCGTAGTGTTTCTCTTTAATGCCTGTATTGATTTTCTTGTTGTCT
>JAAGZO010000141.1 GCA_024206195.1 bacterium | reverse complement strand
CATCAGTGTATAAGAGCATAACATCCCGTTCATTAAGGGTGAGATGCTCCACTGGAAGCATATTTTTAATATCCTCCATTATTCCAATCCACATTCCATTGGTTTCTATCAATTCGATATCTTTTGAAGCCGCTCTATAGATCATAATATCCTGGTGAAGACCAGCGAAGTGAAACTCTCCATTGTCGTGACAGGCAAATACAGTAATGGTCATATACTTGTCTTCACCCATCTTTCTTATATTTTCGTATATTACTCTGTTTACCATTTCCAATAGTTGCTCTGGAGATAAATTTGATCATTAATCTCTTCTGTTCTAATTTGAACTATTTGCTCTAGGTTTCGATTAGTATCCAATAGCTGAAGATGTGTTTTTACCCTTGAGAGCAGCTTGGCTTTTGAAACTGGTTTGGTCAGATAGTCATTACCGCCTGCGGCAAAACCGGTAATCAAAACGTCAACCTGGTTCTTGGCGGTAAGGAAAATAATTGGAAGTTCGTGGTGAGCATAACGCTTTCTCAAATTATCAGTGACTTCATAACCCGACATCTTGGGCATCATGATGCCGAGCAGTATCAGGTCAAACATGTAGTCATCCTCTAACATTTACAGGGCCTCGGGTCCGTTTGCAGCCATTTCAATATTGTAGTTTTGCAGAGAAAGATGGTTTGAGAGCACTTGAAGATTTATAGGGTCGTCATCAACTATCAGGATGTCAAAAGTGCTGTTTGTAGGTATTATATCATCGACTCGGAGCGTAACTCTAGGTGATTCAATGGCAATTGGTTCCATAAATTGAACCTTTGCTATGGGTTGCTCTTTCTTTTTTTGCTCTGACACCTTTTCACCAGAGTTTAGCCCATCCTTGGTCCCAATCCACAGGTTGCCCCCGCCATCCTCAAAAATCGAATAGACCGTGTTATGCCCCAAACTATTTGGATTGTCTGCCTGGTGTAGATAATGAGTGAAGGTCTCATTTTTTTATCGAATTTATTGAGCCCACCTCAGTTTGAGCCGATCCACAGGTTGCCGACGGAATCTTGTGAAATTGCCCTGATATAATCATTGCTCAAACCAGCCTCATCTTTGGGATCGGCGAGATAGGCAGTGAATTGGTATCCATCGTATTTGTTGAGCCCTTCCTGGGTTGCAAACCACATAAAGCCTTGTTTATCTTGAAGTATGCTATGGATTGTACGCTGAGAGAGACCCTGTTCGATGGCAAACCTATCAAAGCGGATATTCCCGCCTGGCTGTGCTTGAGACGGCTCTAAAAGAAAAAAACCGAGAATCAAAAAACAAAAGGTAGCGTTCCACCTAATGCTTTTAGTACCGAATGTCTTGATTTGCATACCATCCTCCTAAAGCGGAAGCGTATCCCTAACTGACTCAACTTTTTACGCTCTAATTACTATTATCTTTAAATTCCAAGATAAAGGTCGCCCCTAGACCTTCTCCCTCGCTCTCGGCCCACATTTTGCCGCCCATTTCAGCCATGTGGTTGGCGCAGCTATGAAGTCCAAATCCCTGATGGTCTTTCTTTGTGGTAAACCCATGGTTGAATATTGACTCAATGTTTTCCGGCTGAATTCCACTTCCGGTATCTACTACTTTTAATTGAACCGTTTCCCCTTTTTCATTGAGAAGGAATTTAATCTGTCTATTATCATTAGGTGTTTTCTTCATAGCATCTTTGGCGTTTGTTATAAGGTTCATTAATATTTGTATCATTTTCAATTTCTGTATAGGAATTGGCCTAATATCCGCCATTTCCTTTTCTATTTCAATACTGTTTTGTTCAATGAAGTCCAAATTCATTGTTATGGCATCTTCCACCATTTCAACTAAATCTACTTCTTCAACTAGAAATGCTACATCTTCTGTATATCCACGCTGCGCATCAATTACAGAGGCAATTATCTCTATTCTATTTTCCACTCTATCAATGGTCTTTTCCAATTCTAACCTTTCTTTTATTAGTTTGTCTTCTATTTCCAAGTAAAAAATCATAAGTTTCTTTCCTTTAGGATCATTGCATATGAAGTCTTCTAATTTGTCCATATTCTTTCTAAGTAAGCCATTTGCCATTTCAAATTTCTTTAGTGTGGATTTCTTTATCAATCTCGAAGATATGCCTACAGATGTTTTCACGCTGTTTAAGATGTTACCTACATTATGTATTGTAGT
>JAAGZO010000140.1 GCA_024206195.1 bacterium | reverse complement strand
TTTATCTCTTCTAATTTGCAATTTGGTTTAGTTTCGATATAAAATATTTCTGCATCTTTATTACCTTTCATTTATCTAAATATAATTAGATATATGACTAATAATTATATATCCTAAATAAAAATTGTCTTATTCTTAATAAAGATTTCTTTCTCTCTTTGATTTTCTTTAATTTTCTTGTTTTTGAATGTTTAAAAATTTTTCTTTATATCGATATTAACTTATCTTCTCCTCATTAAATTTATTATATATTATATATATTATTAATTAATTCTAAAGAAATATATATAGTCTTATATTGTTATACTTTATCATAATCTTATCTAAACATATTTAAATATCTTAACCAAAGATAATTATGAATCCAAAGAAGATCATCATTGCATTCAATAATAAGTAAGAAGAAGCTGACTGCTTTACAATTTGAGTAGCAGTTGCTTCAGCTGTCTTAGAAATACTTGTGGTAACTGATTTAGTAGGTGTAGATCCCGAAATTACCAAAGCTGAGCTATCAACACTTGTAGCGCTTGCTGGTAAATCTTTAATTTGACTTAAGGCCGCATCATCAATTTTAAGGCTTGAAGTTAAGTATCTAAGGTTTCCTCCACTACCAGAAGGAGCAGGTATGGACGGCTTTGTATCAGGAGGAATTTTAAACATAGGGCATTCAGGATTTTTTTCTTCTTCATAGTACTCTTCAGGATTTTTGCATCCCTTGTTGTGCATCTCACAAATATAGGCAAGCATTTCTAGCGGTTGGATTCTAAGAATCAAAGTGGCTCTAATGAAGTATTTTTCAAAGATTTCGAAGCATTTGTTCTCGTTGTAAGTAGCCTTGGAGTTGTCACATTCCTTGAAGGTAATAGCCTTAACACTTGCTTTCGCTACAACAGCGGATAATCCATTATTATTACAGGACTGGTCTAGTTGTGTTAAGCATTTTGGGTCCATTCCAAAACACTCTCTAATTATTTTATCATCTTTTGGATTTATGCATTTCTGAGTCTCTTGTTCTAATTTGTCTTTCAAGTTGTTTTTTTTATCTTGATATATGAACATTTTCTCATCGAACTCATCAATCATCCAACAGAAAATAAGCCATTCACCTGCACATCCCATTACGCATTCTCCTTCTTTAACTTTTACTCTATCAGCTGCTGGTAAAAGTTTAAGAGCTGGAACTTTTTTTGGACAATTTCCATGGCAAGTCAATGCATTATTCTTGAATTTATATGCAAATTCTTCCTTACATTCAGAAGAAGTTACTGCATTTATCAAAGCCTCAAAATCTACCAAATTTTCTATTGTTGAGCAGAGAATATCCTTTACTGGTGAAACCCGCCAAGATCTATTTCTAGGATTCGGCTCAATAGGAGGAGTAGCAGAAGAAGAAGAAGAAGAAGAAGAAGGAGCAAGAGGAGCAGGAGGAGTAGGAGTAGCAGAAGCTAATATTCTTTTAGGTAAGCTTGATAAAATTTCTTTCATTTTTTTGCCTGTCTCTTTTAAAGCTTGAATATTTGAATTTTGACATTTAGTTGCTGCGTTTGAAATTGCAGCTGTAGTCTCCTTTGGTATTTCTAAACTTGATTGGATTTCTGGTACAGCTATTGCTGCTGCATTAAGAATTCCACCAGAAGCTGCATCTGGAGGCATGCCAATTAAAGGTGTTGGTGCAGTACCTGGACAAGGACACATTCCTTGATTAGCATCTGAATTATTATTACCCTGGAGAGATAGATTTGCAGAACCCGTGACCGTGGCAGGTGTATTCGGGGTTACTTTTAGAGTACCCGTGGCAAGTGTATTCGGGATTACATTTAGAGTACCCGTGGCAAGTGTTTTCCCGGTTACATTTAGAGTATCCGTGGCAAGTGTATTCCCGGTTACATTTATACCCGTGGCAAGTGTATTCGTGGTAGATAATGCAATTGACAATATTCTTGTTCCTGGAGCAGTAGTAGTAGAAGTAGTAGTAGTAGTTCCTGAAGCAACAGGAGCAGGAGCAGAAGCAGTAGTAGTAGTTGAAGCAGCAGCAGTAGTGCTTGGAAGAGGAGGAAGAGGAGGAGGAGGAGAAGTAGTTCCTGAAGCAACAGGAGCAGGAGCAGTAGTAGTAGTTGAAGCAGCAGCAGTAGTGCTTGGAAGAGGAGGAAGAGGAGAAGTAGTTCCTGAAGCAACAGAAGCATTAATAGTAGTTGAAGCAGTAGTAGTAGTTGAAGCAGTAGTAGTGCTTGGAAGAGGAGGAAGAGGAGGAAGAGAAGCAGTAGTTCCTGGATCAATAGGAGCAGTAGTGATTGGAGTAATAATTCCTGTTGCAGTTGTTACATTTGGTAATCCTGGTAGTATAGATGGCATTGGTGGCATTTTTGGATCTGTTGGATCTGTTGATTTAATTGGACCAAACATTGCTGGATCGATGGAAGGAGGTACAGGTGTATCTGGCCCGGCAGTATTTGGCTTAGATGCTCTAATACCAGTAGTTGTATTTGGAAGTCCTCCAGTAGGTAAACTTCCTGCTGGACAAGGGCAGAACTTTGCATCTCCATTTGTATTCATATTCATAAGTAATGGAGTCGTCGATGCCATCGCCGGAGTCTTTAACGTCGATGCCATCGCCGGAGCCCTTACCGTCGATGCCGGAGCCGTCGATGCCGGAGCCGTCGATGCCGGAGCCGTCTGTAACAGCCTATTTCCTGGATTAGTGCCTGGTGTAGTGCCTGGATTAGTGCCTGGTGGTGTAGTGCCTGGTTTTGTAGTGCCTGGTTTTGTAGTGCCTGGTTTTGTAGTGCCTGGTGGTGGTGTAGTGCCTGGTGGTGGTGTAGTGCCTGGTGATGGTGTAGTGCCTGATGGTGGTGTAGTGCCTGGTGGTGGTGTAGTGCCTGGTGGTGGTCTTCCCATTAAAGTGGGCATATTTGCATTCTTTGTTCCAATTGGAATTACACCTTCTGTGCATCCTCCCATTACTCCAATAGCTTGATTCGAAATCTTTTTATTTGCTGATACAACATTTTGAAGTCTTATATTGAACTTGTTTACTTCTTTACAATAAACAATAAAGGATTGACTAATTGTTTTGATAGTCGAACTATGATAGCTAAAACCTCTATAACTTCCTGGTGCATAGGGATTTTGTATAGCCACCTTTTCTGTTAATGTTAAAAAAAATAATTACTCATTATAGTAATTGGTGCAGTCCAAATCTTCCATTTTTTTGCAATGGACTCAAAACAACTTTTGAGGAACTTGGTTGTAGCTCTATTCTTGAGTCCCATTCCTTCATCAACTTGTTTATTTGACTTTGTTAAATTTTCTTTAATTTTTTTAAGTTTCTCTGTTTTGACGGTATTAGAAGAGCCTTTTGCAGGAGAGCTTGCTGGCTTGGCAGCTTTAGAAGGATTTGTGGTCAATATTCTTAAACTAGGTCCTGGGGATCCTTTAGTAGTAGGAGGAGTAGTTGTAGAGGACTTTCCAGTACCAGTTGCTGTTGGTACTCCAAGCTTTTTTTCTGAATTATCTAATAAACCATTGAAACATCCAAAAGCTGTTCCTATTTCATTGCCAGCCGATTCAAATCTCTTACAAATCTTTTGTATAAGGCCACTTCTGGCTTTATTTAAACCGTTTGCAACACAGACAGGGTCAAAACAATAGTCTTTGTCCCTAGTTGGAAGAGCGTTGCAATCACAAAGCAGTTTCTGTTCAGCAGGAGACAAATATAACAAAATCTCAATGAAAGGAAACATACAATTCTCAGGTGGAATATTTTCTAGACATGGAATAGCAACCAACTGCTCACCTAAAAATTATAAATTTTATTTACCTCCAGCTTCTACTGCTGCAAGAGATACTTTAGTGGTATCATATTTTGCTTGAATTACTTTTCCTCCTATTTTCTTACCTTTCAAAGCTCCAGCTGCTGCTGGTGGAGTTGTTCCAGTTGTTCCAGCTGCTGGTGGAGTTGTTCCAGTTGTTCCAGCTGCTGGTGGAGTTGTTCCAGTTGTTCCAGCTGCTGGTGGAGTTGTTCCAGTTGCTGGTGGAGTTGTTCCAGTTGCTGGTGGAGTTGTTCCAGTTGCTGGTGGAGTTGTTCCAGTTGCTGGTGGAGTTGTTCCAGTTGC
>JAAGZO010000139.1 GCA_024206195.1 bacterium | reverse complement strand
TATGCCTGAAATACCCATTGTTTTTGATAATCGGCAAGTTTTGTTGAACCTGTGGATTTCCCCTGAATTATCTGATGAAGACCTTGTTTTCAGTAAAGCTGCTATGTTTAATCTTGGATTTCGATTAACCACAATCACCAGAAGAGATGTGTGGGATGAAAATGGACAGGTAAAGCCTGAATTTGTCGAAGATGAAGAAAATTCAGAAGATGAACCTCCAAAAGTTGAAGAAGTCAAAATTAATGAAGAACAGCAGCCTTTGTTTCCTTTATTTTTATGTAGGCTTGGAGTAGCTGAAGAGCCTCTATACCTTTGTACACCTAAAACTAATACCTATTTGGAGAAGATTGATAAGCGTCAAGTTTATCTTTCTTTGCCAGAACGTGAAATTTACAATTCTAGTTCCCCAGCGAACGAAAATTTCAAAGTTCATTTATCTGGAGTTACTGGAAGGGCTAAAGAACAAGTTCTTGAAAGCCTTACCACGATCCAGAGAGCATTAAATAAAAGTAAAAATCAAGAAGTCGTCAGAGTGGAAGGTATATGTTCGATAGTTTATCAAACTATGAACAATATGCTTTT
>JAAGZO010000138.1 GCA_024206195.1 bacterium | reverse complement strand
TGGTTTTCTACGACCTATTGGTGGTTGGGAAAAAATAAGAAATACTGCTTTAACAGGAACGCCAACAGGAATGTTTGCGTACATTACCAATGCTGGTAAAAAAGTTTTAGTTGTAGGAACAAGACAAAAGATTTTTGTTAACCATGACGGAACTTGGTATGACATTACTCCTTCTGGTTTTGTATCCGATGAATCAACAGACCCACTTGGATACGGTGCATATAACTATGATGTAGAAGACTACGGTGATGCTAGAAGTCAATCTGGTTTATTCTTTGATTCTAAATCATGGTCTTTTGATAACTTTGGTGAAGACTTATTATTTTGTTGTGCAAGTGATGGCAAGATTTATAAATGGTCGCCTTCTGCACCTTCTACCATAGGCTCACAGCTAACTAATTCTCCTACAGGATGTTCTGGTGTTCTCGTAACTAATGAACGTCATGTTATAGCTCTAGGTGCTGGTGGTGATCCAAGAAAAGTACAATGGTCATCAAGAGAAGCAAGTACAACCTGGACAGCTGCATCAACGAATACTGCTGGTGATTTACAGATACCAACAGGCGGCAGAATATTAAGTGGTACTAAATGGCAAACAGATGTCATCATCTTTACCGATACAGGTATAGCAAGACTTTACTATACAGGTTCTCCTTTTATATACGGTATTCAAGATGCTGGTACTAACTGTAAAGCTGCATCAGCAAGAACAGTAGTAAGTTCTGGAAACTTCTTGGCATGGATGGGTGAAAACTCTTTCTTTGTTTTTGATGGTTCAGTTAAAGAAATCAAATGTGATGTGCATGACCATATTTTTAATAACATAAGATATCAATATAGACGTATTGCTTGTGGTGGACACAACTCTAACTTTAATGAAATATGGTGGTTCTACCCTTCAGGGGATTCACAACAAACACCAAACAAATATGTCATCTGGAATTATGTTGATAATGTTTGGTCAATCGGTGAAATGGATAGAGCATGTTGGATCGACCAGGGTGTCTTTGATTATCCGATTGCATGTGATTCACTTGGTAATGTTTATCAGCATGACAGCACTACATTAAACAATTCAGAGAATTTAGGTGCAGCAGTACCTTACGCACAATCAGGACCTATCGAAATAGGAAGT
>JAAGZO010000137.1 GCA_024206195.1 bacterium | reverse complement strand
TTCTCCCATGAGTCCAGAACAGCAAGGAGGTTCCTCACTTCTTCTTTAGACAGTGTATTGTTGATGCGGTTATCAAACTTAGGTGCTTTAACCTTCAAACAAGGGTTCAACCCTGAGTACAAATCACGACGGATCGACCAGTTAAAGACTCTCTTCATAAGGATCAGGACATGTTTGACCGTCTGAGGAGCATAGGGTTTACCTATTCTGTTTTCAGAGCCACGCATTTTATCAAGCACTATCTCTATATCCAGCGGAGTAACCTTATCCATCATCATAATCTTGAGGTGTGGTTCGACATGATACGCCCAGCGAGACTGATCTTCTTTCCATGATTTCTTATTGATCTTAGCCCAAGCTAGATACTTAATCCATACATCTGATATAGAAGGTACCTTCTGGATCTTGAAGAGATCTTGCTCAACAGATTCAATCTTTAGCTTAGCCTCTATTTTCTTCGCAAGCCCGAAGGATTCGACTATCTTTGACTTCCGCCTGCCGTTCAGAAGTGTAACTGTTGCTCTGTATTTACGGTTATTCGGTGTGAATTTGTTGCTACACTTGTTGCATTGCTTGGTCCCGATTTTAGCGCCAGACTTGCATCTTGGACAGTGTAAGGTGATTGACATGTGATACCCCTTTCTTGGTT
>JAAGZO010000136.1 GCA_024206195.1 bacterium | reverse complement strand
CTGCAGTCAGGCTGTATTGTCACGGAGGTTGTTTATATGATTCTTTTTGCATTGTATTTGTTTTTATTTATTGTAAGTTGTTTAGATTTGGAGTCTGAATGGAAAGAAAGGTCATAAAATTGATTTGCAGCAGCCTGAACGGACTCTGAATGAATCATTGATGAAACTGCGACAATTTAGACTTGTAGGTTCATAGTATGCAAGTAATCGAGTGAAATCTTATGTACCTAAAATTGGATTTTACTTCTGTTTAGGTTTTCCACCAGTGCAATAAGAGTCCTAGAGTCCCCTCTGATGAGAGATTTCCAGAAGGAGGTTCAGGCATGGTGAGAAATATTCATCATTGAATACTTCTAACATGATTGTTACTGTCAACTGTTGATATGCATTCTTCAGAAATTTCCACTGTCTGCAAAAGAAACGCCATCCAGTCATGTGAGATCAAGGAGAAGTTTACTGTTGCCACAGGGAAATGACAGTGGATGCAATACTTCTGAAGTAGATGAGAAATTGCCATCATTGGATTGCGAAGAGGTCTGTGAAGCAAAGAGATCTGCAAAGAGGTCTGAGAAAAAACGCTATTATGCTAAAGAGACGGAGTGCAGAAAAGGTGAACGAAGATGCTATAAGCCGAAATATGAGGTTTTGCATCCGTCGGCGAAGAAAAGGGAG
>JAAGZO010000135.1 GCA_024206195.1 bacterium | reverse complement strand
CGTGTCATGGAGACATGTGTAGAACTAGAAGTACCTTCCAAGGCAGATATAGATCTTGGGGAAAGTTGGGGTGGATGAACTGGATTTGTGTCACATTAATGATTTGCATAGGGTTTAATCCAGAAATGGATTACACTAATAATGATGAATTTATTGAAGATGTACGTGCATGTGCCTTGCATTTAAATTCTTTACATGAAGAACATGAGAGAACACCTATTAATTTAGTAATAGCGCAAGCAGTTCATGAATCTAATTGGGGTAAATCTAGATTTGCTGTGGAGGGTAATAACCTCCTTGGAATCCGCACGTTTGACCCATCAGATGATCAACTAAAGCCGCTAAATAATCCTAATGCAAGCTGGGGGCTTAGGATCTTTGAGACAAAGTGCGAATCCATCTCTTACTATATGTACTTACTAAACAATAACCATCATTATACACAGTTCAGAGAAGAAAGATTATTACAGTATTTCAATGAGATAGTTGACTTAGAGAAGCTAGCTATGACACTTGCAATATATGCAGAAGATGTATATTATACGCAAAAAATCATCCGTACATTACAGAAATTGGAGGCCTATGACAGAGACTAGAAAACCCGGGTACAAAGAACAGGGCAAAAGCCGTGCAGCTAATCAGAAATCTGTGAACGGAGTTAAGCCCGGATTTGCTATTAATCATGAACAAATGGAGTTTGAAAGACGTAAACTTTTACAAGAAATGTCTAGTAAAATGGCTCCGGATAAAAAACAATTAAATATGATGGCTGCAGTAGCAGCTACGGAAGAACCCAAATATTTTAAAACTACAAATTTAACTAAAACAGGGAAGCCAGCAGAATATGATAGTACGGAAGGAAAAGGTGAACCACGTGAACCTACTCTACGTATTCTCTCATTAGGAGCTGGTGTTCAATCATCTTGCCTAGCTTTAATGGCGCAAGAAGGAATGACAAAACATAAACCAGATTATATGATATTTGCTGATACTGGATGGGAACCATCTTTTGTTTATGAGCATGTAGAATATTTAAAGAAAGCAATAACGATCTGTCCAATCATTACTGTGGAAAGAGGAAACATCAGAGAAGACCTTGTTAAAGCAGCGAACCCAATTCCAGGGTCAAATGAAGAGAGTAAATCGTTTGCTGGTCGTGTACCAAACCCACCTTTGTTTGCTGCACGTCCTAATGGTGGAAGAGTAGGGATGCTTTATCGTCAGTGTACACATGATTATAAAGTTATTCCTATTCAAAAAAAGATGCGTGAATTACTAGGAGTTAAACCTAGGTATAGGGTTCCTAAAGATATGATAGTGGAGCAATGGATTGGTATATCTACTGATGAAGCCATGCGTATGAAGAAAGCTAGAATGCCTTGGCTTACATCACGTTGGCCTTTAATTGAAATGAAAATGTCACGTGCTGATTGTTTACAATGGTATCGTGATATTAAAAAACATCCTATGCCGGGTAAATCATCGTGCATTGGTTGTCCTTATCATCACGATGATCAATGGAGAAACATGCAAAAGAACTATCCTACAGATTGGGAAGATGCGTGTGATCTTGATGACAAAATAAGACATGGATTAAAGAACACGGAGACAGAATTATTTTTACACAAGTCAGCTAAACCTTTAAGAAGTATGAACTTTTTAGAGCCAAAAGCTCAAGCATCATTGTTTGGCGAAACATTTGATGAAGAATTTGCAGATGAATGCGAAGGTATTTGTGGAATATGATACAAAAAGCGTGCGCCACGGACCTG
>JAAGZO010001350.1 GCA_024206195.1 bacterium | reverse complement strand
TATTAGGTATTATTTATATATGTATATATTAGTAATAAAACAAAAATAATTAAACAGTTTCTAGTTTGAAGTTAGATACTCCAAACCTTAATGGAGTTGTCATCGCTGCCGCTTGCTATTTGCATTTCGTTCAATTTTCCAAGGCAGATAACAATTCCAGTATGGCCTCTCAAGGTTTTAACGCACCTTTCTGTGTTAATATTCCAGAGCTTAATTGAAAAGTCCACACTTCCGCTAGCAATCAAGGTTTTACTGACTTTGATGATAGTGTTGACATAATGGGTTTCCTCGTTGATAGTCTTTAAACAGTCTCCGCTCTTTATATCCCACAGCATCATGGTCTTATCGTGACTTCCAGTCACAATCTTTCCCTCATCTATCTTGGCAATGCATGTAACTAGCTCATCATGGCCAATTAAGGTTTTCTCGCAGTTTCCTGTGGAAACCTCCCAGAGCTTTACTGAAGCGTCACTACTCCCGCTAGCGATGATGTTCTCACTCAACTTTTCCAAGCACCAGACATAACCAGAATGCCCTGTCAAAGTCTTAACGCACACTTCCGTCTCCAAGTTCCATATCTTGATTTTCCTATCCTTGCTGCCACTTGCAAGGAGTGTTTCACTGATCCTGACTAGACAAATGATTGAAAGGGCATGTCCCGTCAAGGTCTTAAGGCAGTTTCCCGTCACTATCTCCCACACTTTAATCGAAAGCTTGCTCCCGCTGACCAGCAGTGCCTCCGATTGCTTAATCATACAGGAAACAGGGCTGTTGTGCCCAGTTAGGGTCCTTAGGCACTTTCCGTATATCAAATCCCATATTTTTATGGAGTTGTCCACACTCGCGCTTGCAATCTTAGTTTCATTAACCCTTACCAAGCAGTTGACATTTTTCGTGTGCTCACTGAGAGTCATCTCTTCGAATATATTTCTGATATCGACGATAAGCTTGGCCTTGTGGAATAATCTGAGCTTGATTTTGTTTAAATCCTCTGAATATCCATAGCAGAACCTGAAAAGGAGGATAAAACTCTTCTTCTTGAATCTTTGGAAGCTGGATGAGAGTAAAAGATTCATTGTGGAATATATACTAAATTTAATTACTACTGT
>JAAGZO010000134.1 GCA_024206195.1 bacterium | reverse complement strand
TTTTTTTTTCTTCAGAGGGGTATCATTCATTTCGTTCGACCATTACTGCACTATCGTGTCCAACTTTGAATCTTGAATATATTTTCACGTTTAAAGGTTCAGCGTTCAAAGTTCAGAGTTACTAATTTTTGTAATTATCTCTTCAACCCTGAACCGGGAACCTTTGAACTCGGAACCCTTCTTCTTACATCTGGATCAACGTTTAAATAGGGTCTATCGAAAAACTATTTACTTTTAATTACAACCAAAAGTCAGTGTATCTTGACACTCTCAAGCATCAATTCTTATTTATCTTCTCTCAATTTCTGCGTGTTGCTGTGACGAGATTGTGACTCAACAGACCCATCTGTATCCAGGAAAGCTCCGTTTCCGGTCTTCGGGCACGCACTCTCTTCAGAAGATAATGTTCTTTGGTCACTCCAAATGCACCCTCAATTCTGTTTCGTTCTTTTTGCTTTTTCCGCCGCCATCTTTTACTATTACCTCCGGAGCCATCTTTCTTTGGTCGACCCAGTGGCTTCATGCTCGTTCGGATTTCAATTCCCTCTTCTTTCAGCTGTTTCAAATATCTCCGGTTCTCCCGGGTTCCATAAATCTGATCTCCGGAGCTCCAGGAGGCATGCTTGTTAAAACGGCTCTTGAATTTCTCTATACTTTCCGGCAATCTGTTCCCTTCATGGAAACTCTCAAAATCATAATGGTCAAGGAACAAATAACCGTCCACATAACTCAAATTACCTTTCAAACCAAACTCAACATCTTTGCCGGTTTTCCCGCGAACAATCGGACGAACATACGGCTTTGAAAAACTCACGATCCGGCTTTCCACGTGATGCGTGTTGTTGTCGTACATGGTCTTCTGCTGAGCATAAATCTCTTTGACCGTCTCAAATCGCTCCAGAATCCTGCCAGAAACAAAATGTCCTCTTGATTCAACTTCAACGATAACTTCGGTCAATTGCCTGATATTTCGCCTCAAATATTGAAGAAGAGACTTGTTCATGCGGCGTATCTCTTTCTTCGTCTTCCGTCTCTTTTTCTGAAAATTACGATACTCTTTTTGTGCTTTACGGCATTTTGTCCTGATTTTCTGACCTGCCATTTTACTCAAAATACGGATCTGTTCCACACAGTATCCCCTGGCTTTATTCAAAATGCCACTGTCGGTCGGATAGGTTATATCGCTTTCAAATACTGTAGCATCAACATGAAAGCCTTTGGGTTTGATCAATTTCTCTCTAACAAGAGATTCTATCAGATAACATTCAAAATCGTCAAATTCCCGCTCTCCAAGACGCTTCCGGGCGTTACTCAAACTTGAATAATGAAAAGGCGCTCTGCTCCTGAAATCTTCCATGCCAACAAAGTATTGCAGGTAAGGGTTCTCTGCAATCTGCTGGGTTATTTCTTTATCACTGACGCAAAGGATATGTTTTAATATCAACGCGCCAATGAGCATCCGGCCTTCTATGGCTGGACGACCTGTATGACTGAAAGTCTGTGAATAGGTCCTCTCAAATCCCTCCCAGTCGATCAGATCGGCTAATACGACCCAGCGGTTCTCCAGGTTTAGATGGTCTCTGAATGGCATAAAACATCTCAATAATTCAAGTTGATCAACATTCCTGACTGTGATTGCGTACATTTGACCACCATCTTTTTTGTGTAAAAGTGCACGTTTTTTTCGCGCTTCTTGCTCTTTCCCGTTCACTTTGGTGATTAAATTTACGCATTTAAATCAATTTCTTCAACTGTTTTTATTATATTTATATCTGTTTTTCGATAGACTCTAAATAAGGAGGTGTCCACATGGATTATTCAAGAACCAGACGACAGTATACAAAGGAATTCAAAGAAGAGGCCGTCCAGTTAGTGGTAACACAAGGCAAGGCCTCCAAAGAGGTTGCTGACAATTTGGGAGTCAATGCCAATGTTCTCAGGCGATGGATCCGTGAATACCGAGAAGATCCACTGTTCTCTTTCTCCGGTAACGGCAATTTAAAA
>JAAGZO010001349.1 GCA_024206195.1 bacterium | reverse complement strand
TGTTCTTTGATGCCGTTCATATTGATGCTTGCTTAGAGAACCTAGAAGTTGTCTTCCTCCTAAATTCGAGTTTTCTTCTATGGAAAATTTGGACGTTGCCATTGAAGATCCTAAGTCTGTTCAAGATGAAATTCCTTTGTCTGCTCTTCGCTTTTCGAGTCAGAATTTGCACGCTATTTTTGCCATGGATTTGATGTTTCATCCGCGCTCCTTACTTTGATGAAATGGATCTAGTCTCGAAGTTTCTGTTAAGTTTGAGATTTAGATTAAGAAACCCAGTGAGTCCTCATCCAAACCTAAGGATAGGATTGAGATTAGTCCCTTGAAACATCTGCTTGAGTCAATGGTAGTTTCTCCACCATCAAGATTTCATCAGTACCTTGACTGGCTTTTCTTATAAATTATTGGTAGTATGCACTTTTCTTGTTAATAATGGCCATCATTTCCTCTCATTTTTCGATGCGCCCTGTTTTTCTTGCCGCTATTTGGTCAATTGTAGTTGCTGCTCGACCTCTCGAAAATCCGCTTGTTTGCGCTTTAGAAGGCCAAGCTTACACTAAGTTGATGATTGCTGACAAAGTCCTAGTAGCTTTGATAGAGACAGGACCTGTTTTGACTTCAACAAATTCTCCTACCCCGTTGCTAATGCTAGAATACCTACTGCAACTTCTCAAATCTCATCCAAGGAGAAATCAAAAACCATAGACTTTTGTAATCTGATCTTGCTTTTGAGTAGAAAATGCAACCCTTGGAATTGTTAGTTAAGAATCGTCATGTTTTTGCTTCCTCTGACAAGAAGTTAGGAACATGCAC
>JAAGZO010001348.1 GCA_024206195.1 bacterium | reverse complement strand
TGCATTTTGATAAGCTGGACAGCGTATGGGTTGTTACTGTTTACATTAAAGAATCATCTTATTATATAATAGAGGGGGACACGATACAAGGAGAGGTTAAACTAAGCACTATAAAGGGTGGTATAGGAGCGTTTGCACCAGCAGCAATAACGAGCATTAAGAACACAGTAGACGTAGCGATTAAGAACAAGTACGGCATAAACGAATAATAACTCAAAACAAGATGAAAAAGAAACTTGAAGACTGGAATTTTAAGCCCAAACATTTAGTATATCTTGTTATTGCAGGATGCCTGGGAGCAATGGGTTATAGCTTTGGGAGTTCGATTTCTGAGGGTATTGCAGAACATTTAACGAAGCCAGAAAGAAACACGAGGCAAACAAGAAGTCTAAGAGATACGGTCATAACAGAGATGAGGAGAACGAATGGAGTTGTCGTTCATTATAACGAGATAGTCACAAAGCTTGATGAGTTTCCTACCAAACAAGACCTGAAAGACACTGAGGATAGACTAAACAGGGCAATAGATCGGATATATAACACGGGGGCAGTAGAGAATGAAGACTCAGACGAAGCTGTTACAGACGAAGTGGCTGAATTTACAGAATACGATACATTATTATATTAACAAAAATAGATATTATGAATGAATCTAAATTAATAACATTGAATATAAAGGACTTTGTAAAAAGTCTTTTGGTTGCTGTAATAAGTGCTGTGTTGTCATTTGCATATACAGCTATACAAGCAGGAACTCTTTTTCCTATAAATTGGGAACAAATAGGGACAATATCTTTAGGTGCTATGTTGGCATATTTGCTTAAAAACTTATCAACTAATTCGGATGGTAAAGTGTTGAAGAAAGAAGCAAAATAATGATAACCGTCAAGACAGATGAGAGATACAGTGCGGATGGGATCATCAATTATGGTGAGACTGAGGTAGCGGGTAGGATTTTCGGGCTTAGGATAAAGTTTGAATACGACAAAGAAAAGGCATATCTCATCATAAAAAGAAAGATATTTGGAAAGACGGTATCTATTATAGATATTCATTTCAGTAAAAACTGGGAAAATGAGGACAAACGAAGAAGACGAGACTCGAAAATATCTTGGAAGATCCTCAGAAGACCTAAACATCGACTTTAAAATACACAAGAAAATGAGTAATTTCAAGCTTAGTAAAACATCAATAATGAGGCTCCAGTCCTGTCACGAGGACTTACAGAGAGTCATCATGGAAGCAATAAAGACTTCGCCCATTGATTTCGGCATATCTTGTGGACACCGTAGCGTTGAAGAGCAACAAAAGCTTTACGCTCAAGGCAGAACACAACCTGGAGCCATTGTTACTAAGGTCGATGGAATTAAGGTCAAGAGCAAACACAATTACTGTCCGTCAAAGGCAGTAGATATTTACGCTTATGTAGATGGTGGAGCATCGTGGGAAGTTGACGACTTGCTACCTATTGTAAAGCATATTATGAACACAGCAGTTGAGTTGTTCTCGCAGGGTAGAATTGAGCACAACTTGAGAAGTGGTGGCGACTGGGATAGAGACGGAGAGTATTTGACAGATCAAGGATTTGATGATTTACCACACATTGAGATAGTATGAAAACATTAGCTTTATTGGCAGTTGTTTGTTTATTGTTTGGGTGTAGCGTTGAAAAACGGTTCACAAAGAGATTGTCTAAGTATTGTCCTTTATGTCCCACAGAGAACAAGGACTCTGTTGTTTATAGAGATACAGTTATTAATACATATTGGGATAGCGTGATATTTGTCACATTGCCACCTGATACCGTAGAGATAGAGAAGTATATAAAAACGTCATCTTTACTCTATTTAGATACGATGACGCAAAGGAGCGGCATTATAGAGGCTCAGGGGTGGATAAACGCAAACAAGTTAGGTATTAGGGCATATTTAGTTGATAGTTCGCTTATTGATACAGTAATGGGATTGAAACGTGAGATAAAATCCTTAAAAGAAGTAATTAGTAAGTCAGAGAAGGTAATAATCACACCTCCTGAGATACACGGAAAGAAGTGGCACAAGTGGGTTGCCTGGATGGCTATTGTTATTGCTATATTATTAGGGGGTCGATACGTTTATAATTACGCAAGATTTAAAAACATTTTTCATAATAATTAAGGCACTATGTTTTCATGGTGATTGGTTGAGAGTCCGACAGTCATGCGATTGTCGGGCTTTCTTTTTATCAAAAGATTTCAGACGTTTATCAACAAATAACATCCGTTTATCAAACTTTATGAAAATAATACTGCAAATATTTTGACAGTAACTTAATTTAAACTATATTTGACTTGTCAATATGACAAAAAACTAAAACCTTATATCATGAAAACAAAAACCCACACACTACCCAAGAGGATTAAAGCTTACGAATTTTATAACACAGGCAGAACCTTTATGCTCAATAAAAGAACTTACCCAAAAGACGCAATGGGCAAAGTAATAAGCAACGAGTTAATAGATGATGGATTTTATGAGATATGTTATTCAATTTTGAATATAGGACAAAAGTGGGTTAATAAGGTTATGTATGTTCATAAAGACGCTTACATTGACAGTAACAATAATATTTACTTTGAATAACCCTGCAAGGTTTGTAAGGTTTCCTTGCAGACAACGAGCCCCACGCTGAAACAAACGTGGGGTTATCGCAGTAGAAACCAATTACTAAAACATTATGGAATACAACATTTACATAGTAGAGGAAAAAGAATACGAATCAGGTGAAATTGCTGGAGGTGATATGCACCTTGAAAAGACATACAAAAGAAAAGACCATGCGCTAAAATTCAGCTCTAAGCTTTCATACAAGAATTACATTAATAAATTCAAAGTCCATGAAATATGGGTTGAACAAATAGACGAGGATTATGAATTAATGCAGCAATGGGCTTATAAAAACGGCGTATTGACTTATCATATAGCATTCTAAATAGCATACAACCACGTATTATTAACCAATCAAACCAAGAAGCCATGACAATAGACGTAACAAACGCAATCATTAACAACCTCGGAGAGTTCGTTTACGACAACTGCGTAATGAGTACTCCAAACGGCAGAGGCACTCAACCAGAGTGTATATCAGCAAACGGAACCTTAAAGCAC
>JAAGZO010000133.1 GCA_024206195.1 bacterium | reverse complement strand
TTGGATTTACTTCCTTTATAGAGACCTTGAACCTCCGAAACATTGGCCTCTAGAACCCCCAGATAATTTGATTTGTATTCGTCAAGCTGTCCCCATGAGTAATACACTTGTCTTGCCCTGCTTAGTGCCAAACTACAAAATGAATAGTGTTCAATATCATCTTCTACCTCACCTCTTGTTTTGAATCGCCCCCACAATGAGCTATTCATCAATTGGTAATGAAGTAGCTCTTTCATCAAATCATAAAGCTCATAATTGACACATAGGTTTCCGATGCGTGCAATTAGTGAAAGTGTAACTTCAGTTTCACCTCTAGTGTGCATAATCTCCATTGTTGACATCCATCCTCTTCCTTTTACTTTAGCCCGAAAAGCATCGCTAAAGGAGTCTTTTCGGTCTATGTTTAGGTCTATTGGTAGGTAACTGAAAAGTTTTGCCTCTAGGCGCTCAATTAATAGTGTTGCCGCTTTCACTCGGATATGTTTAGGGGTAAAGAAATAGAATGCTAGTTCCTCTGGCGAAATCTGCTTTTTGTCTTTCAGGAAGAACAACAGTTCAGCAGTCTTAGAATTTTTATTTGTCACACGCAGCAATGAAATAACAGTACGGATTTCCGTAGCGGACATTACAGAAACAGTTGAACAAATACGATCAAGAGCAGCTTGATTCACAGTAAAATAATTTTGAGGTATAGTATATACAAGAATTCTAAGTGTAATATACCTGTTTTAGTAACTATTGTCGATAAAAAAATACGAGTATTGTGGTAGATATTCAGCCTTAATTTTGAGGTCTTTGTATTTAATTCCCTTTGTCGTTATATGGGGAACTCTTGTACTTCATAGGATTCTAATCAATTCTATTTAGTCATGATGCAAATAATATTATCATTGTGGCTTTCGCTAAGTCCTGTAATTGAGGATCAGCAGGTGAGCAGGTGTGACTGTGAAAAGTACCTCCCACCCTCAGTTTGCGAGATTATTACTGACGATGGCGAAGGCTGTTAATTCATTTTAATTAAGATTCATTTCCCGTAGCCTTCCAGTCCATTCTTCTAGTGTATTGAATTTAGTCGCTTAAATAAAATCCACTAATAATAGCTGCTTGGTTACGGGCTTATTCTTGGATTCCCACTATCATATTGACTACTAGAAGGTGTTTATACCTGTCTTTTCGTTTGGCCTTTCTTTTCGGCATTTTTAGCCATCAAATTCATTATCATTGCTCCGCGACTAAATTCACTTGGGCACTCTCTTGGGATGCTTCTTTGCACTTGTTATAGGAAACCAAGCGAGCAACATTAACTAAATCATACCAAGCGGTATAACACGCTCTGTCTGATTGACTCTGTGTATTGGTTGCCTTTAATGATTAGAAGGAATGGCTACAACTGGTGCGGCACTAAAACGTAGAGAACAAATTCTCAAGAAGCTTC
>JAAGZO010001347.1 GCA_024206195.1 bacterium | reverse complement strand
TTTGCAGTAGACGGTACAGTTCAAACTTCAACTGCTTCAGGAGCTTATACAGCGGCTAACATCATCGCTAACTTACAAACTTTAACAGCTGATATGGCTGCTAAGATTTCTGCAGTATTGAGAAAAGATGACTTACATATCTATATGAGTCCTAAGACTTACGCTTTATATGTATCAGCAGTATCTACATTAGGATATGTAAACGCTTACAATATGAATGGAGATTACGCACCTGTATTTGAAGGGTACAAAATCGCTGTTTGTAACGGAATGGCTGACAATCAATTAGTAGCAGCTGAGAAGTCAAACTTATTCTTTGGAACAGATTTGATAAGCGATATTGAAGGTCCTAGTATCAAATTATTAGATATGGCGGCTTTAGATGGTTCTGACAATATGAGATTAGTTGCTCGTTACTCAGGAGGTGTTCAGATAGGTATCGGAGCTGACATCGTTCACCAATCATAATAAAATAAATAATACGGAAGGAGGGGGTAAAACCCTTCCTCCCTTAACCTAAAAAAAAACAAATATCATGGCTTGCATAGCACTAACGAAGGGGAGGGGGCTCGACTGCTCAAGAATCAGCGGTGGGATAAAAAATATTTATTTCGGAGTTTACGACCAATTCACAGCACCATTAACAACAGTAGGAATAGTTCAAGCAAATGGAGAAATT
>JAAGZO010001346.1 GCA_024206195.1 bacterium | reverse complement strand
TTATAGGAAACTTTGTTTATATAAATATTACCCTCTCCTATATAATCCTAACAAAATTATAACAAATTCTCCTAGGCTTGTCAAGGAAAATCGCCACAAATCGCCATAAATCGTGACATTCAGAACTTGACATAGTGGACTTTGTTTAGTATAATATGGTATGTTGGGAAAGTTTTTATGCTAAAACACTACATATGGTATAGGGATAAACAAAGATTACAGAACCGTGACTTTTTACCATTGTTTAGAATGCCCTATAAACAAAGGCTTTTGTTAAAAACAAACTTGTTTTGTCCTAGATAAAATCTTTTTTATTGTGATATACCCATACCACAACATATGGTATACCTTTGTCTACACAAGTTCTAGGAATAACTCATCCTTTGTTAATATATCTATAGAGTATTTGGAGGATAGCATTTCTTTATTGTTAATATTAAACATCCAATTAGAAGACTTTGGTGTATTGTCAAGCTTGCCACCAGGATGTTTTAAACAAGTTACACCACCCATATCGTTAGTTATCTTGTATACGTATATATCGCTCTTACAATTTTTTGATTTATATCTTATGTACATGTTTGTTACCTGGTCCCTGGCTGCAAAGTTTAGAGTTTATCGAGAAACAACATATCTTCAGCTTCCTGTTCATCTATTTCTGTTATATATTCATGTAAATAACTAAAGTCACAATGTGGCCGCCATCTACCATCTGGATGTAATTTAAACAAACGGTCATTTACCTCACGTTTAAATAATAAACAACGGATACTGTCAGGAAATACTAGGTCTCTTTTGTATATATAATATCGTGACATTTACTTAAAGTTCTTTTAAAAACAAATATTCATCTAGTTCTTTTCTAGTATAAGTAGCAAATTTCATATTTTCTCTATCACATTTCTGCATAATAGCTTTATCTGTTGCTAATCCCCATGGAGATTCTCTAGTATTATGACATTCATTAACAACTACTTTCCAAGTACCTACACGGTTTTTATACCAAATAGTAGTTTCATTGGCAAATATATAATATCGTGAATTTTTAAAGGTGTTCATAACATTTCCAATATTACTTCTGCTTCTGTTAATATATCCATATTATAGGAATTTATACATGTTTCATCATAAGTAGTCTGGCTATACCATATACCTACAGAACCTTTATATTTGTTAGGATTTTGTGGATATCCAATAAACCGTTCACGTTTAAGATCATCGGATAGTTCGTATATATAAATCTTCTCTGGGTGATCTTTATCAATGTATCTTGCAAATATCATAATGAATCAATAAACAAAGTTTCCTTTATTTCCTCTTCTGTCATGGTTTCAAGTAGTTTTTTATGACACCTCTTACATATTCTATAACCGTGGGGTTTGGAATCATACAATTTATCCCCAAAAAACCATACCTGATAACTGCATATAGCATGAGGGTTATACGTCAATTCAGAGTCTCTTATATGAAAAATCTTGCTTTTATTTGTTACACCATACTTCATATTATCACTATATATAAAACCGTGACATTTGTCAATATAAAACCGTGACTTTATTTGGTTTGTTTAGTTTCATAATACCCCCAAAAAGAAGTCTTCCTTTGAGATTTCTTTATATCTTTCTATATTTGATATTCTGAAATTATTCTCAATTGAAATATTTTTGTTTATATAAGAAACCCAGCTATTATCATCCTCCTTTATATATAATGCTTTATGATAAGTGCCTATTGTAATAAGGAATGCTTCGAGATAATCATCTTGAATTTTTGCATGGTAATACTTAGTTTTCATAATGTTAATATACTAAACTTTGTTTATGTTGTCCAGTAAAACCGTGACTTATTAACCGGTGAGCTGCTGCCAGGTAGAAAGTTTAGAGTTTAGAGTGTCGGATTTTACTACATGTCATTTTTTACTTGACACCATTTCTGGAATACGTTACAATATTTCTATTCTAAAGGCTTCAGAATTGCTTTTGTTTAGAGTACTCAACATAACCATTTCTTCATCCTTTAGAATAGAAATACGGGAAATATAAAAAACCCTCCTATATATAAAACCGTGACTTTTCTCCATATCTCTAAACTTTTTCCCAGGATAACAACTATAGTTGATACTACTTGTACTTTAAACCGTGACTTTTATCGCCGCACCGGCTGCCAGGTAGAAAAGTTTAGAGTTTGTGAATAGAATCGTGACATTTCTTACATAAACAAATCCCATTGTCTACATCATAACGTAGTTCAGGGTAGTCTTTACCTTCTTTTATATGATGTGCATAAACTTTACAGCCGCTGGTCCCACAATGTTGACAAGTATAACCGTCACGTTTATAGACACTTTCTCGCCATAATTTATATTCGTGTTTATCTCTCCAGCGTTGTGAAGGTGGATGTGGTTTATTAGTATGTTTACTATCATACTCCTTTTGGTATAAAAGTCTTTCTTCTCTATGTCTTATATAATATAATCGTTTGGTTTCTTTACCATTTTCAGAACGAAGGTATTCTTTCTGTTGCTCCTTAATACGTTCTTTATTCTTTTTATACCATTCAGCTTTATATTGTTTTCTGTCTTTCATATAACTATTTACTTTTCTTTGACACTTTTCTCTTGACTTCGGGTGGCCTCAGAGGTTATAATCTTTTAACGTCAGTTAAAAGACGGGAAATATATAAAATAGAGAGAGAAAACCGTGACATATACTTGACTTTAACAGTTGTTTATTTTATAATTTACTTTGTAAATTATAAAAGCGTTAACTAGTTTGGAGCTAAATAGTTTAGAGTATGAAAAAAGGTTATATAGAATGGGTTAGTCCAGAATCAAGGATAGGTTTTATAAGCAACTGTTTTAACAAAGTTGTCTATATTAACCAGAACTGGCCCGATGGTACTTGGGAAGATAGTAAGGAACTGAATATAAATATGGAAATTGTTAAAGAAAGATGTATGAAAGGTCGTAGCTTTAATAAAGAAGAACTAATGTTGGAGCTTCTCTGATATTTTTATAGCCATAATTTCTACATCTTTATCTGTCCATACATTCTTAGCAAAATTATATATTTTACAAACTATCTGACAATTATTCTTTGTATATCCTTTTGATGAGTCTATTCTATCTATGCTAGGTGCATAAGGTGAATTATATTCATAAACAAATTCTATATCAGTTTTACAACACTTCCCAGATTCTAACTGTTTGCAAAGCCACTCTTTATCGATATTATATTCCAGATTTTTTGTTTCTGCTCGTTTTAAAGCACTGTTTAATAGTTTATATTTTATAAAAGTATCTATATGTGTCATCCTATACGATTCCGCATATTGTTTTACCTTTTCCTTGTTATTTTTTCTATATTTTTTTGCTGAACTACGGAACGTGTCAGCATTTTTTTGATAATATAATTTTACACAATCCTTACAATGGTTATGTCTACCATCTTTGTGAAGTTTATTTTTATGGAATTCTGATATATTTTTCTTCTTTTTACATTTAGTACATGTTTTCATAATTTCTCCTCTTCTGGTATAAATACTTATACAAAATGGTCATACTTTATGTAAAATTTTCTCTTCTGGTAAAGTTTAAATTTCTTCTTGAATATGACCATTTTGTATGATATAGTATAACTATGATCAACTACAAAAAATATCAAATAAGAAGAATAAAGGAACTGTCAGAGAATTACTTTGAAGTAGTATTCCAGAAAGGAACTCTAAACTTTACACCAGGTGATTGTGTGCAGCTATATAAAAACGAGAAATACCCTATTCCTATAGCATCCGGTATCGGAGAGGTATGGTGTAGACTTATTATGCGTAGGGATATTCATGGGCATTTATTCCCAGAGGGTACTAAGTCTATAAAAATTTGTCACGAATTGGTCAACGTTGCTCCAACTTTGATGGCGGAGGAGAAACCAAACTTTGTACTTACCCCAGAAATGGTGGGAATCTTCTTTAGTTATGTCAGTACATTCCCTGAAGTTAAGTGTAAAGTGTGCTATTTAGGTGATGAGAGGATACAGGAAGATTGGATTAGCATGGCTCACAAGGTAGTTAGCCCTAAACAAATCAAGAAATGTGACTGTTTATACGTCTTAGGAAGGCAAAGTGTTATCGAACGGAAGCTTAAGAATATAGTAAATAACTGTAAGGGAAGCTATTTGATATGAAAGTTAAATCTGAATTAAGACGTACAATGGAAGTTGCTATAGTAGTGTGGGGTATATTTGCCCTGTTTATGATAGGTTCATTCTGGTGGATTCTTAGATAAACTCTAGGAATATCTCATCTTCTTCTATTATTTCCTGTCTATGGTCATACCCATCTTTAGTCCATCTGAAGGATCGGTTTTCCATGCGTTTCCATTTTCCATCGTATAACATATCATATTTATCATCTTCTTTAATTCTAAAGAAAGTATAATGATCTATAACATATTCTCTTACATAGGTGTATTCATTAGCTTTCATATCATCTCCAAGAAAGCATTATCCTTAGATATTCTGTTGATGTTTGGTTGTTTACATAACTCTGGTAACGTATCTTCTCCGATATCTTCCATACGTTGCCATTCTTTATATTCCGTTGCGTAGTTATCATCTGCAAATCCTTCTTCCCAGATACAACGTTCCATCTCGGTTTTAGTATCCCGTTCCCAGATACTAGCTCTCTCAGGGTTTCCATCTACAAGTTTATACGTTAATATCATACCATCTCCAAGAATGCATCTTCTTCAGATATCTCTGTTACTGTTCTATAACTATTGTTTTTGGGTATCAATTCTTCTAATGAAGCATCATTAATTGTCGTTGGATTAGTCCAATCCTTATATAACGGATCTCCTTGGGATATAGTAGAATGTAAACATTTCTCCCGTGTCCGTTTTTTAGCAAATATGGAATAATCACCATCTTCCATCAATACTTTAAAGTATCTTGTCTTCATAATAATAACTATATACTAAAGTCTTTTCCATGTCAATGTGATAATATAGAACCTCTGGAGACACGGTCCCCAGAGGTCTAACTACTAGGCATCAATCTTCGCCTGTATTACCTGTTTAAGTGCTACTGTCTTTGCGGTCTCTGGAAGTTCTATTATTATTTCTAATGCCTTTTTATAATCTTTGGCCTGTATAGCTTCTTTAACATCACGTTCAGTAACTGTTAGCTCTGAAACATCTTTTGATTTTACGTATACTAATTTTCTTCCATACCAGGGGAACCAATTAGCCTTTTCCAGGGTTTTAAATAATGCATCGTTTTTATGCACGGCAAACCATGGGTAGAACTTCTCATGTTTCCAAACCAGGAATTTATATTTAAGTTTTTGTATAAGTTTTTTCATTTTAGTTTCTTAGCACGTTTTACTCTGGGGCGTTTCGGAGCCTTTGGCTTCTTACGCTTCGTTCTAGATGCAAGCATCTTCGGTTTTCCCTCGTTTCTAGTAGCCGTAATCCTCTCTATCCATAGGATCAACACCACTATTAACTGCTTCAGCATGAACACTACAGTACGGCTTACCATCGACTGTCGAGTCTGCAACGCATTGGCATTGGTACCCATCACACATTATGTAAGAACATTGTTCCATGTGTCAACCTTTCTTTAATGATTTCTCTTATCGTTTTCATCCATATCAGCCACATCCAGACTGTTAGGACTGAACCCTATTAGGGGCTTCTGATCCTCTGGTGTCTTATCAACTGCACTTTCCCTCTTTTCTTCTGTTACACCCCAGCGAGTATACACATCATCCTCAAGTTGTTTGAGGGTCGTCTCGCCTTTCTTTACAATCGATTTATATTCACAAAAACGAACCTGAAGTATTTCTGGTGTGGCTTGAGTTAGCTGAGTATAACCTTTGGTAACATCATACTCTGCAATCTTTGTCAATCTCTGATCATTCATTTGGATTCTAATAACAGAATCATCTGACTGTAACTGCTTAAGCAATTCATTAAGCATATCACCTTGTCCGCCTTGTCCACCTAACATATCTTTCATTGTATTCTCCTTGTTGTTAATAACTATATCTCAGAGTCTTTTCCAAGTCAACTATCTTTTTTCCTTTTATCTTTCCATTGTTCAAATCCATACTCTAATAATGCTACCCTATCCTTAAGATATTCACTAGTCAGCTCATCCTCATCAGGATTAGATAGGATATATAACAGTTCATCCTTTAGAAATGTTATCATATCTTTAGAACTTATATATAACGTATCACATATTAAACGATTACCTATACTTGTTGGTCTTGGTTTAAACATCAGTATCCTCCTTATCCATATGTTCTAAAAACCTTCTTCTCTCATAAATTTCAAGTTCTGAAGCCTCTGCTATTACATCCATCTTCTCTGTAAGTTCACTTATACAGGTGATACATATAGACTTCCCTGTCTTCTCTCTGATAACTCTCTTACCAGATATCGGAGCTATATAGGGAAGTCCTTTACGCATCCTTGTACCACATCCTAGACAAGTGTTACCACCTGACGAAACAAATACCTTATATCCTGTTAGTTTATCTGCCATAACTCTTGTCCAATGTTTAAGTCTCCAATAATGTCTCATTACATATCGCCATTCAGGAAGTACATATCTACATTGTTACGTTTCACTTCCTGTAGTTTAAAGCTGATATTGTTAAAGCAATCTACAGCTTCATTTAACTTAGCAGAAACTATATCATCTGTCAAGACCTCATTCATATTCATTATAAATCCTTTAGCCTGACAATAACCATATTGGATATAATTCTTGAGAGCACCTTCATCGGTTATCCTATTATGATTCCTACGTGCATCTGTTCTGTTAGTGGGCTTTGTATTATATGGATCAGCAACATGATCTATACCAGTAAGAATCCCATCCATATCTAAATCAACATTACCTAATATTGTAACCACTGCATTTGCATCATTAATGTTCAGGAATGTCATAGATATATATGACGGTGTATTATTAGTTTCCCTTTTTAGATCATAGCTATTAAGGTATTCTACCTTATCCCATACGTTCAAATCGATAGTATCTATCATAAGATGTGTGATTTTACTTTCTAGTACACTGTCAATAACAAGGAAGTTATTCTCAGATTCTGGTTTATACCCAGTGTCATATTTATTTCTTGTATTAATATTGGAGATGATACCATGCTTAATAGGAATATCAACGGGTATCAGCTTATTATTTATACTATCAATACTAGCAGACATTTCATCTCTGAAATCCAAGAAGTCCTGAGTCATCTTACGTTTCGCTTTGTTCTTTATACAATCAACGTGCTCTTGTGTAAGGAACTTGAAACAACTACCAGCACTATAGTACATTGTATGCACTCTGTCACCATTGCCAGTAAGATATGATATACCAAACTTTCTACCTGCTGTTATATAAGCCTGTATGTTTCGGTTAATACTAGTGTGTGTATTATCGTAGTATCTGCCATTTGCTTTATAGTCTGCTACAAGTTCTTCCTCTATGGTAGTACCGTTGTGTGTTGCAACTGTTGCTATACCTTTACACTTGCTATCCTTCTCAAACAGGGTCATATTAAGTTTAGAACTACGTTGACCTGTTACTCTATCACCCAATGCAGAGTAAAGGAACTCACCAAATACTTGTGGAATGTTATTAAGAGATTCCGTCTTAAACCTTTCTGATATAGGTTCAAGTATCTCTCCTACCTTATATTGGATATCTTTAGCCATACTGACTGTTTCATCGTTCCATCCCTGCAATGTTTCTATATACTTTGACATTCATATCTCCCTTTGTTATTGTTTATCTTGTCTCACTGTCCAACTACCTTACTGTATGGTCTTTTCCATGTCAAGTTTATTAGGGAATATCCTTTTTTACTATTCCTTATATATAAGGGCTGTGGTTGTGGACTAAAAATAATCTATAAAATCTTCCTAATCACCTTGACTTGGAAAAGACTGTAATATACTATTCTTTCATCGTCAACAAACGGTAGGCACGTTAGCCATAAGACATAAAAGTTGTTGACTTGGAAAAGACTAACAGTTAAAGTATTAGCAACATAAGGAGAAACATGAGCGTATCAAGATTACAGTATGACCTGAACACAGCGGAAAGGATTATAAAGACAAAGGTAGACCTTAACAAGTCACATGCCTTTTTCGCATATATCCTTATGAACATGAATATCGAGAACACCAAACATACTGACCAAGTTCCGACTATGGCAGTGAACCAGTACGGGGATTTGTACTGGAATAAAGAGTTTGTTGATACTCTCGACAATGACGAACTTAAGTTTGTCCTTGCACATGAAGTAGGGCATGTTGCTACACTGACATTCCAGAGACAGGGCAAGAGAGATATGACACTCTGGAATATCGCTACTGACCTTTGCATCAATTATATGTTGATGGATGAAGGGTTCAGACCTCCAAAGGGCATCCTGCTTCCTGACCATAGGGGAGTATATACTTTCCAGAGTGGTAAAGCTGGTGGTAAAGATATCAAGATAGACCTCAACGATAAGAACGCAGAACAGGTCTATGATGAACTTGCCAACAACGCCAAAGCAATCAAGAAGATTGTTAAAGCTGATGGTAAGGGCAACTACGAGGGACAGATTGACGGACACCTTGAAGAGGATAAAGATGCCTCTGGTAAAGGACAAGGTAAAGGCAAGACCGAAGCTGACCAGAAAGCAAACGAAAATGGTTGGAAACGGAAAGCAATCGAAGGTGCTACACAGGCAAAGATGCGAGGTAATATCTCTGCCAGCATGGAACGGATGCTTGGTAATATGCTTGAACCAGTTGTTGATTGGAGAAGTAAACTCTTTTCCTATATCACCAATGACCTGCCAGTTGACTATACTATGCGGAGTCCATCAAGACGATTCATTTCAACAGGGGTTTATACTCCTACAGTTATTAAGGAAAGTCTTGAACTGATTGTGGGTGTGGATATATCCGGCTCTATCTCAGAGGAAGAATACACAGAGTTTATGGCAGAAGTAATTGGAATTGCCAATTCTTACCGACAGGTAAAGATGCGTGTTATTCCTTGGGCTTGTCATGTTGATGAACGGGATGATAAAGAAGTCACCAACGATACACAGGATGAACTGATGAAGTTTACTTTCTACGGTGGTGGTGGTACTGAGTTGTCTTGCCTCACAAGGTACATGGAAGAAAAGGATTATCATACTAAACTACTGGTAGTTCTGACTGATGGTTATATCGAACATGACCCAAGACTTCCTGATGGTGCAGATGTACTATTTGTACTCTCAAGAAATGGTAGTGGACAGATCATTGAGCAGTACGGTGATGTAACAAGTTTGAATGATGTAAAGCGGTAATAACGCTCTGACCTCTGCCCTGTAATGGGGCAGGGGTTCTCCTTAATATGAAAACTTATTTTCTACAATATATAAAAGGTGGTGGTAATTGCATCTGGGAAACTACAGAGGATTGCTCTAAAGAGAAATTGATTTTCGCTAGTTGGGATTCAACGTATTTAGAAAAAGGTTGGATAAGATTTTCAATGGAAGACCTTATAGAAGATTTGCCTGAATACACAATAAATGTTCTAACAAAAGATGAAGTGTTTTTATATTTAATTTAGTTGACTTGGAAAAGACTACGATATAAAGTATTGGAACAGTAAGAGGAGGTAGTACAACACAAGACAGCATGGTAAATGAAAGGAGTTAGTAACAGTAAATTAGTTGTTGACTTGGAAAAGACTACGAAGTACAGTATTAGCAATGAGTTGATAAAGGTTCGACTCGCAAACAAAAGGAAAACGGTATGTATAAATTGACGACAATAGGTTACAAGAACACATTGAAGAGATGTTACAATACAAAGGTTCCACTGATGACGTATGGTGGTTTCGGTATCGGTAAGTCTATGATCCCAAGACAGGTTTTTGCGGAGATAGCAAAATCCAAAGGTAAAGAGTTTGTCCTGTGGGAAGATACTACAGATGATCAGAAGAATGAGATGATCGAAAATGCTGACAAGTACTTTGTATTCTGTGATCAGCGTATCGGTCAGATGGATTCAACTGACCTTAGAGGTATCCCTAACATGATGGATACTGAGAAGTTGAAGACGATCCCATACGCTTGGGTAATCTACTTCACTCAGGAAAAGGCTGATGGAGTTATCTTCTTTGATGAGATCAACCTTGCACCACCAACTGTTGCAGGTTCAGCTTATCAGATCATCAATGATAGGTGTATCTCTGATAGAACACTTGCAGAAGATGTATTCTGCATGGGTGCTGGTAATAGAGCAGAAGATAAAGCACACATCTTCGATATGCCTATGCCTCTACATGACAGGTTTGCTGAGTGTGAAATCGGTGTGAACATTGACGATTGGACTGCATGGGCGGCTGGTAACGTCAACCCTCATCTGGTTTCATTCACTAACTGGAAGCCTAACAGGTTGTACCATGCTGATGTGAAGAAAGGTGATAAGCCTTCAACACCAAGAGCAATCGAAAGGGCATCAAGACTCTTGGGTGACACTGACATTACGAGCAATGAAGCATTTGAGTTGGTAGCTATGTCAGCAGGGGAAGCGTTTGCAACAGAGTTTCAGGCATACGCCAAGTACTACTCGCAGTTGAATTGGCCAAGTATCTACAAGAATCCCAAGTCCATTGCCAAGTTTGAAATGGACAAGCTGTGGGCGGTTGCAGGTGGAATGACTGACCAGTTCCTTAAGGGTGTAAAGGATGATGTCTTTCAGAAGATGATGGACGTTACTCTGGAAATGCGACCTGACTTTGCCCTTGTCGGACTCAAGATGATGAAGGACGGAAACAAAAAGAAGTTTGTTAAGCAGATCAAGTCCTGCAAGAACTTCCAGACTATTGTTAAGGCACACGCAAAGTTTAT
>JAAGZO010001345.1 GCA_024206195.1 bacterium | reverse complement strand
TAATATTCCTAAAGCTACCTATTGGTTGACTTGTGATGCTTTACAGTGTTTCATTCAGCCTAAATCCGAAGACTCTGGGTCTCTTTCGAAAGAGAGGGGATTTAAAGATCAACCCAGAGATCATACAAAGCCTCATGAAAGAACAAAAAGTGAAGAAAGAAAGACAACTTCTGGCTGGACCCAGAAGGCTCGAAAAGACTCACATATTACTTATCCTGGAGAGAAATCTCCAGACTTCGATAAACATATGTCTGGGAATGATTTCCCAGATTCGAAATCTTTCAAAAGTTCCGTAGCAGACTTAGAATCTGTGGAAATTTTGGATTCCGATATAAGTTTACTTGAACTCGAACTTGATCAGGGCCGATACTTAGCAAAAACGCCGAGTAAAAGCCCTGGTTTGTCTGAATTTGAACCTAAACCTAATCAGGGTTTACACTTAGCAAAAACGCCGAGTAAAAGCCCTGGTACTATGAATCCTAATATTGACATTGAAAATTGAATGGAACAGTCAGAAAATGGAAGAACGTTGAAACCTGAAGAGACCAACCTTTCAGCCTTCAAGTTATCTGAAAACGAAGAGCTAACTTTGCCAGAGTTAGTGGGGCAACCTACTCTCTTTGGTTTGGAAGAACAACCAGCCTTTATATGTGAACAACCATTGAATAATCAAGAAACGGATATTGGTTCAAGTCCATCCAGTAATCCAGTTTCGGAATTATTGATTAATTCTCAGTCATCCTCTTTGGACAGGACAGTT
>JAAGZO010001344.1 GCA_024206195.1 bacterium | reverse complement strand
TTTTCTCCCTATCTTAATACATGGGGAAAATGAAGGCTAACTTTGGAAGCTCATAGCTCCGCCTGTAAGCATCCGATTGGAAAACTCTTTGGCGTCAGCACTACAAATTTCTTCTCCTAGACGTGTGCCAAATTTCAGCTCAATCGGTTCATTAGTAGAGATTTGTCACGCTCTGCCAAATAGGGGTAACAAATAAAAACAGTTCTCATTACTATAAGGGATTAAAAAGGTGTATAAAAAATAGAAAATGCTATACATTGCTAATAATAAATTTATAAATACATATATAAGGAATACTTTTTACGAATAATTGATATAACTGGATCCCTGCTTTGTGGAATTGGATTCCCCATTGTTGTTTTGCTCGCTGCCTTTTCATTTGCGCTTTTCTCACTCTCGTTTTCATACTCATCTCAGCAGTTCACCGCGATGCAAACGTCAGAATATCATCAATCCACTGCAACGTCAACAGAGCGTTCCACTCAGACATCATCGGGAGAGTAAGCAGTTTCATCAGTTACCTATAAAGGTAATTAGGAGATATGAACAAGGAATAAGTAACTAGGTAAAGGGCAGGGCATAAAGGCAGGAAAACTAGTCG
>JAAGZO010001343.1 GCA_024206195.1 bacterium | reverse complement strand
GTGCAATCAAACCAGAATCACTTATAATACATGTCTAGACTAACTATCCAACATCCCTCTTACCAAAGAAAGCTGGTCTCCAGCGTACACTTAAAGTGATAACTGAAAAGGCTCTCAGAGGCAGAAAGGATAAGTCTGACTAACTATATAAACAAACAAAGCTTAACAGCTTACGGCTCATCTTCATCTTGCTCCCGAGCATCGTCTTGGTTCTCTGCTTGATCATCGTCTTGACTCTCAGCTTGTCCAGCATCTTGATCCATCTCTTGTATGGTAGCTTGGTCTTCTGCTTGTTTGGTGGTCTGACCCCAAACCGCTTGCAGGTTAGCTTGATATTTGTTTTAATTTTTTATTTCTCGTTCCAATTCTTTCTTCTTTCTTTGGTACCGCCCATCTGCAGCTCCATGTTTGCATAGTAGAACGGAAACTTCTTCTTGTAATTTTTTTGCAGTATTTTTGTCTGGTTCCCATAGATCTTTAGGAAGGGAGCCAAACGGTTTACTGGTTTTAGAAGGAATTTTGGCAGTTGACATAACAATAGCTGCCGCAACAGTAGAAACAGGTTCAGTAATTTTAGTTTTCAGAGATTCTTGATTTAAAATCATATATTTCCCCAAAATAGTATCTCGTGCATAATATTGATCTCCAGTTAGAAATATATGAGCAGGTGCTTCAACTTCTACAAAATTCTTGAATGGATCTTCTTTTTGTTGAACTTGAACTGCCCTCTTTTCTGAGGTAGTCGTTATTACAAGACTATGTTCTTTAGCCTTCAGAGTAGCAGGAATTTTAAAAACTTGCTCCGAAGACGTTGGGATTTTAATAATGATGTCTGAATCCAAAGATCCAGAAATTTCTTTGGCAGACAGTGACTGCCGTGCAATAGGAGGTCTTGTAAGAGAAGTTCCATGAAACATTTTAGGAGTTCCAGTAGTTAATCTTTGTTTTGAAATAG
>JAAGZO010001342.1 GCA_024206195.1 bacterium | reverse complement strand
TGTTGTAGATAGTTGACAGTTTTTAAAACTGATTAAAATGGGGCGCATTGCTGTGAAAAAGTTTGCGATAAACTTCTTTCAGACTTACATGTAAGATTAAAGGATACATGTAATTAAATGTAAAATATCTCGAAAATACCATACCCATTGTTGTTGATGAGCAGGTTACCCATGTTAAGAGCACGCAAGAGTTCTATGCTAAACACGCAACTTTGCTAAGCACGCAAGAGTTCTATGCTAAACACACTACTTTGCTAAGCACGTAAGCCCATCCCATCCCATCCCCAGCCCATCTCGTTACCCATCCCAAGAAAAGGGTGTTACAATATCTCCTCTTTCAGTTCCCTGATGTGCCCATATCCTGCTCTGGTGGTCGGAAATGTGTGAATGAATCAATCAATCAATGAACCTTATGTAATTGTGCTAACCGGAAAAAAACTGTGTAGTCATTTTGTTCTCGTTTGCGACATACTGCATTTTATATGTTCAAGCAGTTCTTTTTACGCCCTTATAGAAACATAGTAAAGAAACGACTTTGTTCAAGTAATACTGAAAGTTTTGCATTCTGTTTGACATACCATGTAGAGCATAAGTATTCAGCCTGTAAGTTTCCTACTTCTTAGGAAAGAATTTAGTAATCTTGGACTGGTTCTTTTGGTTTGGCGGCTTCTTTCCCTTCCCTTTCTTCTTCTTCTGAGCACTTGTTCCTTTCTTCGATGTGTAAGAGTGGCCCCTGGAAACCTGTATGAATCCACCAGTGTTGGCATCCTCTTTCCCTAAACAACAGATACAATGTAGTTCCTGCTGTACAAGGTATATTTCTTCCAAGTAGTTGTTACCTCTTTCCTGTATGTCTTGCGTGCTTGTCGTATAATTTTTGCGTGCTTGCTGTATAGTTCTTGCGTGCTAGTTCCATATATCTTGCGTGCTTGTTCTATAGTTCTTGCGTGCTTGTTGCGTAGTTCTTGCGTGCTTGCTGTATAGTTCTTGCGTGCTTGCTGTATAGTTCTTGCGTGCTAGTTCCATATATCTTGCGTGCTTGTTCTATAGTTCTTGTGTGCTTGCTGTATTAGTTCTTGCGTGCTTGTTGCATAGTTCTTGCGTGCTTGTTGCATAGTTCTTGCGTGCTTCTTGTCTTGCACGCAAAAATAAATACTTTAAATACCTTCTTGCGTGCCGAAAATAGTCCCCTTCATTAGCACGCAGAAACTATACTGTAAACACGCAAATGAAGTAAACACGCACCTGTTCTATAATAAACACGCAATAATTTATACACCCTCCTATTGGTCAATGCAGATAGCCCTATCCAATAGGGTTACAGCAACTGCTAAGCACGCAATTCTATTTTTTAATTATTAATACCTCTTTATTCAACGATTATATGGAAAGGATTATATTTTTCCACCATTAATATTGCATTCCTGCTTTGACTAACCTTCCTACCCACCCTAACTAAGAACACCATGTCACCGAAATAAAGCTTGCGTGCTTATTCAATTGCGTGCTTAATTCTTGCGTGCTCAGTTCTCCCATGTGTGTTTGGTACTATTTTCCACATCACAATAAGTCATGAATCCATGGATGAGTCGCCTTTTGCTCACAGATTCTCTCCTCTCGCTCCCTGCAATTCTCGTGCTCATATCTGGATTCCAGCAAGAGTTGTTCCCCAATAATAATTCATTTGTATGGTCTGGATACTGTATATGCAATTTCAAACTTGCGCTTTCGGTTCCCTGAAAAAGGGTGGAAACATAGGTGACGCTTGGTAGGCAGCATACTGTAACCACGATTCATTGAAAAGCTGACAACGTGGCGTTGTACTGGTTCAATAAAGCAGCAATCTTACGCCTACACCATCTTGCTCTCAGTCGGCGGCCTGAATTCTGAATTCTCTATCTCTGTTCTAAAATATTCCGTGCCAAGTTTTAGTAACCTCACATATAAGAGACGTGAAATTTGTGCGGCCATTTTTTTATAGACACTGACTGTCTGAAGTAAAGATAAGAGGGAAATTGATTTTCCGTTTTGCATTTCACTTACATACACTGGGTATCGGGAAGGGTACGACTGCCACGACACGAACCAAAGATACAATGGAGTCGGTTATTGTTTCACTTCGA
>JAAGZO010001341.1 GCA_024206195.1 bacterium | reverse complement strand
TAATATTGAAGAAATCATTTTCTAGAGAACCACTAGACCGATTTTGCTCAAACAAAAACCAATTCCTATGCTACCAGGCATGGAGAATCCGAATCTGGCATCCATGTTAACCTCCAACGACTCGTAGAGAAGATAGAAGCAAGAAATCAGCAATAAAATGCCAACAAAAGCAAAAAGAAGCAACAAATTGAAGGCAAGGGAAGTTGCGCATCGATTAGAGATGGATAGAAAGTTGCGCGTCGATTAGTGCTCCGAGTATGGGTTATGATTACTACTAATCTGCTCCTCGTTCATTATGAACCTTTACTTGCTGAGATATTGACCGATACCTTGCGCATGCACACATGTATTACTGCCATGTGTAAACTGAGAAAATTGATGTTGTATATCGGTAAGACCCAGCTTCCTGAACAGAGGCTAATCTGAACTACAGAAGTTTAGATACATATTATCTTACATTTTTTTGCAGCCTGGCCTGATATTTCCTGGCCCTGGCTTGACCAGACACTGAAC
>JAAGZO010001340.1 GCA_024206195.1 bacterium | reverse complement strand
ATTGCATCAGAGGAACGCTGAAGCTCTATGCAAGCAGTGGGAGAGCAGTGGATGGAAGATGGAGAAAATGGAGGAGAATGACTTTCCGAAGCTGATTCGAAAGATGGTATTACAATAAAGGTTTATGTTACAAGTGATTAGAGAGAAAGTGAGTGATTAGAGAAAGTTGTTGTTACGATAAGATGTGTAAGAACAAAGAGAGGATAAACCGTTTTACTTACAATGTGGTTCGGCCTTCTCGGCCTACATCCACATGATCTTATTCTGGCAGTTCGGCCCCAACCGGCCTACGTCTGCCTGTTCTGGACATCGATGACACAAGAACACCAACTATACAAAACACGGCCTTTTAAGTCGGCCCAGTACCAATAGAGCAACTATTCACACCTATAAATTTACATGCGCGTTTTCCCACAAGGAAAATCTACATAAGTTGCTCAAAGTACAATACTATGGTACTTTTAAATACATGTTGTACAAAAACTACTGTACCGATTTTCATACAACTTTCACTAATACATTACTAATATTATTAGCTACCATAATCATACAAAATAACTATCAAGTTCGCGCTCTTTTATGGCGCTAATTCAAATACAAAAACCCCGTGCGCTTTTATGGCACTTATTTGGGGTTATTTTAAGCTGTACAAACATAACTTTACAATATTCTCCCCCTTCTT
>JAAGZO010001339.1 GCA_024206195.1 bacterium | reverse complement strand
TCAGAGAATGATGCAAATGTTACTGGTTCATTTACCACAAATGCAACTGATACAACTGCACCAATCGTAATAAACAGCGGACCTTTGGGAACAGATAGCGATGGTAATGTAACATTGATTGTAACAACTGATGAGAATGCAACATGTAAGTATTCAACAGTTGACAGTTCATATGCAACGATGCCAAATACATTTACTACCACTGGAACAACTGCTCATAGTGAAGCTATAAATGGACTTGCAGAGGGTGTGCACCAGTATTATGTAAGATGTACAGACGGTGTTAATGTGATGACAACAAGTGCGATAATACAGTTTACAGTTGATCTTCCAGGAGGAGATTCAATACCTCCAGTTATAACAAGTATAACCTTAGACCAGCCATCTTATAGGAGAACACAGGATCCACTTGTGAATATGACAATCGTTACAGATGTTACAGCAGTGAATGTGACTGTTAATAATGTTTCAGCAACAAGTCTTGGAGGAGGACTATGGTTTTACTCATTTGCTCATCCAACAGTTGAAGGAACATACAGCATATTTGTCGCAGCTATAGATGCATCAAACAACACAAATGAGAAAGAGATATCTTATTCAGTTGTAGCTAATGACACAGTTGTTGTGCCTCCACCAGTGATATACTTCATAGATCTTGATAAGCCTTCTTATGAGGTAACAAACGATCCGAATGTGACTATAACAATAGGAGAAGACAACAATGCTTCATTTATTATAGTGGAAGGAGTAGTACTTCCAGGAGGATTAGAGGTTGCACCAGGAGTATGGAACTATACATTTGCTCATGGAATGACAGTTCCAGGAACTTATAGTGTGTTAGTCCAGGCTATCGGAGCAACAGGAAGCACAGTATCATATATGGTAACTTATAATGTTGTTGCAGACAGCCCAGCTGATACAACTCCACCAGCTATCTCAAGTGTTATGCTTGATCAGCCGGAATATGAGATGACAAACGATCCAAATGTAACAGTTACAATAGATGAAGACAATACTGCAGCATTTGTATGGGTTAATGGAGCTTTAGCGACAGAGGCAGGAAATACAAGTATATGGTCATATACATTTGCTCATGGACAGGCATCTATCGGAACATATAGTGTGTTGGTACAGGTTATGGATGGAGCTGGAAATTCAGCAACATATATGATATCATATAATGTTGTAGCAGATGCAGTTGACACAACATCACCTTATATTATTGCTTCAACACCAACAACAATGCAGCAGAACAACTTCCAGATAACTGTAACATTACATGATGACGGAGCTGCTGAGGCAGCAGGAGTATGCAGATACAACCAGGGAAGTGCATTTAATTTTAGAGCTAATGGAGGAACATTGATGGGTAATCTTGGAGGAGGATTATACCAAGGTGTAATATCAAATTTCACATTAGACGGCACTGATGATGGGAGATATTCCTATTATGTTGTATGTAATGATAGTTCAGGAAATGTGATGGTAGCATCATATTATATGTCAGTTACATTTGATACAGATGGAAACTTCAATTATACACAACTATTGGAGACAGAATGGTCAGCATTATTGCTACCAAATCCGACAGTTATATTGAATAATTGGAGTATAAATGACACTACACTTACAACATTGTTAGACAACTCAGGATTGAACGGAGACTATGATACTGTATGGTATTATGATGTGGATAGATCAGCAGGAAATGAATGGATTTCATACACAACAGGGCCTGCTTTCGATGATTTGACAACATGGGTTAATGATAATAACAACCCATATTGGGTGCATCTGACAACAATACCATCCAGGTTTCAGGTAAACTAGGGGTGTTAGTTTAGATAACAGGGTATAAAAAAATGATGAATAAAACAATAAAATGGATTTTTGTATTTTTTTTATTGCTAGTTCCACTAGCATATGGTGCAGACTTTCTTCCAATAGGATATTGGGGATTAGTCTTTATTGATGGGGCAAACGCAACTCTAGGAACAGTAGTAGATGGTTATGTAGGTGGAACACTGACTACTACTACAACTACACCTACTATAGGTGGGATTCCAGATAATGGATATAAGCTGAATGTTGCTGCAACTGACGGACAGACAGTATTGTTTAAGGTATATGGTATTGATGCTTTGACAACAACATGGAATGTTGCCCAATCTGGGTCAACTATCAATGTTAATCTTTCTGTGAACAGAACACTTGATGGAGGACCATGTCCTGATACTTATACAGGGATTCCTTCAACAGTTACAGCTGCGGATGGTCATAATTATGTCCAGCATCTTGGATGTTTAGGAGGAGTTTGTGTTAATCCAGGGGCGGTAGGTGTTTGCAGTTCTAATAACTGGTATTGTGATGGAGATGGTAATTGTGAACCAGCTTATGGTGAGAATTACCAAAGATGTCCTAACGATAATTGTCCTATAACTTCATCAAGCAGTAGCGGTGGAGGAACTTCTACAGGTTGTAACAGGGAGAAGATCTATAGTGATTGGTCTGATTGTATCAATGGTGTTATGACAAGAGAAATTGTTGAACAGCTAGTAAACTGTACAAAAGTAGAAACCATAGAAGAGAAGGCATGCGGAGAAGAAGATAGTGAAGAAGAAGAGGAAGAAGAGACAACAGGAACTGGAGGGAATGTTTTAGATGATTCTTCAAAGGCAGGTGTAAATGATACTTCTGATAGTGGAGAAGCTAAAGCACTTGCAGGTTTTGCGTTTGCTAATCTTGGACAGCCAAAATACATAATAGGGATCGGAATACTTCTACTGATGGTAATAGTTGGAGTAGGTGTATATTTCTTTTATGGAAAGAAGAAGACATACCTATAGTGTCTATAATCTATTTTTATTTTTTTAATCTTTTTTTTCTATATCTTTTTTCGATATTTTT
>JAAGZO010001338.1 GCA_024206195.1 bacterium | reverse complement strand
GCTCCAGAAACAGGTATAGGAACTAAAGGTGCACGATTTCTACGATGTGGCCCTTTTTTTCTTTTACATAACTCACAGGTAGTACAATACCATTTGACTTGTTTGTACATTCGAGGCCAAAAGTACCTAAGATGAAGTTTATCTAAAGTTTTCTTAAAACCATGGTGTCCGCCAAAAACTGAATCATGGGCTTCTTCTAGAATGTCCTGCTTGCGTTTGTCGGGTACGACTAATTGGTCAGAAAATTCCTGACTCTCACGAGAAGTTAAAGAACTTTTCCTGAAAAGAATGTTATCCTGCAAGAAGTAGGCACTTTGAGAACCCGCTAAGGTGTCACATCTTTTCAGAGCTTCTATGATAGGAGAAAGTTGGGGATCTTCGTACTGAGCTTGCATCATACTAGTGGAACTGAAAGTAGCTATAAGACCCAAACGCGATAATGCATCAGCATTAGCATTTAATCGACCTGCCTTATGCTTAATCTGAAAGTTATACTCCTGCAAGGTCAAAGCCCATCGTTGCAATCTACCTGAGGAATGCGATGCAGACATTAACCATTTTAAGGGCGCATGATCTGAAATGAGAGTGAACTCTTTACCGAACAAATAAGGACGACAATGCTTTTGCCCAAACTACAGCAAGAGTTTCTTGTTTGATAACTGAGTAATGTCGCTCAGCAGGAGTAAAGCCCGGTTCCCACCATGGAATAAGGAATAAGGAATAAGGAATAGGGAATATGGAATAAGGAATAAGGAATGTGGAATAAGGAATAAGGAATAAGTTGATCGTTCACACCGTGGAGTAAGGAATAAGGATTTTTCCAGGATTACACGCAAGGCTGTGCGCAAAAT
>JAAGZO010001337.1 GCA_024206195.1 bacterium | reverse complement strand
TAGACTTCTTTGTGTGTGATGATCAGATTTTCTGCAGATGCAGGGTCCACTTCATCTGGGAACTCCAACCTGCAGGACTGGCAACGCCGATTCCCTCACGCCAGGAAAATGTGGGATTACTAAACCAGTCAGAAGTAATTGCATCTTATTCTGATTTTGAGGAATGTTTGAGAAATTTCTCTTTGGTAGATTATGTGACAAAAATATTCGAAAAGCGTCCTAACACAAAATGGATGTTTCATCAAATATTATCATTGAGTGTATATACTTATAAGATAAATGAGGGTTATAGTTTATTGAACAGGAAAAACGTTTCACCATAATTTACACTTCGCTTGAACAAAATCGATCAATAAATTATTGGACGTCTAGTTTTTCTTGCAACAGTTCAACCCAACAACACTTCAGCCCCTCAACACTTCAACCCTTTGCTGGTGCACTCTAATGCTATGCATCCTTCAAAAACCAGACAAAACAGACAAACAGACAACCAGACAAACAAACAAACAAACAGACAAAACAGGCAAACAGGAGACAGACATATCACACCAGAGAGAGATGACGGACCACCATGGTCTAGAATTGGATATGAGCTGGTATAGAAATCTAAGTTAGGTAATGAAATCTAAATGTCCATTAATTTTTTACAATGTTTATGATACACTTAATAGTGATTAATTGTTATATATGTTATACTAACTATGAATTCAAGGGACGTATAAGAGGATATAGTCAAATAAGCATGTTTTAGAAATTGCTAATTTCATCCTTCAAGACAAGTTATAATAAAACAACGCGTAATGTAATATGCAAGTCTATATGTCATTCCAAGAAAAGGATGTAACATTTACGAAAAATTTAACTTCATCCTTCGAGAAAC
>JAAGZO010000132.1 GCA_024206195.1 bacterium | reverse complement strand
TTGGCGCGCGCTTATTTTCATTGATATTTCCAGATCCAATAGGCTTCCTGAAAGATCCTCTTGAATTTTTCAGGATTTGGAACGGTGGCATGTCATTCTTCGGAGGACTAATAGGTGGTTTTGCTGTAACATATTTCTATGTTAGGAAACACAACATGGATTGGAGGAAATTTGCAGATATAGCAATTTTGCCGCTTGCATTTGCACTCATCCTTGGCAGGCTTGCAAACTTTTCAAATGCAGAGCTCCTTGGAACACCATCCAGTCTTCCATGGTGCGTTGTTTTCACACAAGTAGATAATATCTGCAGGCATCCATACCAGCTCTACTCTGGATTTCTGCATCTAATACTTTTCAGTGTAATGTTAATCATTCACAAAACAAGAAAACTAAAACCAGGAGCCCTCTTCTTTATTTTCCTAACAGGATATGGCATACTTAGATTAGCTACAGGATTTTTCAGGGATGATCCTTACAGATTATTCGGCCTTACGCTATGGCAGTATGGGAGCATAGCCCTCATAATATTAGGAATAGTATATTTAATTAAAAAAAATAGGGCTTAAAGCCCTGCGTCGTTCTTTAGTGCTTCTGCCTTGTCTGTCTTTTCCCAGGTAAAGTCAGCATCGTTTCTTCCAAAGTGTCCGTATGCTGCTGTTTTCTGGTAGATAGGTCTTCTAAGGTCAAGAACATCTATAATTGCTGCTGGTCTAAGGTCAAAGTGTTTTCTTACAAGCTCAGCAATCTGGTCCTCAGGAATCTTTCCTGTTCCAAAGGTGTCCACATTGATTGAGGTTGGCTCTGCAACACCAATTGCATACGAGATTGCAACCTCGCACTTGTCTGCAAGTCCTGCTGCAACAACGTTCTTTGCAACGTATCTTGCAGCATATGCTCCACTTCTGTCAACCTTTGAAGGGTCTTTTCCTGAAAAAGCACCACCGCCATGTTTTCCAACACCGCCGTATGTGTCAACAATGATTTTTCTTCCAGTAACTCCAGTATCGCCCTCTGGTCCGCCTATTACGAACTTTCCAGTTGCATTTATGTGTATCTTTGTTTCAGCATCTAGGTAGTCTTTGCATATAGGTTCAATTACTTTCTCAGCTATAGCACTCTTCAGCTCATCTTCTGAGACTTCCTCAATGTGCTGGCAGGCAATAACAACTGCAGATATTCTTTTCGGAACACCGTCATGATATTCAATACTTACCTGTGATTTTCCATCAGGTCCAATATCCTTTACTATGCCCTTTTTTCTTACCTCTGCAAGCCTCTTTGTAAGCCTGTGAGCAAGAATAATTGGTAGTGGCATAAGCTCAGGTGTTTCATTGCATGCAAAGCCATACATCATTCCCTGGTCTCCTGCACCCTGCTCGTGTTTGCTGGATACATTAACTCCCTGTGAGATGTCTGGGCTCTGGCCGTGAAGAGAAACAAATACTCCTGCGTCCTCGCAGTCTATTCCAAATTCAGGATTAGTATATCCAATCTCCTGTAGTTTTCTTCTTGCTATTGTCTGTATGTCAGCAAAACCCTTTGTTGTAACTTCTCCTGCAACCATAACAGTTCCAGTTGTTGTTAAACACTCTACAGCAACCCTTGAATATGGGTCCTGTGCAAAAAGTGTGTCAAGAATAGCGTCACTTATCTGATCGCATATCTTATCTGGATGTCCCTCTGTAACTGATTCTGATGTAACATATTTTATTTCTGTCATTTAAAGACCTCCTTATTTTTTTATAGAACAGTCTAGAACAAAGCCCTTTAAAAAGATTAGTGAAAGAATTATTCCGATAGGAATATTATATCCTTTGTAGATGTTCAGCGTCTTGCCTTAGTTTTTCCATGAACTTTTCGATGCTCTCTTCTTCCTCGAGCTCGTGTTTAGTGGATTTCTCTTCTCTATGCAAAAACTTTTCCTGCCATTGTTTACGGTTTACTATTTTTCTGTCTATCTCAGAAATCTTTTCATCTACATCAGAAACCGCATGCTTCAATTTCTTTTCAGCACTAAAACGATGCTTAATCATCTCCTCGCATTCCCGCATCAGTTTTCTGAAGTTTACTCGGAATGGTTCTCTTTTCCATTCAGGCACCTTATAACTTGCTTTTTGTTGTTCTACTGCGGCAGGGTATAATTCTTTGATCTTATCATCGAGGTCTTTTAATACACTGCTTTGAACCATCACTAACTGGCTCCTTTTTCTGGCTAGTTCCTCTCTTTCAGCATTCAGTTCATCAATTTCTCTTTGCAGCTGCAGGTATTCTTCATCCAGCTTGGCGTCCTGCTCCAGATGCGTAAGCAGGTCTTGCTCGAGAACTTCTATTTCCTTGGTAGCAGCATTTGTATTGACCACATACCTACATTTGTAAACCATCTTTATAAACCTTTTGCTGTCAAGTCCTATAGGAATAATTCGAGGTCAATTTTATTACAAAACAGAAAGAGTTAAATATTGGCAGGTGATTCTGCAATCTATGAACCACGGATTGGATGAAATTAAGAAGCTGAGGAAAAAGCATGGTCTTACGCAGAGTGAGCTGGCTGGATTATCCGGTGTTTCGCAGTCATTGATTGCCAAGATAGAGGCAGGGATGATTGATCCTACGTTCACTAAAACAAAAAAAATATTTGATGTTCTTAATGGCCTTACAGAGAAAAACGAGCCAAAAGCAGAAGACATCATGCTTAAGAAGATCATTTTCGCAGAAAAAAAGGATACTGTTAATGTAGTAATCAAGAAGATAAGAAGGCATGAGATATCACAGCTGCCTGTTTATGATCATAACTGCGTAACAGGTCTTGTATCAGAGGCAAGCATACTGGACATGGCCTCAGAAGGCCGCGATTTGTCAAAGTTGAAGGTAGAGGATGTAATGACAGATGCTCCTCCGGTTGTTACAAGGAAAACTCCTGTCAGGATAATAATGGACCTGCTGAAGATTTCCCCTTTGGTTATGATAACTGACAAGGGAAGGTTTGTTGGTGTTGTCACAAAGGCTGACGTTCTTAAGAGTCTATAACTTTTTAAACAGGATTTAATTCCCTCATGCTATGATTAAATTCAAGGAAAAGCCAAATAAACCTGAAGATATTGTCAAAATACTTAATCCTATAGTTAAAAAATGGTTTTTCTCCCGCTTCAAAAGCTTCTCAACACCTCAGCTGTTTGGTGTTATGGAGATTCACAGCAGGCAAAACATTCTTGTTTCAGCCCCAACAGGTGCAACAAAAACATTAACCGGTTTTCTTTCTATTCTAAACGAGCTCGTTGACTCTTCGCAAAAGGGAATTCTGGAAGACAGGGTATACTGCCTATATGTTTCGCCATTAAAAGCGCTTAATGAGGACATCAAGGTTAATCTCATAGAGCCGCTCAAAGAAATGGAGAAGATTGCAGGAAAAGAACTTGGAATAAGGGTTGCGGTAAGAACTGGAGACACAACTGCATATGAGAAGTCAAAGATGCTCAAGAACCCACCGCACATTCTAATAACAACGCCAGAATCCCTGGCAATAGTGCTTAGTTCCTTTAAATTCGTTGAACATCTCAAGCAGGTTGATTGGTGCATACTGGATGAAGTGCATGCATTGGCAGAAAACAAGCGCGGTGTTCATTTATCACTTAGCATGGAACGCTTGCAGCAATTATCCCCTGCAATGACGCGAATAGGTCTTTCTGCTACAATTGCTCCTTTAGAAGAGATTGCAAAGTTTTTAACTGGATTAAAAAAAGGAAGCTACAGAAGCTGCAAAATCTGCGATGTACAGTTCCTAAAGAAGATGGATCTTAAGGTCTTAAGCCCTGTTCCTGATTTGATAGATGCAGAGCACGGCACAATGCATCATGCAATGTATGAGCTATTGGACAAATTAATTCAGGACCACAAAACAACATTGATATTCACAAACACGCGCGCTGCAACAGAACGTGTCATAGACCATCTTAAAGACAAGTTCCCAAAGCGGTACGCAGATGTTGAGGAAACAATCGGCGCTCATCACGGTTCTCTTTCAAAGACACACAGGAGAAAAATAGAAAATGGACTTAGGGAAGGAAAGCTAAAGGTTGTTGTCAGCAGCACATCGCTTGAGCTTGGAATAGACATTGGATATATTGATTTGGTAATTCTCCTTGGAAGCCCAAAATCAGTTGCCCGTGCAGTTCAGAGAATTGGCCGTAGTGGTCACAAGCTGCATGAAACAGCAAAGGGAAGAATAATTGTTCTAGATAGGGATGACCTTGTTGAGTGCGGCGTTCTATTGAAATCAGCAATAGACAAGAAGATTGATCGTATTCATATTCCAACAAACTGTCTGGATGTTCTTGCGCAGCAGATTGACGGCATTGCAATCGCTGAAAAGATACACATTGATGACCTGTTTGAGCTTGTAAAGCAGAGCCATTGCTATAGCAAGCTCACAAGAAAGGACTTCATGGATGTAATTGAATACCTTAGCGGGAAATTTATCTCACTTGAGGACAGGAATATCTATGCAAAGATCTGGCATGATACAGAAACAGGGATGATTGGTCGAAGAGGCCGCATGGGTCGTGTAATATACATGACCAATATAGGAACAATCCCTGACGAAGCATTTGCTTTAGTAAAAGTGGGTGATAGCGTAGTTGGAAAAATTGATGAATCTTTTCTTGAAAAGCTAAAAAGAGGAGACATCTTTGTTCTTGGCGGAGACAAATACCAGTTCCTGTATGCAAAAGGCATGGTTGCTTATGTAAGGTCTTCTGTTCAGAGGCCTCCAACAATTCCTGCATGGTTTTCAGAGATGCTTCCATTAAGTTTTGACCTTGCGATGAGCATAGGAAAATTCAGAAGACTCATGGAAGAAAAGTTTAATCACAACAAATCAAAGGAAGAGATTGTTGATTTTATTAATAAGTATCTTTATGTTGACAAGAACTCAGCACTCTCAATCTATGACTACTTCAGGCAGCAGTATCTTTTCTCTGAAATCCCTCATGACAAGAAGATAGTAATTGAACAGTACAGTGACATGGATAAAAAATATGTTGTTTTTCACACAGTGTTTGGAAGAAGAGTAAACGACTGCCTGAGCAGGGCAATTGCGTATGCAATTTCACGAAGCCAGCACAAGGATGTAGAGCTTGGTGTTTGTGACAATGGATTCTACTTAAGTTATTCAAAAGGTGTAAATGTGATGAATGCATTCAAGCTTTTGCGTTCAGACAAGCTAGACATTCTCCTAAAAGCAGCACTTGAAAAAACAGAGATCCTGAAGCGAAGGTTCAGGCACTGTGCAGCTCGCGCTTTAATGATACTTCGCCAGTATAAAGGCCATAAGAAGCGTGTTGGAAGACAGCAAGTTAGTTCAATGATTCTCATGAATGCACTCAAAAGAATCTCTCCAGACTTTTCAATACTCAAAGAGGCAAGGAGAGAGGTTTTAGAAGACTTGATGGATATAGAGAGCACAAAGAAGGTGATCAGGGACATAGAAACCAAGAAGATAAAGATAAAAGAAGTGCAAACAAGAATGCCGTCTCCATTTGCATTCAAGATAGTATTAGAAAGTCACATGGATATAATGAAAATTGAGGAAAAGGTTGAGTTTTTGAGAAGAATGCACCAGATGGTTCTGGCAAAGATAGGGAAGGAAAATGCAGATATCTGAAGGAATAAAAATTGTAGATCTAGCACTCTTTATTGAGAAATACAAAGCACTAGTCATAGCAGACATTCATATAGGTTTTGAAGAGGCTTTGAATAAGCAGGGCGTCTTTGTCCCTCGTTTTCAATTCAAGGATGTTCTGAAAAGACTTGAAAAGATTATACAGAAAACAAAACCCTCTTTAATCATTATAAACGGCGACATAAAGCATGAGTTCGGCACAATTTCAGAGCAGGAGTGGCGTGAAACACTGAAAATTATTGATTTCCTGACAAGAAAGAGCAAAGTAGTGCTAATAAAAGGAAACCATGACTCAATATTGGGTCCAATCGCAGAAAAAAGAAATGTGGAAATAAAGGATAGTGTAATTCTTGGTGATGCCTGCATACTCCATGGCCACAAAATACCTAAACTACCGAAGATAAAGAGAATCATAATAGGTCATGAGCATCCTGCAGTTGCTCTGTGGGAACACCCAAGAAGCGAACTCTTCAAGTGCTTCCTGAAAGGAACATGGAAAAGAAAAGAACTCATTGTGCTGCCTTCTTTTAATCTAGTAACAGAAGGAACAGATGTGCTGAAAGAGTCTCTCTTAAGCCCATTCCTTAAGAACATAGGCAACTTCGAAGTATTCATCGTAGAAGATAAGGTTTATAGGTTTGGAAGAATAAAGGATTTAAGGTGATTTGTCTTCTTTCTTTTTTTCAGGTTCTTTGTTTTCTTCATCATCCTTTTTCAATGATTTCTCTACAAAGTCTTTTACTTCGGGTTTTTCCCGTATAGAATGGTCAGGCTTGTCATCTTCTTTCTTTTCTTTCTCTAGAAGCGCTGCTACCTCCTCTTTGCTGATATCTTCCCTTTTTTCTTTCTTTGCAGGGCGCTTTTTGCGGCGCTTTAAAATAGTTCTAATAACAAATATTGCAATTACTGCCGCAATTACATAAAGAAGGATGTTAAAGTTTGGGCCATCCATGAACTCCTTTGCTTTCTTTGACAAAGTCCTTTCGTCAACTATTGTAACACCGCCGGCAATTAGGTCTCCTTGCACTTCAATCTCATATATTCCCCCTGGAAGTTCCTGATTAAGGTCTACTTCAATTTCATCATTAATCTTAAGAATATCAGGTCTTAGTATGGTCTCTGTTATCTCTTCGCTTATTGCTTTTATCTCTAGCTGCTTTGTGTAGTCAACATTGCCTGTGTTTTTTATAATGACAACGCCCTCTTCAATCTTTGCTGATATCTGTACTACTTCTTGTAATGTTATTGTGTCTGTTGTTTTGAATGAAAGTGCTTTGCTTTCAACAGTGTAATCCCCTGGTGAAAACGATTCCTCGAATGTGAAGATTATTTGTTCTTCTGTGTATGTGTCAAGACTCTTGAGCTTTTTTCCCTCAGGATCCTTTATGCTTACTGAAACCTTTTCTTCCATTGGGTTCTCTGACTGGTCAAACAGTACAACATAGATTGTTACTTCTTCTCCTGGCAAAACCTCTGTCTTGCTGATGCTGTTTGTTAGCTTTGTTGGGATCATCTCAAGCTTAAGAGGAATCTTTGCTCTTCCTATATTGTCAAAATCATCCCGTATGTCAAGACTCAGGTTTGTACTCCCTGCTTCTATAGTTGTTGGAAGCTTTGTTTTGAATTCAAACTCGTTTTTATTAATTGAAAATTTGTCAAGTATCTTGCCATTAAAGAAAATCTTAGCTTCTGCTGAAATCTCATCATAAGTTGGTGTTATTCTGCCAGTTATAACCATCTCTTCCCCTGGCTTGTATATCTCCTTGTCAGCTGAGGCCTCAGTATTTATCTTTCTTGAAACAATAATAGTTTCTGATTTATGTGTGTCAATTATTGATGTATCCATTGCCTGCAATTCAGAATACAGCACGCAATCCCCGACCATATTTCTTGCAAGAGTAAGCCTTGGAACAGAAACAACATATTCAGCTCCTGCATCAATATTCACAGGTGTTGTGTAATAATTAAGATCATAATCCCCGCATTTAATGCTAAGCTTGAAAAACGCAGTTAAATTCTCATCTGGCTGAATCTTGTACATAGCTCCAATACTATCCCCCAGATTAAGTCTGTCTTTATTCACAGAAGTGAGTTCTAGAGCTGCAGAAGCACAACTAGCTGCAATCAGCAGCATAAACAGCAATAAAAACCCTTTAAACCCTTTCATGCAAGCTTTCTTCGATTCTCAGATTTATATAGTTTGCGGAAAACTACGCTTTATCCTTGCTTCCGAGCAGTTTTATCTTTTTCTCTACGATTTTGCTCATGAGTTCCTTTGCTGGCCTGATAATCTCGCGGGGATCATAGACATTCTTTGATGTAGCGAGCTTTTTCCTTATTCCTGCTGTATAAGCAAGCCTTAAGTCAGTGTCAATATTCACTTTGGAGATTCCGTTCTTAACAGCTTTTCTTATCTCGCTTTCTGATACTCCCTTTGCTCCTTCAAGATTTCCGCCGTATTTCCTGATTATTCTCAGCATCTCAGGCTCAACAGCAGAAGCTCCGTGTAGAACTAAAGGAACATTAACATTTTCCCTTATCTCTTTTAATCTTTGAATATCAAGCTTTGGCAATCCCTTGAATTTGTATGCTCCATGAGATGTGCCTATAGCAACCGCCAGTGAATCAATATTTGATTCTTTAACAAAATGTGCTGCTTCAGAAGGGTCTGTCAGGAAATCATTTCCCTTTAGCCCTGCAAGCTTTCCTAGCTCTCCCTCTGCAGGAACATTGTATGAATGTGATAGTGTTGCTGTTTCCCTTGCAAGCTCTATGTTTTTCTTTAGCGGCAGCAGGCTTCCATCCATCATTACAGATGTAAAGCCTCCTCCAAGGCATCTATTTACTGTTTCTATTGTTTTTCCATGATCCAGGTGAAGCGCAATAGGGATGTCTGCTTCTTTTCCATAGTCCCTAACCATAAAACTTATTTCTTTTAGGCCTGCGAATTTTATTGCATTTGGTGTTACTGCAATTATCAATGGAGAATTCATCTTTATGCCTGTTTCTACTATTGATTGGGTTATTGCCAGGTTGAAAGTATTGAATGCACCTACTGCATATCCCTCTCGTTGTGCTTTCTTAAGCAGTGTCTTTGTTGTTACAAGCATTTTATCCCCTCTTTTATTGTTTATTGATGAAGCTGAACGCTTCTAAAGTGGCAAGAGCTCCCTGTCCTGCTGCGATTATGATTTGTTTCTCAGGAACATCGCTTACATCGCCTGCAGCAAATATCCCTTGAACACTGGTTGCGCATTTCTTGTCAATTTTTATCTCATTCCATTCATTCTTTTCGGTTATATTGTCAAAATCAACATTGGGTATTGAACCGATTTCTATGAAAATTCCTTCAACAGCAAGCTTTTCCTTTTTTCCCTCTCGTTCTATTGTCATTCCATTGACCAGCGCTTTACCATGTATCTCTTTTGTATCAGCATTCTTTATAATTTCTACAATGCCGCTCTGCATTGCATTGTCAACAAGTATTTTGTCTGCCTTAAGCTTGCTCCCCCTTACTATGAGGTATATCTTCTTTGCAATCTTAGTCAACTGGAGCACTGCATCCAGCGCAGCGTTTCCTCCTCCAATAACAGCAACATTCTTTCCTGAAAACAAAGGAGCATCACACGTTGCACAATATGTAACACCTTTATTCTTGAACTCCTTTTCACCAGAAACATTAAGCACTCTTGGTTTTTTCCCTGAAGCAATTATCACTGTTTTTGCTTCATACTCTCCATTGTCTGTTTTAACCTTAAATCCACCTTTATTTTTTTCTATACTGCTGACAGTTTCTCCTTCTTTCAAATCTATATTGTAATCCTTAACATGTTCTTCAAATCTTTCAACAAGCTCTTTTCCTGATATGTGATGATAACCTAAATAGTTCTCGACATCACCGCTGAGCATTGCCTCTCCACCAAGGTCTTTTGCAATTATCAAGAAGTCCATTCTCTTTCTTGCAGCGTAGACTGCAGAAGTCAAACCTGCAGGTCCAGCTCCAATAATAATTAGGTCTTGCATCTTTAATCAAGCTTTAGAGCTTTTTTCAGTGCATCCTGATTAAAGCCGACAATAATCTCTTCATCTACAATTATTACAGGTACGCCCATCTGTCCGCTCTTCTTAACCATCTCTTCTGCTGCTTCCTTGTCAGCAGAAACGTCGATATACTTGAACTCTATATTGCTTGAACTAAGAAACTCCTTTACCCTGTCACACCATGGACAGGTTGCTGTTCCATAAACAGTTACATCCATTTTTTTTCAACCTCTGTTTTTATGATAAGAACTCTATTATTTTCCTATATAAAAATCTTCTGCTCTACGTCTTAATGTTCATTTCCAAAAAACTTCTCATCAAGATTTCCACTGTTAGAATATCCTCTGCTCTCCCAGTATCCCTCATACTCAAGATCATCTGACAACTCAATCTCAGTTATCCATTTTGCCCATTTGTATCCCCACTTGCTTTCAGCAACAACCTGGAATGGAAATCCGCGTTCAGGAGGCAGTTCAACACCATTCATCTTATAAGCCAGGATTATGTCATTTTCCATGACATATTCTACTGGATATGATGTTGAGTAGTTATCATAAGCGCGGAATATAATCACTTTTGCTTCATCTGAAACACCTGTTTCAGCAAGAAGTTCTCTCAAAAGTATTCCTTCCCATAGAATCGTTGCACTCCATCCTTCAACACAATCTAAAGTAACAACCTTTTCATAACTCTGGAATCCAAGAACCTCATCATAAGTGTACTCTTTTGGTGTTTCAACAAGACCCTTAACATTAAGCATGTAGCTCTCCTTGTCAATATGTTGCGGTCCCTTGATTGAGTTCTCCCTGAAATCATTAACAGAAGACAGCTTCTCTCCCTGGTATTCCTTAACTTCAACTCCTTTAAGCTCTAATGGCTGTTGATCACGCTGCACAGTATTTTGAGCACAGCCTAGAAGAAATACTACAAGAAATACAAGCAATAAGTTTGCCCTCATATGCTCTATATAGCCTTCTGCGTATAAATATCTTTTGCATCGATACCTTTAAATAACCCTCACTCTTCCATTTATCTGATGAAAATGTTTGAACTTCCTTTCAAAAAACAGGAAATAATTAAGATAATGGAGAAACATTCCACACCATTTCACATCTATGATGAGAAACTAATTAGAGAGAATGCTAAAAATCTAAAAAAAGCATTCAAGGATGTTTACGGATTCAAGGAGTTCTTTGCAGTAAAAGCCTGCCCAAACCCATTTATCCTGAAAATATTCAAGGATGAGGGCTTTGGAACAGATTGCAGTTCATTACCTGAGCTAATGCTTTCAGAAAAAGTAGGTATTGTTAAAGAGGATATTATGTTTACTTCTAATGATACACCAGAAGAGGAATTCATAAAAGCAAAAAAACTAGGGGCAATAATAAACATAGATGACATTAGTCACATTGATTTTCTTGAAAAATGCGCAGGAATGCCTGAGTTAATCAGTTTTAGATATAATCCTGGAAAGGAAAGAAAGGGAAATGCAATTATTGGAGCGCCAGAAGAGGCAAAATACGGCTTTACAAAGGAACAGCTCTTTGAAGGATATAGAATCTGCAAGGAAAAAGGTGCAAAACGATTTGGAATTCACACAATGGTTGCATCAAACATTTTAGATCCAAAATTTTTCATAGATACAGCTAACATGCTTTTTGATTTAGTAGTTGAAATATCAAAAGAACTGGACATCAAGTTTGAATTCATCAATATTGGTGGTGGAGTAGGGGTTCCATACAAGCTCGGTGAAAAAGCTGTCTCTTATGAAGAAATTGCAAAGGCAATCAAAAAGTCACATGAAGATAAGATAATCAAGAATGGATTAGAGCCAGTAAAGCTGTACACAGAGTTTGGCAGGGCAATGACAGGCCCATATGGCTGGCTGATAACACAAGTAAGACACTTAAAGCACATCTACAAGGATTATGTTGGAACAGATGCTTCAATGGCAAATCTTATGAGACCAGCAATCTACGGTGCTTATCATCACATCACAGTTTTAGGAAAAGAAGAAAAGAAAGAAGACCACAAATATGATGTAACTGGTTCTCTCTGTGAGAACAACGACAAATTCGCAATTGACAGAATGCTTCCTGAGATTGAAGTTGGAGACATCCTTGCAATACACACAGCAGGTGCTCATGGTCATGCAATGGGCTTTAATTACAATGGAAAGCTGCGTTCTGCAGAGCTTCTCCGCAGACAAAACAAAGAAATAGTAGAAATAAGAAGAGCAGAGACTGTTGATGACTACTTCTCAACTTTGGACTTCAAGAATCTGGATAAGTTCAAGGCATGATAACATTTTTAAAATAATGTCCTTTTTCTATTCAAAAAATGGATACTCCTGATTCAATTGGACCATATAGGCTATTCAAGCCAGAAGATGTTGAGGTTGGAATGACTTATTTGGTAAAGAACAATTGGCAGGATATCCCCTGGATGGTGCCTGGTGGCGTAGCTCCTACAAGAGTTACTAGTGTTGATGAAAAATGTTTTTCTTATTTGAATTCTAACTGGATGGTTACGGGTGTACAAAAATTTAGTAATCCTTTGCAAGGAATCCTTGTAAAAGAAGGTGAAAGCGGAATAGAGCTTCTTGTAAGTGCTGTTTTCTTAAAACATCTAAGTTCTGTTTATGAAACTACTTCATAGCCTTCTCGATTCTTGCCATGGCTTCTTTCAAGCGCTCATCCGGAACAGTAAGCGATATTCTGAAGAAACCTTCGCCATTTGGTCCGTAGCCTGCTCCTGGCGGAACAACAACGTTTGCTTTCTCTAGAACAAGTTCTGCAAAGCTTGCGCTTGTGTGTCCTTCTGGAACCGGAACCCAGATGTAGAATGCTGCTTTTGGCTTCTCTGCTTTAAGGCCAATTGTTTGTAAAGTATCGACAACAAGATCTCTTCTTCTCTTGTACATTGCATTCAATTCATCAATCTTTGACTGCGGTGTTTTCAGCGCTTCAATTCCTGCGTACTGCACTGCATTAAAGACGCCAGAATCAACATTGTTCTTTGATATTGACATTGCTCCAATAACATCTTCATTGCCAACAGCCATTCCTAATCTCCAGCCAGTCATGTTGTACGGCTTTGAAAGTGAATTGAACTCTACTCCAACATCCTTAGCTCCTTTTACTTCAAGGAAACTTAAAGGCTTGTATCCATCAAATGCAATCTCGCTGTATGGATTGTCGCTGCAAACAACAATTTCATTGTCCTTTGCAAAGTCAATCAGCTCTTTGTAGAATCCTTCGTCAGCAATTGCTCCTGTTGGATTGTTTGGATAATTAACAAAGATTATCTTTGATTTTTTTGCAATGTCCTTTGGAACTGCACTTAAATCAGGCAGGAATCCATTCTCTGCAAGAAGCGGCATGTCATATGGCGTTCCTGATGCAAAGATTGTTCCTGTTCTGTATGGTGTATAAGCTGGATCAGGTACTAAAGTATAATCCCCAGGATTAACAAGGGAAAGTGCTAGATGCAAACTGCCCTCTTTTCCTCCAATAAGAGTCAAAACCTCTTTGTCTGGGTCTAAAGAAACATTATGTCTTTCCTTGTACCAGTCTGCAACTGCTTTTCTGAAAGAAGGCATTCCTTCATAATCAGGATACTGGTGGTTCTTTGGGTCCTTAGCAGCGCGATACAATTCTTCAATTATATGATCTGGCGTAGGCGTATCAGGATCTCCTATTCCTAAACTTATAACATCTATTCCTTTTGCCTTTGCTGCTGCAATCTTCTTGTTGATTTCAGCGAATAAGTATGGTGGTATTTGTTTTAGTCTTTCTGATTTTTCCATTTCTATCACTCCAAATATCCTTCTTTTTTAAGTAGTTCAGCAATCAGCACTCCGCCGCCTGCTGCTCCGCGAATTGTATTATGGCTTAATCCAACAAAGCGCCATTGTAAAACATTGCATTCCCTTAATCGTCCTACTGTAATTGCCATTCCCTTGTCAGCATCCCTGTCAAGTCTTGGCTGTGGTCTGTCATCCTCTTCGCGGTATATAATCGCTTGTGAAGGTGCAAACGGTAATTTAAGCTCTTGTGGCTTACTTTTAAAAGTTTTCCATGCTTTAAGCATCTCTTCCTTTGTTGGCTTTTTATTGAACTCTACTGATACACATGCCATATGCCCATCAATTACAGGGACACGATTGCAGTGAGCAGATATGTCAAAGGATTCATCATAAACAAATCTTCCATCCTCTATTTTGCCCATTATCTTTCGAGGCTCTTTCTCGGATTTCTCCTCTTCCTTTCCAATGTAGGGTATTATATTGTCAATAATGTCAAAGGACGATACTCCTGGGTGTCCTGCGCCGCTTACAGCCTGCATTGTGGTGATTACAACCTTCTTAACACCGAACTTTTTATGCAATGCATAAAGTGGTGTCATATAGCTCTGCAGTGAGCAGTTTGGCTTTACAGCAATAAATCCTTTTTTCCATCCATGATTCTTCTGCTGAGTAGGGATTATCTTTATGTGATCATGGTTTATCTCTGGGATTATCATTGGCACGTCTTCTGTGTGTCTGTGAGCAGATGCATTTGATACAACTGGAAAGCCTTCAGCAGCATATTTTTCTTCCCATTCCTTTGCAACGCCTGAATCCAGTGCAGAAAATACCATGCTGCAGTTCTTCTTTGCTGTTTCAAGGTCGTCAATGGTGCAAACCATGAGCTTTCCAACATTCGTTGGAATATCAGAGTTCATGAACCATCTTCCCTTTACTGATTCCTTGTAGATTCTTCCTGCAGATCTTGGAGAAGCAATAACATGTGTCACTTCAAACCATGGATGATTGTCAAGAAGTTCTACAAACCTCTGTCCAACCATTCCTGTTGCTCCTAATATCCCTACTTTTATCTTACCCATTTTAATCAAACAGCTCCTTTGTGAAATCATCGAGTGTGTAAAAGCCTTTTTTGCCATGTATCCATTTTGCAGCAAGCACTGTTCCGTGTGCAAACCCTGCTCTGCTTCTTGCAGTGTGCTTTAGCTCTATTGTGTCTCCTTCGCCATCAAAACCTACAACATGTGTTCCTGGCATATAGCCTGATCTAAAGCTTGCAACGTGGAATTCATTAGGCTTTATCTTTCTTTCAAGCTTGTCATATACAATTCCTTTTTTTCTGTCAATGTTCTTTAGCAGTATATCTCCTATGGCTCTTGCCGTTCCTGATGGACTGTCTGCTTTTTGGTTGTGATGTCCCTCAAAAGCAAATAAGTCATATGCTTCCAGCTTGTTGAACAGCTTTGCTGATTCTTCAACTATTTTGAAGAATGCATTCACACCTAATGAAAAGTTTGGTGAGTAAATAAATCCGACTTTGTGTTTTTCAATTATTCTTTCTACCTCTTCCATCGAGTCATACCAGCCGGTTGTTGCAACAACTATGTTTTTCTTTAGCGCAGCAACTTTTCTTATATTACTTATTGCTGCTTCTGGTGCAGTTGCTTCAATAACAACATCAACATCCTTCAGCACGTCCTTTGATACATCCTTTGTGCCGCCTTCTATGTCAATTATTGCAGAAACCTCTACTCCTTCTTTTTCTGCTGCTTTTTCTATCTCTTTTCCAAGCTTGCCATAACCGACAATTGCTATTTTCATTTTAGCACACCTGCTTGTTCAAGGGCTTGCTTCAGTTTTTCCTTGTTTCCTTCCTGCATATTGCACATTGGAAGTCTGAATGGTCCTGATGGCATGCCTTTCATGTTCATAGCTTCCTTTATTGGCGCAGGGTTTGTTTCAATGAACATTGTTCTCATTAGAGGTAATAGTTCATAGTGCATTTTTGCTGCTTTCTCAAAATCTCCCTCTAGTGCAGCAGCTGTCATTTCACTGACCTCTTTAGGCATGATGTTGCTTAATACTGATACCACTCCTTTTCCGCCGATTGAAATCAGTGGAACATTCATGCTGTCATCTCCTACTAAAACAGTGAAGTCATCAGGCATCTGTGCTACAACATCCATCATCTGGTTTATGTTGCCAGATGCTTCTTTTACAGCAACAACATTCTCAAGTTCCTCTGCCATCCTCTTCAGAGTGGCTGTTTCTATGTTAACTGCTGTTCTGCCTTGTATATTATACACCACAATTGGTATCCCTACCTTGTTAATCTCTGCAAAGTGCAGGAATATCCCTTCTTGTGTTGGTTTATTGTAATAAGGTGTTACAACAAGTACAGCGTCTGCTCCAAGCTCCTTTGCCTGCTTTGTGTACTTTACACTCTTATCTGTTGAGTTAGTTCCTGTTCCTACAATAACAGGCACCTTTCCAGCTGTCTCGCTTACAACTGTTTTTACTATCTCTGCTCTTTCATCATCGTTTATTGTTGGTGATTCTCCTGTTGTTCCCAAAGGAACAATACCAGATACTCCATTCCCTATCTGAAACTTTACATTATTCTTTAATCCTTCAATGTCCACTTTGCCATCTTTAAATGGTGTGATCATTGCAGTTATACATCCTTCAATTTTTTTCATTTTTTCCACCTCCTGTGAAAAATGCTTTATGTAATACTTTCATCGCAGCGTCTGCCTGCGTTCCATCAACAACTAATGTAACATTTATCTCTGATGCGCCCTGTGAAACCATCTCAACATTTATCTTTGCTTCTCCAAGCGCACTGAAAATAGTTCCTAATACTCCAGGCATATTTCTTAATCCTGGTCCGACAACGCATACCGTTGCCTTGTTTTCGTCTAGCTTTACATTTGCAATCTTTTTCAGCTCTTTAACAACCTCATTTACGTTTTTTTTGCTGTCTGTTGTCAGTGAAACGTTTACCTCTGATGTAGAGACCGTGTCAACAGATACACTGTGCCTTGCAAATACTTTGAATATCTTATACATAAACCCAGGTGCAAAAAGCATCTTTGGCGAGTTTATGTTTATCAGTGAAAGCTTCTTCTTGCATGCGATTGCAGTTATTGTCTTTTTTGGTTTTGCTGTTTTCTTTACTATGCTTGTTCCGATGCCTGCAGGATTGTACGTGTTGAGACTTCTTACTGGTATGTTCTTCATCATTGCAGGCTGTATTGTCTTTGGGTGAAGAACCTTTGCACCAAAATATGCAAGTTCCGCAGCAGCTTCAAAGGATATTTCATCTATTTTCTCTGCTTCCTTTATTATCCTTGGATCAGCAGTCATTATTCCGTCAACATCACTCCATATCTGTATCTCCTTCACTCTCATAACTGCACCGATTATTGCTGCAGTATAATCACTTCCGCCTCTTCCGATGGTTGTTATGTTTCCCTCTTTGTCTTTTGCTATGAAGCCAGTGATTATAGGAACTTCACTTTTGCCGAATTTCCTGAAGCTTGCTCTTAGGTTATTTCCTGTTTCTGCAAGCACCTTTGCATTTGTAAACCCTGAGTCTGTTACAAACCCAACATCATATGCATTGTATGCTTTTGCCTTTACCCCTTTTTTCTTTGCATACTCTGCAACAATCTTTGCTGACATTCTTTCACCAAAGGACACAGCATAATCCATTGTTCTTGGTGTTATCTCTTTTATGAGTGTTATGCCTCTGAAAAGTTCATAAAGCTCGTTTAGTTCTGCTTCAACAAGCTTATCATTCAATCCAAGTTCCCTTAGCAGCTCAAGGTGTTTGGTTCTTATCTTTGTTCCTTCTTTCTTTCCTTCAATTGCCTTGTTGACTTCCTCTAGTATCATGTCAGTTACGCCACCAACTGCAGAAACAACAACAACTGGTTTTTTGTTAAGATTGGCTATTATGATCTCTATGGTTCTCTTAATCATCTCTGCGCTACCAACAGAGGTACCGCCAAATTTCATTATAATCATTAAATATCCCCTCCTATATGCTAGAAATATGGAAAAATTTTTAAAGGTTTATATACTTAATGTTATTATTATAACATAAAACGAGGGATTTGTTATCGTTACCATAAGTCAGGTTGTTAAAAGGATTGTGAATGACAGGCCAATGCTCTTTGAGGCAATGCAGCGCGGCATTGTAAGCTATGGCGCGCTAGCTGAAAAACTAAGAGATGAGGTTGCCTTAGATCTGGGCCACAGTGTCAAGGAGTCTGCAATAATCATGGCTCTGCGGAGATACCATGATGAGATTGTTCTAAAGCAGAGAAAACAATTCAAATTCGAACTTGCTTCAGAGATAACAATGAAAACAAACCTTGTTGATGTATCTGTACTTAAATCTCCAAATCTCTTTATTGAGCTTGAAAAGCTGCACAAAATGGTTAATTATGAGAAAGGAGACACTTTGAACATAATCCACGGAAGCTATGAGGTCTCTGTTGTTGTAAGCGAGAAATACATGGAAAAAATAAAAAAGCTCTTTGATAAAGAAAAAATACTGAACATTGAGAAGGGTCTTGTTTCAGTTTCGCTTCGCTTTGGGGATGAATTCCTGCACACACCAGGTATTCTCTTTTCTGTCACCAGAAAGCTTGCATGGGACAATGTGAATATCCTTGAAGTAGTTTCAACAAACACAGAACTGACGTTTATAGTAAGAAAAAAAGATGCAGCTCGGGCCTACACCTCACTGCAGACAATGGTGCAAAGCTAGTTATTCCTCTTTCTCGTAGTCTATTAAACTAAGTATGTCATAACCATCAAGCTTTTTCCTTCCTTTAAGGAAACTTAGCTCAATCAGGAATGCAAAACCAATAACTTCTCCGCCGAGTTTTTCAACTAGTTGCGCTGCAGCCTTTGAGGTTCCTCCTGTGGCCAACAGATCGTCAACAACTAACACCTTATCTCCCTGCTTTAGAGCATCCTCATGTATCTCAAATGCATCTGTGCTGTATTCTGTTGTGAATTCCTGCTTTATTTTTTTGTAAGGCAGTTTTCCAGGTTTTCTTAGCGGTACAAAGCTTGCTCCAAGCTCATATGCAAGTACAGAGCCGAAGATAAATCCTCTGCTCTCAGCAGATGCAATAACATCTATCTGTTTTCCTTCGAAATACTTCAGCATCTCCTTTATCACATGCTTGAATGCATGTGAATCCTGAAGCAGTGTAGTTACATCCTTGAACATTATGCCCTCTTTTGGAAAATGCGGAACAGTCCTTATCTTGTCTTTTAATTCCATTTTTATCATTCCTCGCTTATTGCTGTCTTAATAGCTTCCCTGCAGCTGCACTCTTCATCCTTTATTTTTGGAATAGTGGCAAGTATCAGCTTCTTCACGCTGTCTACGTTTTTCTTGAATGTCTCAAGTATTGCAGTCCATTCTACAGTTTCTTCTGACTCATGCCAGCAGTCATAATCAGTGCTCATCGCAACAGAAGCATAGCAGATTCCTGCTTCCCTAGCAAGAACAACCTCAGGAACTGTGCTCATGTTTATCACATCTGCTTTCCAGCTTCTGAAAAGAGTTGATTCTGCTTTTGTTGAGAACCTCGGTCCTTCAATTGTTATCATTGTGCCCTTTTTGTGATTCCTTAAATTAAGTTCATCAGCTGCTTCTCCAATAACCTTTCTCATTTTTTCGCAGAAAGGCTCTGCCATTGGAATATGGCACACTTTGTCCTTTTCATAGAATGTGCTTGCTCTCTTTGTTGTTCTGTCAATGAACTGGTCAAGAATAACAAAGTCACCAGGCTTTATCTCCTCTCTTAGAGAGCCGCAGGCAGTTGTTGCCAATATATGTGTGCAGCCCTGCTCTTTTAATGCGTGAATATTTGCCTGGAAAGGAATGTTTGTTGGCATTATCGCATGTTTTCTGCCGTGCCTTGCAAGTATAACAACAT
>JAAGZO010001336.1 GCA_024206195.1 bacterium | reverse complement strand
TGCAAATTTAAAATATGTGCTATAATGCCAGCAATTAGTGAGGGCCACCGTGTATGGTCGGCAAAACATGGCGGCTCCTTAACTCAGTCGTTGGACGACAACGATAAGGGGATTCTTTCTGTTATTATAATATCATCTTAAAACGATGTGCTAAGCTGCTTGATATGAAAGTTCGGAAATACGACTCAGAAAAAAAACTTGTTGATGACTTCAATAGAGCATATATCAAGACCCTTCGGAAAGGAAGAAATGTTCTTATTCTCCCCGAGATAAATACTAACTGGGGCATTGCGGACATACTGTCAATTCACTATGATAAATCGAAACTCACTCAAAGATGCAAAGCAATTAACGGAACACCGCTTGATTTCTCTAACCTTTCTGCATATGCAATGACATATCTTTCCGAAACCCCAATTGCTGCAGTAGAAGACTTAAGCAATTACCTCAAGGTTAAGAACGGACCTCTGATACAAGTAATAGACATCCTTACAAGCAGAGGATTAGTCTATGTTTACAAAAATGGTAGGATACGCGCACGCAAGCGCTCCAAAGCCTTCGTAATAAAAGATATACTAGCATTTGAGGCGAAGATATCCAATTGGAAAAAGGCCATTGATCAAGCTGAAAGACATCTTTGGTTTACCAATAGTTCTTTTGTCGTTGTTCCCAATCTCACTCGCTCTACCATTGACAAGATAAATATAGAATGTTCTGGCCGTGGAATTGGACTGATAATACAATCTGGTAACAAATCGTTTAAAATCATTAAGGAACCACTCCGCAAATCACGTATTGATTCTTTCTTCTCATGGAAGTTAAATGAATTATTAATCGACAGGAGTATTTCCAATGGACGATGCAATCCTTCCGAAACTCCTTGATCGCTTATCAAAAGTAAGTATAATCGATCAGTTAAAAGAAGGTGGCCAGAAGACTGTTTACAGGGCACACCATGCAGATTACGGCGATGTTGTACTAAAGGTTGTCGTTCCATCCGATAATGCAGAAAAGGAACGGGCTCTACGCGAGATTCATATTGCGTCAAGTCTAACATCAGACTTGTTTTCACGATTGTATGATTTTGGTGAGTTTGCCGATAATGGCACCACTGTTCTCTATATAGTCGAAGAACTACTTCCTGGAGACAATCTCAGGGACATTATGACTTCCTATGCGCCGAATACTGTCCCAATCGCGGAGACAAGGCGCATTATGAACTCTATTATGGAAGCACTGACAATAACTGCGCCATTGAATCTTGTCCATCGTGATATAAAACCTGAGAATATA
>JAAGZO010001335.1 GCA_024206195.1 bacterium | reverse complement strand
TCCCCAATCCCCAATCCCCAATCCCCAAAGCATTTAATAATTTAAGCAATCATTACTTAAAAATATAATTTTATTTATTTAATCTCTTAATTTTTAAATTCAAGAAAATATTAATTTTGTGTATTTAAGTCAATATCTGCAAATTAAATATTAACAGAATTAATGATAGATCCTAGTCAAAACTTACCAATACAAGTTAACGAAGTTATCCAGCTCCCAACTATAGGAATCGACTCCTCACTTTGCAAGTGGGGTTCTCTCTCCTTCAACTCAGATAAATACATATGTGCAAAGGAATCTAACCAAGATGGAACAGCAAGCATCTTAATTGCCGATATTGAAAATAGATTCAATCTTACTAGACAACAAATTGCTAAGGTTGAAGCTGCTATGATGCATCCTAAACAAAATATAATTGCCTTAAGAGCCAAAAATGATAGAAACGCCTCCATAATACAAATCTTTAACCTGAGCACCAAGGAAAAATTGAAGGACATCGTCATCAACTATGAAGTTTCTTATTGGAAGTGGATCAATGATTCAGTAATCGGAATCGTCACTAATACTTCGGTCCTCCTCCTAACCATTGAGAGTCATGATCAGCCAGCCAAAAAGATCTTTGACAGAACAGGTAACCTCTCCAACCCTAGCGTAAATATCCTCGACCTCAACGTCGAACCAGCTGGTCAATGGTACGTACTTTGTGGAATCTCAGCCTCAAGAGAAAGTGATAGAGTTAGCATTCAAGGTTTCACTCAGCTCTACAGTGTCTCAGTAGGTCAAAGTCAGCAAATTGACGGATTCTGTGGCGTTTTTGGACAGGCAAAAGTAATTGATGACAACCAACCAAACAGCATGCTTGCCTTTGTGGAGAAGAAACCTAATGATCAAAGATACAACTTAATTGTGACTGAGATTGGACAACAGAAAAGATTCAAAAGCGTGGCAGAAGTCAACATGCAGAACGACATGGACTTCCCTGTAGTTATGCAAGTTATTGAGAATTATGGTATGATTTTCCTTATCACAAATGCTGGCTTCTTATACATTTATGAGATCACTAAGCTCGCTCTTGTTTTCAGATGCAAAGTTTCTGATGATTCCTGCTTCTGCAGTGCTAAAAACAGTAAAACTGGAGGAATTTACGTCATCAACAAAAAAGGAAAGCTCATTTCTATCAACATAGACTCAAATAACCTCCTCCCCTTTATCATGAATTTCGGAAAGAACATCGACAATGTAGGAGAATTATGCCTAAAACTTGCCTCTAGATATAGTCTTCCAGGAGCTGAGAAGATTTTCTTAGCAAATTTCAAAAACTACTTTGATAGTGGAAACTGGATGGAAGCTGCAAGAGCTGCAAGAGATGCCCCTAATGACTTACTTAGAAATTCAAACACCATCAACATGTTTAAGAACGCTCAAGCTCAACCAGGACAACAAGCTCCTATTTTGATTTACTATCAGACTTTAATGGAAAAAGGAAAGTTAAATGCTACCGAAACACTCGAAATTGTCAAGCCCTTAGTCCTTCAAGGAAAGAAGCAAGTTATTGAGACTTGGTTCAATGAGGGGAAATTCAGTTGCACTGAAGAACTAGCTGAAGTAGTAAGAGGTGTTGATCCTCAGCTTTCCTTAAAAATACTTCTCGGTTCAGGATCTCCCAATGCCCACGCCAAGGTGGTAGAAGGACTCGTTCAAACTGGACAGTACGACAAGATTTTCAACTACTGCCAGCAAAATAACTACCGACCTGACTATGTTAACTTACTCAAGGGCGTTATCGTAAATGATGCTGCTGCAGCCGGTGGTTTAGCCTCTCTTATCTGCAACAGGCAAAGTGGAAGTAACCTTGTAGATGTAAACACTATTATTGAGATCTTCCAGTCAAGAAGGAGAATTCCTGAGCTTACTAAATTTTTATTGGAATATCTCAAGGACAACAGACCAGAAGATGCCTTTTTACAGACAAAGGTTCTCGAGCTTAACCTTGCAGAGACTCCAAAGGCTGCAGAAATTATCCTTAACACCAATTTATTCTCTCATTATGACAAAACGAGAATCGCCTATTTACTTGAAAAGTGTGGAAGCCTTCAACTTGCTCTTCTTAACTTTACTGACATTAACGACATCAAAAGAGTAGTACTTAACACTCACGTGATTAACCCTCAATTCTTGGTTGAGTACTTCGCTAGACTCACTCCAGAGAATCTACTCATCTGCTTACAAGAGATGATGAGACACAACCAAATGCAAAATACTCCCATTGTCATTGAGGCTTCTGTTAAATACAACGGCGTCATTCCCACTCAAGAACTCATCAAACTCTTTGAGTCTTTTGGATCCTCAAATGGACTTTTCGGATTTTTAAGTAAGATCCTAAACCAAATCCAAGACCCTGAACTTATGTTCAAGTACATCGTCTCATGTGTAAACTCGAACAATCTAGGAGAAGTTGAGAGAGTAATAAAAGAGTATGACAATTACGATGCAGTTAAAGTTAAGGAGTTTTTCTTAGAAAAGAAACTAGGAAATCCAAGAGGTTTAATTTTCCTATGCGATAAGCATGATTACATTGAAGACTTAACAAAGTACTTATACAAGAACAAACTTGTCAAATTCCTAGAAAATTACCTCTTCCAGGCCAGACCCCAAAACACTCCAAGAGTCTGCGCTGCTTTATTGTATGAGGATTGTGACGAGAACTATATCAAACAAATCCTTAACACTGTTAGAGGATCTTGCCCAATTGAACCCCTCGTAGATGAATTCGTTAAACTTAACAAAGTAAAACTCCTTCAGAAGTTCTTAGAGGATAGAGAGCAAGAAGGAAACCAAACCCCTGCTCTTCACAACGCCTTGGCCATGATCTACATCGATATCAACAACAACGCAAAGGACTTCTTACTTAACAACAAATACTATGACTCAAAGGTGGTTGGAAAATACTGTGAGAACTCAGATCCCCATCTTGCCTGCATCGCCTACAGAAGAGCCATCCCAGCATGTGATGATGAGCTTATTGAACTTACGAATAAAATGGCCTTATACAGAATCCAAGCCCAATATTTGGTAGAGTCATCCTCAGAGGCCTTATGGAAGAAAGTCCTTGATAACGATAACTCTCACAGACAACCAGTTGTTGATCAAGTTATCACAGTAATCCTTCCTGTTACAAGAAACGCTGATGAGGTTAAAGTTGCAGTAAGAGCCTTTATTGATGCTGGTTTACAAAGTGACCTTATGGAGTTACTTGAAAAACTCGTCTTACATAACTCAGAATTCTCAAGAAATAAAAACCTCCAAAATCTCCTAATTATCACTGCTATGACTGCTGACCCCAAGAGAGTGAAGGGCTTCTTAACCAAACTTGACTCATATGACGCTCCTGAAATCGCCTTAAAGTGTATTGAAAATAACTTAGCTGAAGAGGCTTACTTTATTTATGACAAGACTAAGGACTACTCAAGCGCAATTAATGTAATTATTCAGTATCTCGAAGATATTAAGAGAGCTACTATCTATGCAGATAAGAATAGTTATCCAGAGGTATGGAGTAAACTTGCAAGAGCCAAATTAGATCTCAACTTAGTCGAAGAGGCTATTGAAGCCTTCATTAAGTCTAAGGATGCTGATAAGTATATTGATGTAATCTTCGCTGCTCAAAAACAAAGCTTGTTTGAGGATCTTATCAGGTATTTATACATGGTTAGAGAACAAAAGAAAGATAAAATTATTGATGGAGAGCTAGTTTACTGCCTTTCTAAGTGTAATAAACTTTCAGAGTTAGAAGGTTTCATGCCTAATGTTAACACCTCCGAGTTAGGACTTGTCGCTGATAGGCTTTACGATGAGAAAGTTTGGGAAGCTGCTAAGATTTTATACGAGCACTGCCAGAATTACGGAAGACTTGCCTCTTGCTTGATCTACTTAAAACAATATCCACAAGCCTTAGTTGCCGCTAAGAAGGCTAGTTCAAACAAATGCTGGAAGGAGGTTTGTTTCGCTTGTATTAGAGCTAATGAATATAAATTTGCTGCCCAAGCTGGAAATCATTTAATCTCCCACCCTGATCATGTTGAAGACTTAATTAAAGAGTATGAGAAGTGGGGAGCCTATAATGAACTTATTACTTTATTCGAAGCTAATCTCTCTCAAGAAAGAAATCACATCATTACTGAACTCGGAGTTCTTTATGCTAAGTACCAAGAGGAAAAACTAATGGACCACTGCAGAAACTACCACGAGAAGATCATCGTCCCCAAACTCATCAGAGTATGCGAACTCCACTACCACTGGCCCGAGGTCGTATTCCTTCACAACCACTACAGCGGCTTTGACCCTGCAATTGTAATCATGATGGATCACTCCCCTAGTGCCTTCAGACACGACCTCTTCTGTCAAACCCTTCAAAAAGTCTCCAACTCCAACTTATACTATGAAGCTATTAGATTTTACATTGATGAGCAACCCCAACTTCTTAATGAGATGCTAAAGAATGTCACCAACAAACTTGACTTATCTCAAGCCGTTCTCGAGTTAAGAAGAAAAAATTTCCTCCATCTTGCCCTTCCATTCTTAAAATTGGTTCAATCTCAGAATAACTTCGATATAAATGAAGCCTTAAATGAAATTTACGTAGAAGAGGAAGATGCCGAATCTCTTAAACAAAGTATCTTAGAATACAACCTCTTCGAGCAACTAAATCTCGCAAAGAAGATTGAAAACCATCCCTTATTAGAATTTAGAAGAATATCAGCCTTAGTTTACAGACAGAATAAGAAATACCAACAATCTATCGAAATTTCAAAGAACTTAGAATTTTATAGAGACGCTATTGAAACTGCTTTAGAATCCACTGTTCCTGACTTATGTGAGAACCTTATTAGGTTCTTCGCTGACCATGGAGATAAGGAATGCTTCTGTGCTTGTCTTTACACATGTTATGAGTATATTAAACCTGATATTGCAATGGAACTCGCTTGGAGACATGATATGACTGAATTTATAATGCCATTCATGATTCAAACCTTCAAGGACTTAACCTCCAAAATGGACTATATGCAGAAAAGAAATGAAGCTAAAGAGGAACTAGAAAAGAAGAGGAAAGAAGAAGAATTACTACAACCACTAGATACAGCGGCATTTAATATAAATGCGCAAGCGATAAATCTATACGATCCCTCTCAAAATGTAGGAGGAGGAGGATCTGGAGGTGGTCAAATGGGAATGAATCAAGGAGTAGGCGGTCAAATGGGAGGAGGTGGTGGAATGGGAATGAATCCAGGATACGGAGGTCAAATGGGAGGCCAAATGGGAGGTCAAATGGGTGGTGGTATGAATCAAGGCTACAATTATAATGGATAATTATTTTTATACTTTAATTTAATTTGAATATAATGATATAATAATCTTTTTAAGCTTATATTTAATATTTTAAAGTTTTAATTAAGTACTCAATAATGTTAATTATATTATAAAATACTAAATAATTAATATTAT
>JAAGZO010001334.1 GCA_024206195.1 bacterium | reverse complement strand
TCTGTGAGCAGACCACGACTTAACAGTTTGGTTGGTACCACAGCGTAGTCTTTAAAAGAGAGCACCCTGGAAAACTGAGACCAATCCAATAGCATAAGATCTTGACCTGACTGAGATAAAGCGAATCAAAAGTGTTTGACTGACTAGTGCATGAGAACCTCCGTACTCTGTGACCATAGAGAATAGAATGAAAGGTTTATTCAGGAAAGCATGCACATAGACAAAAGTATGGCAATGGAGCAGGGAGACCGCTCGCATAACAGATAATTTGAATGTTAGGCACCAAGGAGCGATCTCCTGGTTAAGCTGCATGTATGACTGTAGAATAAACACTCTGAGCAAAACACCAAACAGACTAACTCGATAGTATCAATCTCAATATCAATAACAATGGTAATATCAATAATAATGTGAGTAATACGTGTATCAATATCAATCTAATATAGTAATAATGATTGCAGGGGCGCATGGCCGCGTAAGGCAGCCACCGGCCTCTGCTCAAAAACAGCTTCGCACGCTAACAAAAACAGCCTCATGCCCCAGCAAAATGATTGATACTGTCTGGGGCTACAACCCGGCACATATATAACACACAGGCAAAGGCGCCTCAACAACACTAGCATTCCATACAGAAACTAAGCAAAATATGAATGCGGAATGAACGCTAAACAAAAACAAGGCAAGAATCGCCTATAATACATGGGAAGTCGGACCGATTATCTAACATCCCTCTTACCAATGAAAGCTGGTCCCCAGCTTTGCACTACAGTGATTGCTGAGGAGGCTTTCAAAGGTGGGACAGACAAGTCTGACAATCGAGTCCAAAAACTAACTACATGGTACAAACAGAACTTAATAGCTTACGTCTTATCTTCATCTTGATCATCATCTTGTTCATTTCTTTCTTCTTCCCACCAATTCATTGGCTTTGTTCCTAGCTGCGAGTGGACACTGGAGAGTCATCCTCATCCTCATCCTGCAGGTCGATCGCAACTTCGGTCACTCGATCCAGTGTCTTCTTCTCCAGCGGATTGTTGTAGGTCAATGACTTGAAACTGGACTTCTTTGAGAATAGTATTTCCTTCCGTATCCTGAGTTACACTAACTCTAGGACTAAAATCGTCGTGAGAAAAAGGTTGATCTTAAGGAATAATGGTATGAATTTTCTCTTTAATAATCTGATGTTTGTCCATAGACTCAACAATAGTTCGTTCAATTTTGGATTCTGGATGCTTTTCAGGTCCAGAACTAGCTAATTGAATAGGTCGTTTTTCTTGCTTAATATTTCTTTCATAGAACCCGGATCTAGCAGAACTAGACCCAGGTACAATATATCT
>JAAGZO010001333.1 GCA_024206195.1 bacterium | reverse complement strand
GATAACGAGAACGTGACAGCTCAGTGATGTCATAGCCACGACAGCAAGACCAAGTCAAAGCGTAATACGAACAAATGCCCAGTAAATAGCGTGCATTCAAACCAACGATACCGTACTATACGAGCATCAAGTACAAAATACTAAGGCGCAGAGCAGCCAAGTACAGAGATACTGAGCCACGAAAGTAAGCACTAGGAGAACACAAGCAGCCAATACCTAAGGCAATGTACTAATCACTGCTAGACAACTGTCTCGATATCATAGGTGCACAAGTTTTCCAAACCTCCGGTAACTCAACAGAAACACCAGTATTACAGAGACGTGCCTTTTTATTAGAGATAGTAAGAGATTCAATAATCTTTCTTTTTAACATATTAGATTCTCTTGCGATGACCTGAGTATGTATGAGTACGGGGTGATGATACTGGTTATTAGACAAATGTAGAGACAAGGCACTTTTTGAGGAATGTCTAAGATGTTCTGCAATTCTAACTTTTAAGTTTCTACTGCTCTCGCCGACATATTGTACCCCGCATGAGCAGGGCAAACAATAGATCGAGTCCTTTATTTTTGAAGAGTGCAT
>JAAGZO010001332.1 GCA_024206195.1 bacterium | reverse complement strand
TTATAGGTACGGAGACATTTGTTCCATGTACCCTTGGATATATAAGTATTGTTCATTTCCCAGTAATCCTCATCTGGAGCTAATGAGAGCGGACCAATTACCGGCTCAAAACATTTTGAAGGAAATAGCTTAGACTTTGAAATTTATAGGGAAGAAATTTTTGTGTATTCATTTACTGAGTATGCAATCAGAAAGATTTGCAAACGAAAAGTTGCAGCTCACTATCTTAGGATAATATTTCTTTCAGCTTTATACGAATTAAGTCCATTTTTCAACAATTATTTATATATGTATAATAGTTTCAATATACACATTAACATCGATGTTCCAAATTACGATTGCAGGAGGTCGTATTCGCTATTTCAGGGTAGTTATTTTGAGTGCACAATTTGCGCAATAGCTGATGCATTGAGAGATATCTCAATTATTCAGCTTTGCGAAGACGCTTATCAGGGAAAGAATACTGTACAAATAAAACTGGTCATCACTGCCAAAATTGGGCTCCATAAATTAAATTTTGAACAGGAAGTGGTTTACTGTTCCAATTTGGCAGAACCCTTAAGTATCGTTTCGCTGAATCTGTTCAGCAGCGAACTTATATTTCTGATTAGGCAAAAGTGGAACAGCGATGCAAGAGTACCATGGCAGCTCGCATTTTATCTTGCAACAACATACGAACTGTACTACGACATAGAATTATTGCTAAGATATGTGGTATTTGTCATTCCCCCGTGCAGGTACATGTTGCCAGAGCTGCAAAATCGAACTTTGTCAGAACAGTTGGCTCAGAGTTTTAATACTGAGCCATTATGCACCGATTTTCTAGAAGCATTAAGTACCCACACGGGTACTTACTGTTTCAAGTTAAAGTCTATGATTAGTCAAAGGCGTATATGCTTACAGCGGTTATTACACTCTGATATAAAGATGGTGTCTTTAGTTTTTAAAGCAGACAAGTCTCATGGTTAATGGCATAGCACAGCATTTCGAAGTAAATTTATGTCTAGCACATGGCGATAGAAACTTCCTTACATTCTCACATGCAAACCCCAGAGAAGTCATTCCAAAAGTCTTCTGGTGCCAAATGAGGCACAAGCTC
>JAAGZO010001331.1 GCA_024206195.1 bacterium | reverse complement strand
ATAAATGATTGTATCAGGAATAGTACTTAAGTCCGCATTGGATCGCTATAGGCATACTCGAAAAAATAAAGAAAATAAAGAAAATTATTCACTAGGAGAGAGCATGGAAGCAGGTGCGTCGGCAGCATTCGCATCTTTTAGTGTTGCAGTAGCCGTAATCTTTTTTGTCTTAGAGCTTGTGTTACTTTTTTATGCTATCAATATGGCATTAGTGTGCACCGAGGCAGGTCCAGAACGTATTGTTAACATTTTTCTGGCTATTACTTTCACAATACCTTATGTGATGTTGAACATTCTTTTCAATAAATGTGCTAAGAAATCGTTACAGACTTAAATTTTCATAGTTAAGTCCTAAACACTATTTATAGCAGAGTCAAGACCCTAACAAAGAATGTTAAAAATTGATCTTAACACATACACCTATACTGAGCTCAAGGTTATGGCTAATGAATTACATGTACCAATTCGCCGTAGCAAAATTGAGTTAATTAAAGAAATATCTCAAGCTTTCAAAGAATATGAGACTTACAAGAAAGACAAACTAGACCGTTATACTCGTATTAGACTGTTAGGTAACGGTAAAGAAGGTACTACTTATTTAGTAGAGACTAATGGTAAGGAATACGCTATGAAGACTTTCAGAAAACAGAAATCTTCAAATACATTACGAAAAGAAGCTGAGCTTCAGAATATGGCTGCAGAGATGGGAGTCAGTCCAAGGGTTGTTGATGTAGATACAGTGTCCAAGTATATTGTCATGGAAAAATTAGACCGTCATCTCTACGATGTCTTAAAGAAGAACAAGGGGATAATGTCACAGAATATT
>JAAGZO010001330.1 GCA_024206195.1 bacterium | reverse complement strand
GGCCAAGCCATCAAAGTAACAGTAGGAAAATGGCAGCAGACCAGCTTGCGATTGCGGTATGCTCAAATTCAAAACTTCATAATCGATGAAAGGTATTTGAAGTTTAGAAGAACCGGTCATCTGCCTGTACACCGTATCTTTTGCCTCTTTTGTAAGTTCTACAAGATTAACCTCTAGTTCGGCTTTGAGCAGAATCAGTTCTGCATCCACGAGTTTCAACGGTTTAGGCTTACCCGGTTTTGGTTCGGGAGGGTCTGTAGTATCAGGCTCATAAATGATACAGAAGTCACTCGAATTCAATGTGACATCAATCATCCAATTACATAAAGCCAGTATAAAGCTATCGATCATAAACAGCGGAAGAAATGGTCTAGCGATACATTTGAGAATCTTACTTCTCTGCATGAGGATTTGCCTATTATCTAGACCAGCATTTGCTACAAAAGTCAGATCTATTACAGGATCTGTGTCAATTGAAAAAGCGGCAGTAGAAGCAAGAACGGTATTCATGTAACCCGCATCGATGCCGATGACCATAGGTACGTGAGCCATGTAGGTCGCGTACGGATAATCTTTAATTGTCTTTCCTC
>JAAGZO010001329.1 GCA_024206195.1 bacterium | reverse complement strand
TTATAGGTTTCGCAAACTTCTTTGTGTGAACAGAATTTGCACCAATTTCCAGCACTAAAGCCAGGCTCTTCGCCCATTGCTTCATCACAAGCTGGTTTCAAAATATTCAAACCCCAGTCGACAAGATCAACTGCTTGAATATCCCAAGTTCTTATTTGCCCGTCTTTATGAAAGGCTCTTTTGTTTGGTTGTATGATTGTCATTTCAATGACCGTATTTTCGTTACCCCATCTTGATAGGCAACCCAAGGCGTAGCACATTAGCTGTTCGTTCATCACAACATCTACTGCCCATGCACCAGACTTTAAATCGCCAACGACCATTCTGTTACCTTCGCCAAGTATGACTGCATCAGCAGTACCCCAAAGGTCATCACTTATATCTGGAGCATTTACTTTTTCTTCTACTAGTAATTTACCATTAAGTTCTTCAGTTCTTCTATTAATATAATCAACATAGATTTCTGCCATATCAATATCATCTTGTGTGATATCAAAACTAAAACCATCTACATCTACAGTTCTTCCAAGATAATAGTCTTTTAGTGATATGCCATCTAATCTATTTTTTAGTAAGGCTTCTACCATTTCATGGGTAGAAGTACCTCTGGCTGCTGCCATGCTACCTTTACGCTCCGCAACTGCATTTATCTTTGC
>JAAGZO010001328.1 GCA_024206195.1 bacterium | reverse complement strand
TGGAACAGTCGCATCAGGTGCAGCCGTTGCCGTTGTTGTAAAGGTGACACTTTCGCTTGATGTAAGTGCACTTCCGTCAGCATCTTTTGTAGTTGCATTCTCATAAGCATCTAGTGCGGTAACTACCACGGTAAACCCCGATCCTGCGGTTGCGGCTGAAATAGTTGCCCATGAAAAACTATCAAGGTTTGCGGCTGCAATTGCAACATCTAAATCGTAAGAAGCATCACCCGTTGTATTAATCGTGTCGTCAGCTACATCAAGAGAGATGCTTTCAGTTTTATAAAGCTTCACATTAGACGATGCCACACCATTTGTAAAAGTTAAGGTTGTTGTAGTTCCAAAATTAACATCACTACTACTTGAATTACTTGCTGAAGGTTGCGTTCCATCAGGAGCGTTGTTGGCACCGGAAAAAGTAATAGATTTGTCACCGGTATAAGACAATGATACGCTATCTGTACCATCATAGGCCGTAACCGTTACGCCATTTGTTCCACCGGCAGACATAGAAGCATCGCCAGTTATTTTAAAGTATTCTGCTAAAAACCAATTAGTATTGTTACCGCTGTCTTTAGAATCTGATATCGAAGCAGCACTTATAAGTGCTGTCGCATTTGAATCTTTGACATCAAGGTAATCCGCCGTTACTGTTGCACCAGTTGTATCGATCCCCCACGTATCCCCGGCAGAATCGCTTCTCAAAGAAAGCAATTCTCCGCTTACCCCCTGAAGAGTAAGCACGTTTGTAATTGTTTGTGTTGTGCCATTAGTAAATGTTAACGTATCTGCAGCAGCAACCGTTTTAGTTAAATTATAAAAAGTAGTACTACCGCTTATTGATTGAGCCGCCCCATCAAGTGTCACCGTTTTTGAATTGTGTGTAAAGGTGCCGCCTGAATGATTAAAGTCGCCGTTTACATAAAGATTTGTCGGTGCTGTAAATGTTCCCCCAGCGACAGTAAAATTATCATTAACATCCAAAGTGGTGCCACCAGTAAAGGCAGTCCCTGACTGATAATAATTACCCGAAATTATTAAGTTATTACTTTGTGTTACGGTGCCAGTGTATCCGGATCTAAGTTCAAACTGCGCAATTGTAGAAGCAAAACTTCCATCTATCGTAGCGTTTTTAACACTAGTATCATTAAAAACTATCCTGTCGGTTGCTCCGGGAGCCGTATCTTTACTCCAGTTAGCAGCTTCTGACATATTATTTGTTGACCCGTCACCATTCCATATATGATACTGAAACTGCAACTCTGGATAAGTCCTTCCTTCATCTATGATCCATGCATCATCCCAGTCCCAACCACTAAAAGTAGCTGCTTGTTTCATTTGGGCAGTAGTTTTGCCTGTACCACCATCGCTGGAACTTTTTCCGGAGGTTTCTGTATCCCAGTAAGAAGTGTAAATAAGAAGAGAGCCGTCACTTCCTATCAATCCGCCAGTTACTGGTCCAGTTACACTACCAGTAGAGTAACAATCCCTTATAAGACCGCTAACCCCTGATCCTATCAGACCACCTCCCAGCACGCCTGTAACAACGTTGCCTGTAGCATAGCAATCAGAAATTTCTTGAGTGCTAACTTGAACATATCCTATAAGACCACCAGCTTTTTCAATCGTTGCGGTTACATCACCTGTAGCATAAGAAAAACTTATAACCGCAAAAGAATCCATGTTAGATCCGACTAATCCACCTACTTCTCGTTCTCCAGTTGTAGTTCCTGTCGTTCGATAAGACAGTGTAATAGTGCCTCGATTATATCCCACTAAACCGCCAACATAAATATCTCCCTCCACGGTTCCGATAGCGTAAGAACTGGTAATCGTACCAGTCATATTACGTCCGACCAATCCACCAATGTAATCATTTCCAGACACATCTCCCGTAGCATAAGAATTAGTGATAGTATCTCCAGATTGAATTTCACCTACTAATCCTCCAAGCCAATCACTGTAACTCTCAGTGCCGGTTACAGCACCGGTCGCGTAACAGTTAGTAACAACTGAACCCGTGCTTCGTCCGATCAATCCCCCTAAATACCTGATTCCTGTTACACTTGCTGTTGAATAACAATTTGTTATATTAGAAACAGCGATATCATCATCAATATTACCAATCAGTCCTCCTACATAATAATCACCAACTACGCTGCCGCCAACAATGCCTGTATCTTGGATATCAGAACCGTCAATAACACCAAATAGGCCCACATAAGAAGATCCCGAACGATTTATAGAAAGACCTGCTATAGTCTTGTTATCCCCATCAAAATCACCCGTAAAATTACTACCGGTACTACCCACCGATTCAAAGCCTGCGCCTGAATCCCAACTGCTTGTACTGCTAGCATCTATATCTGTGCCAAGGGTAAAATTCTTAGCAAGCCAGCATTTCATTGATTGCAAACCGTAAACATCATAAATTGTGTAGTTAGGGTCAGTCCCGGAAGCCCGCCTGAAAGCGCCGGCTGTATCAGGTATAGAAAAATCGCCGCCAACACTTAACGAATAAGTTTGCGGTGCGGTACAAGTAAAAGTACCTGAAGTTTGAGCGTAATCATTAGTAATGGTAAGTGAAGCAGATTGAGTAATTATACCTGTATAACCGGTTATAGTAAGAGATAGTATAGTGTTAGAACCGTTAAATCCGTCATCAATAGTTGCGTCTTTATCACCATTAGCTGACACACCGTCAAAAAGCACATCATTTCCTACAGGAGGAGCTACTCCAGTATCCCAGTTGTTTCCAGTTGACCAGTCATTGTCTGCTCCATCACCAATCCATGTAGTCGTTGGATCCCAATTAAAACAATTCTCTTCTTTGTTTGATTTTATAGCTACTATCTCTACAGGATCAACATTATAAGAATCTTTCACGCTCATAAACAGAAGATCTCTTTTTCCGCGAGGATCAATTTTCCACTGTTGACCATCTTTAGTTGACCTTAAATTAATAAGCTGACCATACCCTCCAGTAAGAGTAAACTCATCCAAAATAGTATAAGTTTTTCCTGCTTCAAAATATATTGTTTTACCGGGAGTGGCGCATGTAAAATTAGAAAAAGTAATGTCGCCGTAAAAATAGGTAGGCTCACTACCTGAAACAATTACGTTCTCTGCATCAAGAGTGAGGTTTGTTGTCGGATTATATGCTATTGCGCCCCAGCCTTCCGGAGGGCCGCGGATACTGATTGAACTGCCAATACCAGTACTATCAATAATGATGTTTCCCGTTAATCTTTTTATATAGGTGTTATCAGCATTTAAATTAAGAGCCTTGCTATACGTTCCAAACTTGTCGCTTGAAACACTAACATTGGTTCCCTGAATAATCGCATCATAAAGGGTA
>JAAGZO010000131.1 GCA_024206195.1 bacterium | reverse complement strand
GATCTCTTCTGCAACCTCTAAGATTCCTTTACAGGTAAGGGGTATTTTCTGTGCTGTGAGAGACTGACAGGCATTATTAACTATCATCCCTACTCTAGCTCCATTAGAGGAAGGTGTAAAGTCTGCACGTTGGTTAGGTTTATCGCTATCTTTAAACGTCTGACCTTGAACTTTAGGAAAGTCTACTGCTTCATCTATGGTTATCTTACCACCTGGATTAATATTAAGCTGTAGATTGCCGTTATACTCTGTAACCTTAACATTAGAGGCAGTGTTACCTCCTTTGCCTGCTTTAAGCTCAGGTTGTATAGTTACCATCTTGCCTAATTTAGGGCCAACAGGTATATCAGGAGCACTGCATGACCAAAAATTAACCATTACTGAGTTAGGATCAGGTTGTGCGTTATCTTCTAGGAAATAAAACTCTTTCCCTGTGGCTTTCTTAATTATATGTTTTAGTCTGCCTGTGATTGGTTTAATCATTGGGCCTACCTGTAGGTCTGTTACTGCTATTGGTGCACTCATTGTTTTCTTCTGTCTATTTAGTTGTTATTTAAGATCTTTACATTTTACTTTAGTTATTATCCTGTGTCCATTAGAGGTTAGTAGCTCTACTTTAGGTCTAGCAACTATACCCTCTGCTTCAAAGTCTCCCCATTGAGAGTCAAACCCTTCCTTACATCTTTCCTCTAGACCATCAAGAGTGCCTGAACCAATAATAGGAACTACCCTCATCCCCATTGCTTTTCCTATATCCTCTACATTCTCTCTCTCTAGCCACTTATCCTTTACCTTAATATCAAACAAGACAAACTCCTGTGTGCTTGAATACATGTGTCCTACCTTCTGTATCTTCTTACCATAGCCTTCACCATAGAAACAGATACCATCCATCCATCCTTCAAGGATAGCAGGTATAGGCACATTCTTTGGGGTGAATTTCTTATGTATATAATTAGTTAGGTCTGCAGGTATATTAGCCTTATCAGTCTTACCGCCTATAGTTAGGTTACAGTTATAGTCATACATGATACGTATGTTAGTGCCATCTACCTTCTCGGTAAATATCCACTGGCAATCTCTTAGAAGTTCAAACTCAGGTATAGAGTATTCATCTAGGAATGTTTTAAACTTATTCTCTGGATCACGTTTGTATAGTGATTGTATTTTATGGTATTCTTTCATTAGTTAAATACGGTTTTTGTTTTTAAGTCTCTCTTTACGTTAATTGATGCAGGTGCAATCTGTCCATGTTCGAGTGCATCTACCATTCTCATAAGCAGTTCAGAGTCTGTTATACCTGAACCACCCTTCATTTTATTTAGTCTTTTCCTGTAGAATAAAGGCACAGTTGCCTGGTATCTAATTGTTTTGATCTTCTTTTTCTTCATATTTATCCTTTATAGTTATGTATTTTTAAAAGTATATCATCAATAAGAGTATCATAATTAGGATTCTCTATACGATGTTGATCCAATAGAGTATCTAGTAATACCATCTCAGCAGGTGTGAATGTGGGTTTATACTCATTCTCTATAGCCTGTAAGCCTTCAATGAGTTGTGACGTAGGTTCTTCTTTATCCATCTTATTCCTTCTCTTTAGTTGTTAATGTTGCCTCTAATCTAAGTAATAATTATACCATTGCAAGTAAAAAGTTCAGATTTGTTCAAATAAATTAAAGAAAGTTATTGACTCAGTGAGAATGATAGTCTTTTTTATTAAACATCATATCGAGTGAAGGTGTTAAGTCATCCTTTCTTTCTATGTTGTTTATGTTAAGCGGAAAGTCTCCTGCCATTCGGTGGGAGACTGACGCAAATAAGCAACTAGAAAGATAAATAATAAACATAACATAAACTAAACAGAAGGAAGATAATGAATGAACAAAATATAGAACCCTGTGATTGTCCGTCTTGCGAGAAGCATCGTGCGGAGGAACCCGACATAGTAGAACTAAACGGCGTTAAGTATCGCAAGCGTGACGGTGCTGATGGGTTTGTTGTGCTAGAGGGGATGATGTGGATTGTTAAAGCGAGTATTAGTATTAAGGGCGCATGCGTTTTGATTGGGACTAAGTCAGACTCTGAAATGTGGTATCTCGAACCCCTAGAAGCGGAGAACTGCGTCCATGATTTTATGCTTAATGTAAGCGGGAGTATGACATGCAAAAACTGTGGTTATGTTATTGACCATGTAAGGGGTGCAAAGGCAGAACCCGACTACGACAAAACCAAATACCTACTGCGTGACGGTGCTGATGGGTTTGAGGTGAAAGAGGGGATGATGATTGCATTTAAAACAACTCTTAAAGAGTGGCAGGAATGGCAAATTTGTCAAGCAGGAGTGGGCAAGAAGTCTAATTCTGACCGTCTGTATCTCGAAGCCCTAGAAGCGGAGGATTGTCGATGTGAGAGTTGTGGCACTTCAGGGGATGAGCCTGTGTGCGGTGATTGTTCACCCAAAGAACCCGAAGTCCTAGAAGCTGAGATAGATGAAGCGGTAAAGAACATGCCACTGAGTCCTTTGGCTAAAGAGTGCCTTGATAACATTCGCATTAAGTGTGAACCCGAAGTCCTAGACGGTGCAGACAACTTCACAGTCGAGGAAGGGATGGAGATTTGTCATAAAGATTTCGACAAAACAGATGAAGGAAATTGGGTAACAGCAGGTAAAATAGATGGAAGAAAGTCATCTAAGTATTGCCTCTACCGCAGAACCAAGCCGAAGCCTAGCTTTGAAGAAATAGCTAATAAATATAATTATTACCTAGACTACTCAGATGACGACGACGAGTATGTAGGTCTGTGTCGAGAGTTTGCAGGGTTATCTTGGCTTGATAAAGACCCAATAGTAGCAATGGATGGTATTAAAATTCAAGTTGCCGAGGTTATAGATTGCATGATTAAGGACGGTGAAGAGTTGCCGAAGCCTGAAGGGTTCATACCGCCTGCTGACACAGTGGTAGGCATAGGTGTTCCGAGTGAGCCAATGAAGATGCAGAACGCGAAAGCAGGGAAGCTTGAGCCTAGTGATTACACTCCATATAATCAAACAATGGGATATTTGAGAGATAGAATAACTCTATACGGAGAAACTATTGACGCACTGACCAAGAGGGTTGATGCACACCATGAAACGGTAGCTGATATGGTGCGAGAAGTGGTCGAACTGGTTATTAATGTTGAAAAGTTAGAGAAGAACCTCAACAAGCGAGTAGGCGAGCTAGAGAACAAGATAGGGAAGAAGCGAACCATTGAGGCTATGTATAAGAGGATTAAACGGCTAGAGGAAGAGAAAGGACAAGATGAGTGAGGTTAAACGAATTAATACGGTATTAATTGAATATAATGGCGAGGAATGGTGTCGGTTAAGGGCATACAAGCAACTCCAAGCAGAGAACGAGAAGCTAAAAAAGGACATCGCCATAGCAAAGGAATGGTTAGCAGATGACGGTGAAGCTATGCTCAAGGAGAACGAGAAGCTGAAGGAGATATGTGTAGCTACTTACCTGTGCTTCCATGTATCCGAGAGATGCACTATGTATAAGCCTGTGCAGGAGGCATGGGATATTGGACAGAAGATATACGATGAGAGGAAATTAGAAGGGAAGGCGTTATGAGTAATGAGGAATATGAAGCCAAACTAGAATTAGCTAGAGAGCTATATAAGAAGCAACGCCAACAAATCAAAGACCTTACTCTAGAAGTCACTAGACTTAACGCTAAACTTAATAGAGAAGTCCCTCAAGTAAATGAATATGCTGTAGAGAAGATACTAGAAGCCCATCCTAAGAAGGGTAATCAAGCATCTACTAAAGAAGCAATAAGGGTGGCATTAAGGAAGATGGAGAATGTAGGAGGGTCAGCAGAGGATCTT
>JAAGZO010001327.1 GCA_024206195.1 bacterium | reverse complement strand
GGCCAAGCTAACCTGCGGCGAAGCCGTCGGGTTCAGTGCCTTATGCCATGATTTTACTTCAAATTCTGGCTTGCTACCCATAAAAGGGTTGCGTCCCCTTTATTCTTTCCAACACATGTTCCAGTGTCAGTTCATCCGTTTCAGCGTACGCTTTCATCTCCTCTTCTCCTTTTCCTTTATCTGACAGCAACATATACAAACCGTATACGGGTTCGCAGGGGCACCCCGGATATGTCAGACGCCTGTTTGTTTGCTTTTTTCCGCTCTGAAACGGTATTCTGCTGTCTTCGCTCAATGAGCATTGGCAGCAGACAGCAGAATATACATCCTGATATGTTAATTATTAAAATTATTAACTTCGGCAAATACCCAATTTAACGTATCAAATACAGCTTGTAATTCTCTGGTAGCTGATATTTGACTGGGATCTTTTATAAAGATATTATCTTCCAGCTTGCTAAATTGCCATATTTTTCCTGTAGTTACAATGCTGTAACATATATCGGCGCCTTTAATAGAAGCAGCAATCATTTCTGCCAAAGCCTGTGCCCATCCTTCATCCCAATCTTGTTTTTTTGCCTCTATAATACAAAGCGGCGGCAATCCCATGCCGCCGTACTCTGTAGCAGGCGCTATCAAGTAATCTGGCTCTCCCGCCAAACCTTTTTCTTTGTCTACATTGAAAGGTTCTTCTATCCAGACGTTTAAAGGCTTATTGTTTTCTTCTGCTATATTTAACATGGGAGTAATTATCTTGTTGCATATTGTAGCTTCGTTCCTTAAACTCAGACTGTCTCCTCATCTTCTTTGGATGTAATTTAATAGCAATTCAGATCTTTTCATACTTTTACTGTTCACTATAGAACCGTCTGTTGCCTTAATGCTGAAAACACCCGCGACTTG
>JAAGZO010001326.1 GCA_024206195.1 bacterium | reverse complement strand
TAGTCGTTGGAATAATGCTGAAGTTGAAGTTGTAGTAGAAATCATCAGGCAACTAGTGGAGGAATGTGAAATTTCGATCTTTGACATCGCTGCTCTTGCCTTCTATGAGGCCCAACGAAGAGCAATAGCCTACAGACTGTTGGAAGTTGGACTCCTCCAATCACTTGGGGAAGCACGTTCCATCGTTGCCAATGTGGACTCTTTCCAAGGCAGGGAAAAAGAGGTCATAGTATTGTCTTGTGTACGAAGTAGTCCTCAAGGTCAAAAAGTCGACATTGGATTTCTCAAGAGTCCCAACCGAGCAAATGTTGCAATGATGCGAGCACGAAGTGGCTTGATAATAGTTGGAAACCCCTATACCCTCTACACTGACAAATACTGGCGAGCATTAATTGAAGTTTTTGCTGCCCGAAACCAAATTGTTCCTTTCTACCGCAATTAATCTGAGGCATCAAGGAATGATTTTGAGAATCATTCTGTACCATACTGTGCTTAGCAGACTCCTTGTGCCATGCCATACCAAAACCCCTGCATGTTTGTCATGTTGCCATGCCAACTGACTAAGTGCAAGCCGCAAGCTCATGAGGTATAACTCCTAAAACAAGACCATAGCATCTGATAAACAACATTGCATTTGACAGATTGCAGTATGGTAGAACAGAGTATAGCAGTACAATATAGTGATGTGAACAGTGTTGCACAATAGAAACCAAGAAAAATGTCAAGAAAGAAACAACTAATCAGCATAGCAAGGTCTGGAAACAACTCTGTGGATATCTCTCTGAACCACATGGATGCTCTGCTATGTTTACCCTATACTTTGACATCCCTAGTCCATTTGTCTTCAAGCAATCTATGGATTTCCGAGGCATCAGAGGCAGGCATCAGAAGGCATCAGAGCAAAATCCACATATGAGGAGATGATCAAACATTACAGAAGCTCAAAATCCGATTCTAAATCAGAAAAATCATAATAACCATGGCTAAGTTCCTCAATGCTCAATACAAGATGACTTTCTTGGACCAAGAGCAAAACTATAGTTTACCATAGGACTCTCCATCCTATCTTGTAGTTGGTCATACTACAGGGGTCGTCAATGAATAATTGAATTGAATTGTTTACTCGCGAGAAAAACAACCGTGAGAAGGAGAAGAGTGGTGTCAATTCAGACCTTTAAGACCTCTCTCCCCCATGGACATTGATCTATAACAATGACACAGGTGGGCAAAAAGCTCCAAGAAATTCCCAAATTATAAAATCCGAAGAAACCACTTAATAGAAAGCAACAAAAATATGAACTGATACTATTATTGTTCACAGTTCATTGCTGGAGCTTCACTCTACTTTCTTCCTGTAGCGACTGCATTTTATTCAAATCCTTCTGCATGTCAACAAAAATAGGGCTTGAAAACAAAGACCTTGGACTTGAAGATGGTTTATCCACAGAAACAGTAGAAAAAGCTGAAAGGTCCAAAACCGCCATGGACTTCAAAGGACTGGGCGATGCCTCAAAAGAACCAAGCAATTTCACAATCAGGTACAGAGGCAACAGGCATCGCCCTTGACTGATTCATCATCAGCGGCTGAATCTTCTTTCTTAAATGCCACAAATACGGCATCCCGTCATTCAAATAATGAACAGCAACCAGAAAACGTCCTGAAGAATCTTTCTGAATAGTTCCCCATCGGTAATTGTCAAGCCGATGCTTCTATTGGCGCTGAAGAGGCGTAAACGCGGGGCGAATCAGAACACCAGGAAAATTCTAAAAGAAGTCCAACTTGCAGAATCGCAATGAACCGTCAGAACATGGTTTGCCCAATCGAAATGCATGGGCAACAGAAAAACGAGTGTGGACACCGAGTGCAGGAAGCAATGCTGGATTCAGGAAATTCACCAAGTCTAGGTTGCCTTCTCCTACCACCAGATCTGACACAATCAAACTTCTCCGATTCCGTGACCGGAAATAGCCTTCCGACGTAGATGCTTCACAAATAGGCACCACTAACTCAGCAATTTTCTGCTCCAAAACTGCTTCCAATGAGAGGAAGGAGAAGTTCTTAGACAAAATAATGACTTCTCCAGGCTTCTTAGACAAAATAGTGACTTCTCCAGGCAATCCAAAAGAAAAGCTAGTACAAACTTTTGGGAACATAGGTTTATGTATCCGGTAAGAAAGAATCTAGCTCAAAAGTGTCGACTTTTGAAACTTACAGAAGAAGCGTCATGTCGTCTGATCCCGATTGATATGTGATTAGTTTTTGACAGAAAGCATGTTAGCTATAAGCTTAAAATAAAATAAAAAACAAAAATTAGGACTAAACATTTAGGACAAAATAAAGAAAGTGAAATTAGAACAAAATAAGGAAACACAATTCAAAGATTGAAAATAAACAAACAAATCAACACAAAATAAGGAAGTTAATGTATGTAGAAAATTACAAAATACATGAAATAGACAAGAGATAAACATTGCTGACATACAGGCAAATAGATAAGTCAAAATAGATAATTCAAATGAAGATCGGACAAACATACTGAAATGGACACAATCTGAAAAATTATTGTTTTTTCCCTTTAGAACCTCAAAGCCTGAATATTTGTCAAAAATTATTCAAAATGACATAATTTGAAAATTATTGCCTTTCTCTTCAGAATCCGAGTATTTGAACATATATATAGCTATATGATTATATATAGCTCACCCTAAAAATTTTCCGGATACTAAATTATTGATGGACAAGTCTACGACTACTATATTAATAGCATTTAAAATGGATTTTTGACAAAATTGATAGGAAAGGAAGACGAAATTTCGGACCATGATTTGCCTACGGTATGTAAACAAAGAAAGACATTAAATGCTACCTTCACAAATTTTTAAAATCAGCATATGAAAGGGTG
>JAAGZO010001325.1 GCA_024206195.1 bacterium | reverse complement strand
TTCGGGGATAGAACTTTATATCACGTATTGGGTGGTCGCTTTTTAGTACACGCTTTACACGTTCTTCTCCGTAGAATGGTAAGGCTGTTTTTGGAAGCCATTCTATCCATGCTGATTTTCCATCCCACCATGCAATTCGGTCGTTACTGTTATCAAGAATAAACCCGTCTGGCAATATGGTCTCTAGATGTTCTGCCACTTCCTCTGGCAGCTTTCCTGGTGTTGATGATGCTCCAGCGTCTTGTTTCAATATGAATACATTATTTTCTACATCGAAAAACCTATCTGTCGGAGAAACCCCGCTTATCTTCAAAGCTCCATCATTCCACTCAGACATGGAAACAAAATCTCCTTTTGCTAATATTTCGACTTGTGGTGGGTCATTGATTAGGATGGCGCGCACCTCGGTAACTAATTCTGGTTGCACATCTACACGTTTTTTCCATTCATGAAATCCTTCTCTTCTAACCTCAATATCATATTCTCCTGGCCTTAAACTTTGTATGAAAGCACTTCTAGAGAGTAGAGAGGTGGTCTTTATCAATTCGTCATTTACAAGAATATCTACATCCACTCCTGGCACAGCTGCTATGAATAGTCCTCCTGTTTGTAGTAGGTCACCGCTGGTACTTATCCTATATCCAAAAGAGTAGGCGAGTGTGGAAAGCGCTACTACGACAAAAGCTATTGAGGACAGCCAGAATAGGATTTTTCGTGTTCTTCTAGTCATGGTGAGATAGTATATCCATTTTATCACAAATGTACACCCTGCAGTATTTATGATATATTAGTTGTTGATATATGAATATGATGGGGAAAAAAATAGGTATTGATCTTGGGACAGCAAATACGCTGGCCTTTGTTCCCGGAAAGGGGGTTTTATTGAATGAACCATCTGTTGTTGCTGTTGCTGTAGGGACCAGGCACATACTTGCTGTTGGTGAGGAGG
>JAAGZO010001324.1 GCA_024206195.1 bacterium | reverse complement strand
GGAAGCGAAAGGAGCTACCAGGATTGCATTAGCAGAAGCTAAAAATCAATCGAGGGGGATTTCTTCGGTTAGAAGTAAATTGATAGAATTAGAATTAATTTAACTCATACGGCCTGGCTCGACTTCGTATGAGTTCGAGTCAGGCAAAAGAAAGGAATAATATGAAAGAAATAACTAGAAAAAAGTGGAGAGAGACACCAAGGGATTATAAATCAATCAGAAACGGTCAACGATATGTTCTAACCATGACACCAAAAGGAACAGTCTCGCTACCAGTTAGGATTATAAACTCGAAAAGCTAACCAATTACTTAAAATTAAACCTTATCCCTATTATTTAGTTTAGTTAATTAGTTAAAGGAGGTGAAAAGATATGAAAAGAAAAGAAAAATACAATATTGAAATTGTTGTTGCTATTCTCTGGCTTTTAAGTGCTCTCCTGGGCTGGTTCTTTACTGCCCCGGCAATTATGTTCGTAGGTTTAACCTATATTATCATTAAAGCCAATGACTAAACCAAAAACACCATCAGAAATGGGAAAAAAGGGCGGTAAGACTACTAAGAAGAGATACGGCAAAGCCCACTATAGTGAATTAGGTAAGCTTGGAGCTAAAAAAAGGTGGGGGAAGCTACGTCAACCCAATAATAAACCATAGTCCCCACTTGATCTGTTTCATGTCCTCTTCCATTATACTATCACCTCCGTTGTTCCTACTTGCCTACCCTGTGCTGGAATGAATGGCGTGCGCTCTCTCTTCCTAATAAATACTAACTCAGTACATCTACCACAAATGACACCAAACTGATCACTGACTATCCTAGTCATGCCTTTGTGAAACCTGAGGACTAGGAAATGACCATGTTCATCTACTTCACCTAGAACGTTAGTCACTCCGTTCTGTTTACAGGTTGGGCAGTAAATCAAGTTTCTCTTCATTCTTTCTCCACGTCTTTAATATCCAAACACTTACTACAGTAGAAACGATAAACCTTTGTTCTATTAATCAAGAATACCCACTTATGTTTACACTTCATTTTATCACCTCCTTCGCCTTCTTCACTAGTTCAGCTGTTTTAGTAAGGCATGACCAGTGCCATAGACCACGCCACCACCAATAATAATACTTCTCTTCTCCTGCTTTACCGCACCCTACGCACTTGGGCTTCTTCATGCTTCCTCACTTTCTTTAATCCTTCAGGTGTTCCCATGTCTTGCCAGTAGACTCCTGGTTCATGATACGAGTGCTGGTTAAAAGTGTTGATATCCCCGTGTTGATAGTTAAAGAAGTCAGAGTTAATTATCCAAGTACCGGCGTTAACCTCACCTTCCCTAAACACTGTCATCACTCGTGGCGGTCTGGTATTATGCTCTTTTATCATCTGTTTAATATTAACATTAGTCAGTGTATCGCCATTCATAACGATGAAGTCACCACCATGAGGGGCTAGCCAGCCTCTTAATCTCCTCACCGTCTCACTAGCACCTAGTAATTCAGGCTCGTATAAATATAACAACCTTGTTCCAAAGTACTTATATATCTGGTCTGGCAGATAGTGGAGATTGACTACTACCTCCGTGATCCCGAAGTTTTCTAGGTGTTTAACAAGATGTTCTAACACTGGCTTACCACCAACCTCCACCATCGCCTTGGGTGTTTTATTAGTAATCGGTCTTAATCTAGTGCCAAGTCCGGCACAAAGTATTAATGCTTTCATTTTGCCCTCCTATGAACAAAACAGGGATGGTTACTGCAAAAGTTAGGATAAGCCTTGACCTTCGTCTTTTTCTTTACACACTGACCTTCCCAGATCGAAGCTCTTCCCTTCTTTAGCATTTTACCCCTATTAAAGTATTTACAGTCATTACAATCAGCATCTATACATTGACAGTTATAAGCCTCTTTACTATTGCCATCTTTATAACACTCCTTATGACACCAAAACTCATAACTACTCCAGTAGGAAAAACAAGGATAAGGCTCCTCACCCTTGATTGGCTTCTTGCAATAACGACAGACTATTTTCTTCTTATTCATTTCTTACCTCTAACCCGTTATAGTCTATGCTAAAGTCCATGTTATCACCCATCTGTCTGATAAATTCCTTTCTATCCTTCGGGTCAACTAAGAACCAACAGTACCCACCACCACCGGCCCCGCATATCTTACCTCCTAAAGCCCCTGCCCCCATCGCTTTAGCAAACAAGCTCTCAATCGCCCTATTCGTAATACCTTCATTCGATTTCTTCTTCTCTTTCCATGTCTGTTTTAGCAGTTCCCCCAAGTAGACAAAGTCTCGCTTGTTCAAAGAT
>JAAGZO010001323.1 GCA_024206195.1 bacterium | reverse complement strand
TTGCCAAATCCTACTTCGGTAGGTTGTCTCATTTTCTACAAAGTCCTTCTATGCTGTTTGGTAGTGTTGGTGGTTCTCCTACATCGTTTCCTGATATGGGCTCAAAGATAAATCTACACCGGCTCTATATACTTCTACACTGGCTCTACATAATTTTACACCATCTCTATATAATTCTACACCGGCTCTACCATATTTCTACACCATTGGCTCTACATAATTCTACACCGGCTTTATATAATTCTACACTGGCTCTACCATAATTCTATTCGGCTCTACATAATTTTACACCCGCTCCACCTTTATTCTTCACCGTTTCTCGGAAACTTATCATTTTTGTGCAGATTCGATTTTCACACCGTAGCCAGTTTTCCTACGGTAAACGTCTCCACAGAAACATTCAACTGCAGCGTGAAAGTTATTGTAATCTTACTGTATAAACGACTTGTCTACTGTCTACAGATAGGCACTGCTAATTGACCTTGGCGCCATCTCCACCGCTTTCCATTGCCCTTATCTGTCTGATCTTTATCTTGTTTTCGTTTTTTAGCCAATTTCCTTGTTCCAGTCCTCTAATACAGGCCTTTGTCCCTTTGTCTCTTTGTCCTTTGGCTCTTTGTCTCGTCCCTATATAAGTAGCTTAATCCTTTCTGTTTCATTCTGTCTCGTTCTTGTGCTTGTCAACTGCGGTTTTTTCTACTGATACTTTGGTGGCTGGCCTCTTGGCTGATTTGATATGCCTCATAGTTTCAGTGGGAAATTCTTGCCAGACAGAGGTTCCGTACTGAGGAGTCCAGCCTCGCTTTTGGCTGTCAGTTTGTCCTGTTCCTACTGTTGGCCTTTTTATGTTCTGTGTCTACGGAAGGACGAAACACAGCCCTATTCCTATGTACTGTTGTTCCACCTGCTCGATTATGGTCCTGTACACCTTTTTCTTATTTTAGACTTGTTTCCCTGCCTTTGTACCCTGCCCTTTACCTTGTTATTTATTCCCTGTTGTTATCCTTTTACCTTAATTCGATTAAATTTTAGTGAGAAACTGACATTATTTTTGGATTCAGCATGGGGGGGGGTCGGGAAGAAGGGTGTGGATGCTCTTTTTCCGACTCAAAACAACCAGAGGAGGCCGATCTCAAAGATGACCTTTTC
>JAAGZO010001322.1 GCA_024206195.1 bacterium | reverse complement strand
CTAAAACCACCAGTAGCATCACTATCACAAACATCACCACCAGTATTCCCATCATAATCATAACCAGAAGTCACACTATCATACGCATTATAATACACGCCTCCCTCATCATCATAAAATACTGCACCCACATCACAAGTAACATCACTATCAGCACTACCACCACCATCATAAGCACATACTCCGTCTGCACTGTATGTTCCAGAAGTCGGTGTTGTCTCACACTGCGGAGCAGATGTCCTATCCGAATAAGTACAACCACACTGACTAGAACCAACCGCATCATCCGTACAACAACTACTTCCTGTACAAACTCCACCCTGAACAAATCCACCAGCAAGACTATCAGTATCACAAATCTCACCACCACTCAAAGCAGAATCTGCACAAGAATAAAGATAATCAGAAGTATCATAAGCTGCTATCGATGTATCGCATGCCCAACCAGTTCCTGTTTGTAAAGTACAAATACCATATGATCCCCAAGCAGTTGCAGTAGTTGAACATTGACTTCCATCATATGTATCTGAACATGCACTTCTACATGTTCCTGCTATACACATATCACTACCACACTGATTACCGTTTGTACATGTTTCACCATCATCATAAAGGCATGTTCCAGAATAACAATCCATTCCTGAAGCACAGTCACTGCCGGAGTTTCCTCCAGATCCCTCGCCTTGCACTTGGCAGCAGGTCTGTCCATGCGTCCTCATAGTAATACAGCGACCATATTGATAAGGATTAGAAGAATTTCCTGTACTGACATATGTTAAGCCAGAGTCACAATTCGATTGGCAATCTGCATCTCTTGTATCTCCAGAGCCTGCACTTGAACAGGTCCCAAAGCTTGCAGTATACTCTACTAGTGGCATATTTTCTGAGCAGCCATTATTTGTAGGGCCCTGGTGCTGGCCAGCTCCACTAGTATACACGCTTCCGTTAGATGAACATTGTGTTCCGCATGCATAAACTGCACATGCTGCAGCATTTGCTGCAGTACAAGTTCCTCCTGTACAAACACCACTACCACACTGATTACCTGTTGTGCAAGTCTGTCCATCATCTCTTCTACACTGACCGCTTGTAGCACCAGCTGTTCCTTGACACAGAATATCATATCCAGAATAACAACTTCTTGTGTATGTTGTGTCTGAACATTGTGCATTGTGGCTGCATGAGCCTCCATCTGATACACTTGCATCAGGAACACAAGCGCCACTTAAACAGTATCCATCTCGTAGATAAGCTGTGCCTACAGTACCATCACATTCAGCAGCCTCAGCACAATCATCACAATCATCAGCAAAATTCGTTCCATCATCACAGACTTCTCCGCCGTCACATGAATAAGTTGTTCCTGCTCCATCACCATCATTATCAACACAAACACCCTCACTAGTTTGGTCGAAATCAGTATCACATCTTTTTGGTTGTGTTACGTCGCCGCTATCACAAGCACAACTTTCACCAGAATCAGCACTAAACACACCATCATTATCCTCATCAACTACTTCACTAGTACAATAAGACCCGCAACCATTTGTACTATAACACCAACCAGAACTACTAGAATAACTATAAGGAGAATCCTCATCACAATTACTATTAGCACCACAAGCTTCTTCACAATTAGTATCATCACCAACATAACTAGAACAATCATCACAATCAGCATCATCAGGATCATAACGATATGTTCCCGCACTGAAATCAGCATTTGTTAGTGTTTCATCACAAGTATCACCTTCAACAGAAGCATCAGGATCAACAGAAGCCTGATAATTATCGCCATCCCAAATCACGAAACCAGACGTCAAACAAACAGCACCAGAACTATCAGCACAAACACCATCCTGAGAAAAATTACCCCCACCAGTCTCACTATCACAACTGGCTCCACCAATAGAGTCACAAACAGAATATGTAGCATCAATGCCAAGCTCACAACTAGAACCGCAACTCATCCTTGTAGGATCAGTTTGGTCACAACTTCCACTAACCAAACAAATACCGCCTGAAGTAGCATGATTATACGCAACACCATTCGCACTACAAGAATAACCAGGATAACCAACACAATTTGCCTTACATGTGCCATCAACACAATAACCATCCTCACAGTCAGTACCAGCACTACAACCAGTACAATTTGAAGGTATTGATTCTACCCATGTGTATGTTGATGTGTCACAATAACTGTCTACAACCAGATCACAATGAGAGGATTCAGTATCAACACTGCCAGATATTGTAATCTGGCTTCCACAATCATACAACGCTCCTTCTTCACAAAGTATTGAAGCGGACTCTCCGTTATCAGCTAGCACTGCCGCATCATAACAGCACCATCCTGGAGATGCTGCTGTTTCAAAGTCTTCTAAGGAATCATCTCCGCAACAATCGTTTCCTGAGGAATAGAATGTTCCAGCACCATATTTATCTAAACAAGCCTGTTCACAACCAGAGAAATCCTTGTCATTGCAAACAACAGTTGATGCAGGGCTTGAATCATTTCCTAAATTGCCTGCAAGGTCTTTAACCCTGAAATTCACATAGTATGTTGTTCCGCTTGTAGAAAGTGTTGTGTCCCAGTCATACAAACATGTTCCTGATGTTGTTTGATTCAGGAAATCAGTAAAGATTCCAGTATTGGTCCATGAAGGTGAAGATGTGTATACTGCTCTTGAGCAGGAGCCATTGTTAAGTGCATCAGTATCAGTAACTGTTGCATTGGTTCTTATTGTTGCTTCAACCCATGAATCCAGAGCAACAACAGAAACTGTTGGATTGGTTGCATCACCCTCTGCACTCAATGGGTGATAGTCGCAATTATCCGATGTGCAACCAGTTGCATCATTTTCTACGTCATAAGCAGAATCACAGATTCCATCATTATCACCATCAGTACATGTCTGAGAGAAACCATCCCCTGCGTATGTTGCAAAGTAGTTTCCTGCTACATTTAATCCAGTGCCGTGTATCCTTGACCCTTCTCTTACTGATAAATTCCAGAAGCTTCCTGCAGTTGCATCATAGAAAGTGACTGAGTCAGTTCCATTGATCAGACAATTAGAGATTATATTGTTTTCCAAAGAACCGCTTGGCTCATACAGTCTAACACCTGCTGTACCTCCTACGAAGGTTGAGTTTGTTATTATATTCTCACTAGAACCATATTGCATGTAGAGCCCATAAGTAGAGCCTATAGATGTTAAATTAGTTAATCGATTATCATCTGAAACATGGAGTGCTAAGCCCTCAACTGTACCATTCATATAGATATTTGTGTAGTTGACTGAATCTGAGTAGTGTGAATATATTGATGAATAGAAATTTGATATATTAGAATCTGATACTCTAACCTTATCTGAAGTAGCTATCAGAAGAGCTGTTCCATTGCCAGTGGTACCAGACATGTTAAGATTACTAATTATAGAGTTGTCTGCTGCGCAGAGAATTAGTGAACTTACATTATTATTCCAGCCATTAATTGTTGTAGTGGTATTATAAAATAAAATAGGCTTGTTACCTGTTCCAATTACATTGATTAATTCAGTATGGCATCTTGCTTTGTTAGACGCTCTATAATAGAAGTCTCGCTCATAATTATTTGAAACATTACAATCAACAACCCTGAAACCATCTCCCCAACCATTGTATAATCCAAGTCGATTGCTGTGGGCAGTTACATTGTTTATAGTGACATTAAAAGAATAATATGCATAAAGACCATAATCATTGCCGGATTCAAAAAGTGAACAGTTGTCAATTGTGACTAAGCCTGCACGCCAGAGCTGGATATTAGCATATGACCAGCCTTTCAAGATACAATTCTTAATTGTTATATTTGATTGTTCATTCGAATCCCTATAAACACGGAGTCCACGGGATGCAGAATCATCTCCATCTATTGTGTGTCCCTGGCAGTCAAATACTATGTTATTTGCTGTTATGTTAACACATGCATTGACTGATTTATCAGTAAGGTCTGTTGTTAATACATAGGTTTTTCCTGCTGTGTCGAGATCAGCACAGTCGGATATCTCGATGTAACCAAGAGAGCCATTAGTACTCAGTGCGAGATAATCACAGTTATCGTTTCCAGAACAAGTTGAGTCATCTCCTTCTACATCATACTCGCTGTTACAAAAGCCATCACCATCACCGTCATCACAGGTTTCTGAAAAACCAGTTCCTGCGCTGTCTGCATAAAAGTTTCCTCCAATATAATCCCCAGTTCCAAGGACTCTAGTTCCTGTCTGGTTTGTTGTATTCCATAGGTTTGCTGCAAAGGTAGTTAAATAACCTGCAGGTTTAGAAGCAGATGAATGATTAAGCAGGTTGTTGTAGAGAATATTTCCTGTAGGTGAATTTGGGTCTTGATAATGAAAATATAGAGAAGAAGAGGTACTACTTATTATCGTGTTTCTAACAAAGGTGTTATTATCAGAATCACCACGCAAAGTGGTTGTTGCTCCAGTATTTTCATTAACAAAAGTATTATTGTAAATATAACTGTGTGAAGTATCCCACAAATTTAGAGCAAACGTACTAGGAGCATCTGTATAAACTCTGTTATGTTCAATTGTATGTGACTCTGTGGTTTTTAAATAAATTCCAAAATGGTAGTCGTCAATACCCGTAGTATTGATAAAATTTCCACTTATATTAAAGCCCGATGAACTTGAACCTTCGGAGTGAATAGCGCAATTAGCCCATCCACCCTCTGTATCAACTATATCGATTATATTGTTTACTATATGTACACTATCAGAACTGCTTGGAATATAGATACCATGGGATGTCTGATCAGATGTGGTTCCCCTACGAACAATATTACAGTTCTTTATAACAATATCATCAACACCAGCCTCAACATGAACTCCATAACCTCTTGCATCAAAGGAATAGTTTACCATGTAGCCATTACAATCCAGGATCACGTCATTTGCAGTGATGTTAAAGCAGGTTGCTGTTGAATTAACATCATTGGATAGTGTGTATGTTCCTGCCTCAGATAGCACGCCGCACTCACCTGTGAATTCACCAACAAGAAGTGTTCTTGTCTCTGTCTCGATTGTGTTTCCTGCTGCATCAATTGCATACGCACTGTATGGATAAGATCCTGTTGTAAGATTGGTTATATTAGTGAATAATCTATGCGCTCCTGCGTTGTATGAAGCATTGATTTCCTCTGGTGAAAGAACACGCTTCCACAGCTTTACTTCATCAAGATATCCTGTAATGTTGCCTTGTCCATCATCACCAATCTCAAGGGTGTCTGCTGCATCAGTCATAGCTAGGTATGTACCCCAATCATAGGACCCATCAGGTTCACCATCAAGAAAATAGCGCATGACATATCCATCATAGGTTCCAGCAAGGTGGTGCCATTCTCCATCACAAAGATTTGTATCACCACCTTCACCAGATCTCATTGTCCCACCTCCAGAGAGGAACATATAAGGTCGGCAAGTGCTGCCTGTACCGAAAAAGAAACCATCATCCCCATAATCATCTTTACTCAGCACTCTATTCCAGCTGGATTCTGAAGTTTTTATCCACGCCTCAAATGAAGCTACTTCAACATCAAACTGGTCCTCATCCCAACATTCAAGCACGTCGTCCAAATAATCAAACAAGAGTGAATTTCCTCTTACTCCAGCAGATATATTATCTGCTCCCTGGTTATTCTGGAACTTACAATGGCCGCCATATGAAGAATTATCAAGAACGTGCGTCGAATTATATTGTTCAAAGTTCCAATATCCAACCAAACTTCCGTTGAAGTCAATGTGAGCAGACACATTGCCATCATCAGATACAGAGACATTTACCATTGTCCAATTCCTCAGAGTTAATACTGCATTATCTTCATCTGTTGGAGGAATAAAGCTTATAGTAGGGGCTGTTGAATCCGCTTTATTGCTTAAAGCGTGGTAATCGCAGTTACCTGATGTGCAGGTTGTTGCATCATTATCAACATCATAAACACTATCACAGAACCCGTTTCCATCATCATCATCACATGTTTCAGAGAATCCGACTCCAGTTGAACGTGCGTAATAATTTCCGCCAATTTGATTTCCACCACCAGCTATCCTTGTTCCAAACTGCTGCGAGGTGTTCCAGTTGTTGGCTCCAGTAGCAGCTGCATCAAAGTAAACAACAGAAGATGTAGAGGAATTCAATAAGCAGTTGTAGATCGTGTTGTTTTCAGGATATTCTGTACTCTCGTCAATCCATATAGCATAAGCAGAGCTGCTGCTTTGAGTGGTGAATGAGGAGTTAGCAATTATGGCATATGATACATTCGCATTTATACGAAGTCCGACCGCGCTTGCTCTTTTAGTGTTGATTGTATTATTTGTCAGGTTTACCCACCTTAAACGGTGAAGTGCCAAGCCGTGAGATGCCTGATGAATAGTGCGAATTACGTTATTTTCAACAACACACCTATTAGAACCCTGGCCAATAGTGATGCCCTGACTGTAATAACCCCCGGTGGTTACGTTGTTGTTAAGAATCTTGGTTGCCTTGGAACCATATGAAACATAAATTCCGTGACCGGCCTCCATAGGCGGGTCGCTGGTGTTGGTAAAAATTGTGTTGTTCATAATGCTGTTGCCTTCAGAATATGAAAGCCTTATTGCAGAACAATCATCCGTACAAATCTCAGTGATGATATTGGCATTAATAGTATTTGAATCAGACTCTCTTATCCAAATTGCATATGTGTCGTTATGTGTAGAGTTAATTGTTATTGTGTTGCTATCGATGAAACCATCGTTTGCTCCATTATGATAATAGATTCCATAAGCATAGTCCCAGTGACCAACATGTCTAATATCACAATTCCTTACTGTGACATTATCATATCCGCCAGTGTTATCAACTGCATAACCCACAGAGGAATATGAGTAGTTTATTGTGTAGTCCTGGCAATCCAAAACAATGTTGTCTGCTCCAATTGTGAAACATGTTGCTGTTGATTCTACATCCGCTGTTAGAAGGTACAATTCACCATCTGATGTAAGGCTCTGACAGGAAGATATCTCTGAACCTTCACCTGTGCCATTATTGCTAAGTGGGAGATAGTCGCAATTGTCAGCACCCGAACAATCTGAGTCAATATCATCCACATCATACTCATCATCACAGAAACCGTCACCACCTCCATCTTCACAGGTTTCTGAGCGACCAGTTCCTGCACTGTTTGCGTAGTAATTTCCTCCAATATTACTCCCTAATCCAATGATTCTTGTCCCTGTTTGATTTGTTGTGTTAAAGAGGTTCGCTGCAGCAGTAGTAGCCCAGGAAATTGGATTGTAACTAGAAGAACAATTAATGAAGTTATTGTAAATTAGGTTTCCTGTAGGGTAATCCGAATTAGTATCTTCAAAATATATTCCGCGATTAGCAAGGCTTATTATTGTATTATTTGCTATTATGTTATTGTTTGCTCCATCATCAAACTGGAAACCCTGTCCACCACCTGTGCTTTCTGTACTTTGTACTAAATTCTCTACAAAAGTGTTATTATTTGAGGATTCAATTAAAAAAGCTACAGGTCCTCCATCAGTATTATTCAAAGTGTTGTTGTAAAAATAGTTATGTGATGAATCTCTTAAGTCTATAGCAACGCTGTAAACCCCTGGATCTGTAATAATATCATTGTGTGTTACCACGTTTGAATCTGAATCATATGTAAAGTACATTCCGAAACAGTATTCATCATCACAAGCAGAATAAATTGTATTGCCTGTGATATTGGCCCCTGATGAACCATCTTCTAGGCGAATACCAATACCACCATAATAACCACCGCTGGTGTTCATTGTGTTGTTCATTATTAGCGCATTATTTCCAGCATTATCCAGGTATATTCCATTAGAAAGATCATTTGTATCAGTTCCTGAATGGTAAAAATGACAGTTCTTAACTGTTAAACCATCATATCCGCTAATGTCATCTACTCCGTGACCTGGTGTAGATGTTCCGTGGGTTATTTTATAACCCTGGCAATCGATTGTTATATCATCAGCCCCAATAACCAAACATGAGTCAGTATCTGAAATATCTTGTGTCAAATAATACGTTGTGCTAGCTGAACTTAGTGTTTGACATACAGAAATATCATCTGCGTAAACACTGGCTGCTAAAAACAAAAGCACTGCTGCAATGAGCAGCATAAATCTAGGATTGCTCCTGCCCTCTCCAGAGAAAGAAAGGACAGGAGCGTGTCGCGAAACATGAGTATTAGAACTAGCTAAGCTACTGCTATCTTTACTTACCCCCCTGTGATTCACTATTTAGTCCCCCAACTAACTGTGTGTGATTAACTTACTAGATTATTCTCCAAACTATTAATTAAAAAAATATGATAAGTGATATTAGAAAATCTACAATCTCCTCTTTTACTAACTTCCATACGCGACACGCTCCTGTGATTAACTATTACTCTCTATTAGGAAAATGATCATTTAATGAAACTGTTAAGACTGGAATCCTTGACTGATTCCTTCATCATTTGCTCGACCTTGGTTGATACCTTCATACCATTATTTTTACAGTACTCTTTGAAGCTTTCAAACACACTCTGCTCAATAGTCATAGATATCTTTGTTTTAACCATATAAATCTATACTTGTATGGTTCTAGTATATAAATTTTAGGTTTAACTCTAAAGTGGTCATAGGATTTTCCCATGCTCTGGACAAAGCACAATCTTTATAAAGAAAAATCATTCATCGCAATTTATGGAAATAACAGAAGAACAACTAAAGCAGATGAGCCCTGAAGAGATCAATGAACTTCAGAAACAGAACTGCATTTTCTGCCACATTGCATCAGGAAAAGCTCCTGCAAAGAAGATTTATGAAGATCCAGATTGCATAGGTGTTCTTGATATCAATCCTGCTAATCCAGGTCATGTTCTTCTTTTCCCAAAAGAGCATTACATGATAATGTCTCATATGCCTGATAACGCAGTTGGCAGACTGGCCTCTGTAAGCAAAGCAGTTTCCCAGGCTGTTCTTCGCACACTAAAAGCTCAGGGCACAACGATTTTCATTGCAAATGGTGTTGTTGCAGGTCAACGAGCTCCACATTTTATGATTCACATAATTCCAAGAATGGATGCAGATGGCTTGCCTTTAGAGCTTCCAGAAAACAAGATAACAGATTCAGAGCTTCATGAGCTCCAAAAAAAGATGGGGAGCCCTCTCAAAAAGCTAATGGGCGTGAAAGAAGAGCCAATCTCTCTTGACAAAAAGCCTAAAAAGAAAGAGAAGAAGGAACCAAAGAAAAAAGAAGAGAAAAAACAAAAAAAAGAGAAAAAAAAGAAAGAAGTTCCTAAGAAAGATGAAAAAATAGACCTTGATGAAATATCAGATTTGCTAGGATAAAATGACAGACTGTGAATTTTGCAAACTCGTGGAAAAGGGCTTCAAGCTCTATGAAGATGATGCAGTAGTCGCAGTTCTCAATAACAAGCCTGCTGCAAAGGGACACGTCCTTATTCTTCCAAAGGAACACATCACAATCATTGAGCAGATGCCTGACTTTTTAGTCGATAAAATGCTGATAGTAGCTAATAAGGTCTCAACTGTGATGTTTGAAGCATTAAGTGTTGAGGGCACAAATATCATAATTGAAAACGGGACTGGCGCAGGCCAGAAAATACCTCACTTTGCAATCAATGTTATCCCAAGGAACAAGGAAGATGGATTAAGTTTCAACTGGCAGCCAAAAAAACTGAACGAAGCCCAGATGGCTGACATAGAACTGTCTCTTAAAACCCAGACAGAGAATATTGGTGAATTTGAAAAGGAAAACAAAGAGCCAGTAGAGATGAAGAGTGAAACAGAGACAGAACAGGATGACCTTCTGATTAGCCAGCTTAAGAGAATACCTTAATGCCCAATAGGCACTTCGAGAGGAACAGCTATTTTTGCAGGCATCTCATGTTTAACATTTTTTGCTTTAAGAACCAATCCAATAATTATGCTGTTCGGTTTAACAGAAGCAGTAAATTGTGCATCAACAATGTTTTTCAAAACTCTTTTTTCCATATCGAACTCCTTAAAAAACGAGGTGGCATTCATGACCTCAATCCCCTTTATTCTACCCTTTGTAGAAACATCTAAAACAAGTTCACCAACATCGATATTGCCCTTGAATTTCTCATCAGCAGCGAATCCTTTATGTATTGACAAGATATCATTTTCTTCATCGTATGAGCTTATTTTTTTCAAATTTCTAGCCCCTCATTTATCGCTTTTCTTAATTTGGGATTATTATTATGTATCCAGGTTATCCCTCTTAAACTTACGACTATCTTGTTGCTTTCTTCGAGATATTCTAAAATCCTAATCAATGTATTATGATTAACTTGTTTTGGCAGTTTTTTTTTGATATATGCAACACTAACAACAGACTCATCTGCATTTTTTATTGTTTCTTCTACCATTAATATGGTATTCAACGTAGGAGAATGGTTAATTTTATTTATTAGTAATTCTTGAGTCATAATAATAACCTATTGATACAACTATGTAATTAATTGTTATATATAAATACTTATATTCTCTGGAATATAAATACTCGTTGAAACGCCGAGAACTTCAAACTGGCGTCTCTTGAAAATAGTCCATGTATCCCTTAGTTTTTTAGTAAATCTTACGGATTTATCAAAGTAAAATATATATAAATTTCAATCATCACAGTTCGTTTATTGATGAATGGAATAAAAAAGAGGAGTGTATAATGAAAAAAATAGTTCGCGTAAAACTCTCTCCTGAAGCAGAGGAAGTTTACAATTACTTAAATAAAGAAGCAGCTGAAGTCAAAGCTAGTGGAAAAAAGAAAACCCCTGAAGTTCAAATATTTAAAGCATTTCAGAAAAAGAAAGACATAATAAGAAATAATAAGCACTATGGCGAACCAATTGCTAAATCACATATTCCTAATAAATTTAGAGAAAAGTACGGAATAACCAATCTATTCTGGGTAGAATTGCCTTACTTTTGGAGATTTATGTATTCATTAACTGAGGGGGATTCTGAGATAGAGATTATTGCTTTCGTCCTTGATATAGTTAATCATAAAAAATATGATAAACTATTTGGATATAAAAAGAAATAAACATAAAAGCATAAATTTTTAGAAAAAAAGCAGCACAAGATTTCCAAAAGCTAAACTCACGATAAAGGATAGCAGAAAACTTGGAACAAAGGGTATCCCTTCTTTTATGAGAATCTTCTTGACCTTTCCTCTTTTTCTCAGCTGTATCAGCTGCGCTATCTGTTTCTTCTCAATTCCAAGATCCTTTGGACCACAGATTCTCTTTTTTCCTACTTTTACATCCTTTGCAATCCAGTCTCCCTCTGTCAACGCAGTTGGTTCAACCAATTTGTACATTGAGCTATTTTCTACTGATTTCACAAAAAACCAGATGTAGAGTGTGCTCAAGCATAAGATTACAAGGGTCACAATTGCCAGTCGAATGAAAAAGTCAGGGATAAACATCACAGCAGGTATTGCCAGGATTGAGATTACAAGCATTATCCGAGTCCATTTCCTGTATGCCTTTATGTTCTTTTTCAGCTCCTTCCAGAATTTTCTGAAGTTCCGCAGAGCAAGATAGCTGCTCCACAACAGGGCATAAAAAAAGCCAACAAATGCTATGTTCACAAAGAATGCTACAAGGATATCATCAGCTCTGAAGAAGGGCGGTTCGAAAACAATAGTAAAGCCCAGCAAGGCTCCCAGTCCAATAAGTAATTTGCTATCTCCGCCACCCCACTGGCCTGCATAGAACATCAGAAGTGCTATGCCTGTGCATACAGTAACCCCTATAGCGCTTCCAATAATGTAGCTCCAGTCTGATTCTATGATGGATAACAGGGCATTAACCCCTATTCCAACACCAATAAGGCTGTAATTTAACCAATCAGGCACCTCTCTTGTCTTCATATCTGTATAGCTGCCAACTATAAGCGCCAAAAGAACAATGGCGTATATGAAAATGATTGCTGTAAGCATATATTCTCGAAAAAGAAAAAGGTTTATAAATATTTTTTCATTACACACCCATTATGGTACTTGAAAAACTCGGGGAGCTTTTAAAGCGGGGAACTTCTGTTAAACACGTAGCTGTAACACTTGACGCTGCTGAAAAGGATATGGACTATGCCCGCAAGAGAAAAATGACCCTTGATGAGCTCTATCTCAGCAGGGAAAAGATAATCTTTGGCCTTCTAAAGGCACAGGTTCAGCTTGGCATTCCTGTTATCACAGTTAAGATTGTTTCTTCAAGTGAAAAGGATCCTGAACAGTTTCCAGTGATTGTTGATGCGGTCAATAATCTCTTTGGAAAGCTGAAGGATAATGAATTTGTTCATAAAAACAGGATAAAGATCTCTGCGCTTGGAAAATGGTATGATTTTGACAGGGCTGTTGATTCAATCAAGGCTGTGCTTGATGCAACAAGCGATCATGACCAGTTCTACTTCAATGTCTGCATTAATTACAACGGCCAGGAGGAGATTGTGAATGCCTGCAAAATCCTTTCAAGAAAGGTTGCTGCAGAAAAGCTGGATGCAGACAAGATAACAAAAGAGAGCATAAAAGAGAATCTCTACTCTTCATATCTTATCCCTCCTCAGGTTATTATTAAGAATGATGAAAAGACGCTGTCAAGCATTCTTCTGTGGGATGCTGTTTATGCTCATATTTATTTTACAGGCAGGGAATGGCCTGACTTCAAGAAGTCTGATTTTGTAAAAGCTTTGTCGTCTTTTACTTAATTCTTACTGCTTCCAAGTTTCTAGGAGCAACTGTTTCTACTCTGTTTGCCTTGTGTACAGAACTAGCAAGATCAAGGCATCTTGAGTTTTCACCGTGGTTTACAATAACCTTTTTCGGCTTTGGATTGCAGCGGTAGATGAAATTCATCAGCTGCTTTCTTCCGGAGTGACCTGTTAAGCCATCAATTGTATGCACCTGACACTTCATTTTTATAAGTTCCTGTTTTGCTCCATTTGCAAAGGTTATCTCTCGCTCTCCTCTTTGGATTCTTCTTCCAAGGGAACCTTCACCCTGGTAACATGCAAATATTAAAGAATTATTTGAATTCTCAGACAGGCTCTTGAGATACTCAACAGAGGGTCCTCCAACAAGCATACCTGATGTTGCAAGGATTATGCATGGGTTTCCATCTTCTATCAGCTGCTTTCTCTCCTTCTGGCTTCCAACCTCTTTGAAGAAATCTGAAAGGAATGGATTCTGATCTTTGTGGAATATCAATTTCCTTACTACACTGTTAAGGAACTCTGGGTATGCTGTATGGATTGCTGTTACATCCCATACCATTCCATCAATGTAAACAGGAACCTTGTCAAGAACACCTGTTCTTATCATGTGCTCAATAATCATCATTACTTCTTGCGCTCTTCCGACTCCAAGTACTGGAATCAGCACCTTGCCCTTTCTGCTGATGGTATCTTTTAGAATTCCCATAAGATTGTCATCGCACTCCTTTTTCATTGGAAGCACATTGTCCTTTCCACCGTATGTTGCTTCAATCATAAGTGTTTCCAGACGTGGGAATTGTGTTACAGCAGGGTCCAATAGCTGGGTCTTTCCATACTTCATGTCTCCTGTGTAAAGAAGATTATGCAATCCGTTTCCAACGTGAAGGTGAACCATTGATGAGCCAATTGCGTGGCCTGCATTGTAAAGTGTAATTCTTACATCAGGTGTTATGTCTGTTACTTCATCATAATCAAGGGTTATTGTGTGCTTCACCATCTCTTTTATCTCATCTGTTGTAAAGATTGGTTCTTTTCCCTCGCTTCTCATAATCTTAACATAATCAATAAGCAGCAGCGAAGCAACATCTCTTGTTGGTGCTGTGCAGTAAACAGGACCTCTGTAGCCATACTTGAATAGGTATGGAACAAATCCGCAGTGATCAAGATGTGCGTGTGATATAATAACCGCATCGAGCTGGTTTACGTTGAACTCTGGAGCTTCAAGGAATGGATATGAATTGTCCTGTGATGCAACGTCAACACCGCAGTCAAGAAGTATTCTTGATTCTGGTGTCTGCAAAAACAAACAGCTTCTTCCAACCTGTCTTGCACCGCCAAGATAACTTACTCTTATCCATTCGTGCTTTTTCTCTCTTATCCAGCCGTCATAGATTCTTTGGCCTATCTTGTTTAGGAACTTTCTTCTGTAATCAGAATTCTGGTATAAAACGCCTCTTATGTTTTCAATGATTGAAGATTTTATTGCAGGCGTTCTTTTGATTAATGGCAGCCAGAAGGTTGAGTTTCTTATCTCTCTCAAAAGGTTGCCCTGTTTTCCTATGGCAAGCCCTGGCTTCTCTGCCTCAATAACCACCTGAGAACGCTGAGGGTCAAAGATTATGTTTGTTACACCCGCTTTTTCAGTGATTATTTCCTTTATCTTTTTCTCTGCATCTTCCTGGTCCATTGTTATGGATGGGTCAGGTCTTAGCTCTACCCTTTTCTTTATCAGGTCAACTATCTTTTTTATCAGACCATTATTGTCCAGAAAAAAATCCTTATCCTTAGTATAGAGAACTATGTTAGCGCCTTCAAAGCCAGCATCGCTTATTTTATCCTCTGGCAAATTTTTCATTATTTCTTTTATTATCTTACTCATAAGAACACATCCTAATCAAAAGCGAGAATGCTTATAATTTAATTGTTGAATCAATCTCTTTTTCAACTACTCTCTTTACGCCATCCTTGGTAATAGTAATTACATCGACACCATTACCTGATGCACAGTCACGCTGCAATGCAGCATTGATTGCTCTTAATGACAGAGCAACCCCGTCTTTTACATCAACATCCTGTTTGTAAAGCGCCTCAAGAACGCCGTAAGCAGTAATACTTCCAGAACCAGAAGCAACATAATCAATGCATTTTGTAACAGATCCATCAGCAAAAAGATCATAAAGATGGTATCCATCTTCATCAACTCCTGCTAAAAGGAAATGTGAGATTCCAGGAATAGTTGAAAACTTCCTGATGTTTGAATATATCATTCCGCCAAGCATGTTAGCAGACTCCTTTACACTTGGTTCGCGCTCAGTTCTGATTGTCTTTAGTTTTAGTTCTGCCTTAATCAGCTTCACCAATAACTGTGCATCTGAAACAGTGCCAGCAAGGGTCAAAGCCATGTTGTCTGTTATTTGGTGTATCTTCTCTGCTCTTTTGTCTGCAATCAATGTACCGATTGTAGCTCTTCTATCAGCAGCAATCACTACACCATCTTTGCAGACCATGCCTAAAGTTGTAGTACCTTTTTTAACGTCCATCTTAAAACAGAACTCCTATCAATCTAATACAATCAAGTATTGTCATCTATTATTTAAAGGTTTCGGTTTCCGATTATTTTATATATTAGTGATGCTAAAAGGTATTCTAATGGCAAAAGAGGCGACGATTTCAACAGAGTGCCCTATATTCTTAAGGGGACTTGGGCGAATGATAAACAACGAGATAGGCATTATTCTTATCATTGTTTTGATTACACTTGCTATAGGCTCTACGTTTTACCATACTGTAGAAGGATGGAGCTGGCTTGACTCTGTTTATTTCAGCGCAATAACATTGACAACAGTTGGCTATGGCGATATTTCTCCAACAACAGATGTCAGCAAGATGTTTACAATTGTTTATCTTTTCATAGGAATTAGCATTCTGCTTAGTTTCATAAACATAATAGCAAACAAGACAATAAAAGCAAGACTTGAAAAACATAAGTGGAGAAAGTAAATGGAAATCTTGTGGCTGGTTTTTGCATTGCTGTGTGCGCTATGCGATGCAACAAGAATAGCGTTAAGCAAAAAAACACTGCAGAATGTTAATGAGTACACAGTAAACTGGGCCATGAGGGCCTTTACAGTGCCTTTTGTTGTTATTCCCTTGTTCTTTGTTGGCATACCTGAGATTCAAAAAAATTTCTGGTATGTTGCAGTAGGAATTATTCCTCTTGCAGTTCTTGCCAACATATTTTATATGAGGGCAATAAAAATATCTCCTTTATCACTAACAATCCCGTTCCTCAGCTTCACTCCAGTATTTCTTCTTTTCACCTCTCCAATCATGCTTGGTGAAATGCCAAGTGCATTAGGCATTATTGGTGTTTTATTTGTTGTCGCAGGAAGCTATGTAATAAACATCAAGAAAGGCAGCCTTCTTGGTCCAATAAAATCAATATGGATTGAGCGCGGCTCTATGCTTATACTTGGAGTTGCTTTTATTTACAGCATAACAAGCAATATAGACAAGATTGGTGTTCTGAAGTCCTCTCCATTTTTCTGGGCTTTTGTGTTTAATCTGTTCCTCGCTTTTGCATTCCTTCCTTTGATGCTCAAGAAATCAAAGAAAGCATTCAAGGAAATAAAAAAGAATTATAAGAGCCTTTTTGGAATCGGTTTTTTTAATGCGCTAACAACACTGTTCATGCTGCTTGCCTTCAAGCTCACTTTTGTCTCTTATGTTGTTTCAGTCAAAAGATTATCTTCACTGTTTGGAATAATCTATGGCTTTTGGCTCTTCAAGGAAAAAGATATAAAGAAACGGCTTGCTGGAGCTGCCTTGATGCTCGTCGGTGTTATTGTTATCACATTCAGCTAAAATAGCTTCTTAAGAATTCCTTTGTCAGCTTCTTTTTCAAAGTCCTGCAGCAGTTTCTTCTGTTTCTTTGATAATTTCTTAGGAACTTCAATTACAACTCTCACGTTTTGAGAGCCTTTTGAGCCTGTTTCAATGTCAGGTATTCCTTTTCCCTTCATTCTGAATACTGTGTTTGATTGTGTTCCTGAAGGTATTTTCAGTGTTGCTTTCTCCAAGAGTGTTGGAACCTCTATCTCTCCACCTAAAGCAGCAGTAGTAAAATTAACCGGAACTTCAATGTTGATGTCTGTTCTGTCTCTTTCAAAGATTTTATGCTCCTTGACAAAGAGCCTTATGTACAAGTCTCCAGAGGGTGCATTGTTCTCACCAGCTTCTCCCTGTCCTTGCATCCTTAATTTGCTTCCTGTGAAAACACCTGATGGAATATTGACCTCAAGCTTTCTGCTTTTCTCAATTCTTCCATCACCATCACAAACAGGGCATTGTTTTTTTATGAACTGTCCTCTTCCTCTGCATTTACTGCAGAGTGTTGTTGTTGCAAACATTCCAAATGGTGTTCGCTGCGTTCTTTTCATCTGGCCTGAGCCATGGCACTGTTCGCATGTTTCAATGTCAGAATCATGCTCAGCGCCATTTCCATGGCATCTCTCGCATTTCTCTAAGCGAGGTATGATTATGTTTTTCTTTACTCCGGTTGCAGTTTCTTCAAGTGTTATCTCGATATCATATTGAAGGTCAGAGCCTCTCTCTGTTCTTCCCCTCCTGCCTCCTCCACCAAAAAGTCCATCAAAGATATCGCCAAAATCAAATCCAAAGCCTGACTGATCCCTGAAGTCAAATCCTCCTGCTCCTGCTCCAAAGCCCTCTGCTGAGGATCCAAACTGATCATAGTTTGCTCTCTTTCTGTCATCACCAAGAACAGATGCAGCCTCGTTTATCTCCTTGAATTTTGCCTCTGCTCCATCATCCTTGTTTAGGTCAGGGTGATATTTCTTTGCAAGCTTCTTGTATGCTTTTTTTATCTCTTCTTTTGATGCATTCTTTGAAACACCGAGTGTATCGTAAAAATCATTAGCCATTCTTTACACCTAGTTTTGCGAGGTCTTCTTCTAGTTTGCCTCTTTGATAATGAATTACAGGTATTCCTACTGATGCAGCAGCCTCGCCGTATTCTTTGATGTCATCTATATAGACACATTCTTCTGGCTTCAGATTTAGTTTCTCCAGCGCTTTGCGGAATATCTCTGCATTAGGCTTTGCTGCCTTCAGTTGATATGATAAAAAGAAGTCTTCAAAGATGTCCATGATTGGAAACTTTCTTTTAACAAAATTGATGTGTATGTCATCTGTGTTTGAAAGTAGAACAATCTTGTAGTTTTTCTTTAGCTTTGGAAGCAGTTCAACAACTTCAGGATTCTCAGAAAAGATATCCCCCCATGCCTGTTCGAACTCCTCGAAGTTCATGTCCAGGCCAAGCTTCTCTGAAAGTTTCTGGAAAAAGTCTTCTGCAGAAAACTCCCCACTGTCGTGAGCATTCTTTATGCCAGAGCCAAATAGCCCTTCTTCAACCTCTTTTTCACTAAGTCCTGTGTTTTCAGCTAGTCTCTTCAGAGCCTTTTCAAAGTGGACATTAAGTACCACCTCTCCAAGGTCCGATATTATGCATTTAATCATTTCTTAGACGTCTCTTTATCATCTGCTTTTTTCTCTTTATCATCTACTTTATAGTCTGCATCAACAACCTTTTCCTTTTTTTCCTTTGGTGCTTCTTCAGCTTTTTGTTGTTGTGCAGCCTGTGCTTTCTGGTAAAGCTCTGTTGTTGCTTCCTGCACTATCTTGTTTACCTCATCCATCTTCTCCTTGATTTTTGCAACATCCTTTGTCTCTGGCTTCATAAGCTCTTTTAGCTCGTCAATCTTCTTCTTGATTTCATCAATCTTTTTGTCATCTATTTTTCCTTTTACCTCAGAGAACATTTTTTCTGTTGTATAGATCAGGGTGTCTGCCTGGTTTAGGATCTCAATGTCGCCCTTTTTCTTCTGGTCTTCATCTGCGTGTGCCTCTGCTTCTTTTCTCATCTTTTCAATATCTTCATCATTGAGTTTCTGAGATGCAGTGATCTTTATTGACTGTTCTTTTCCTGTTCCAATGTCCTTTGCAGATACATGCACAATTCCATTAGCGTCAATGTCAAACGTAACCTCAATCTGCGGTATGCCTCTTGGTGCCGGCGGTATTCCAACAAGATCAAATTTGCCTAGTGTCTTGTTATCTGCTGCCATTGGTCTTTCTCCTTGCAGTACGTGTATGCTTACTGCTGGCTGGTTGTCAGCTGCTGTTGAGAATATCTGCGACTTCTTTGTTGGAATTGTAGTATTCTTCTCAATCAGTTTTGTGAATATTCCGCCGAGTGTCTCTATTCCTAAGGATAGTGGGGTTACATCAAGGAGTAAAACATCCTTTACATCTCCTGCAAGGATTCCTGCCTGGACTGCTGCACCCATTGCAACACACTCCATTGGATCTATTCCTCGTTCAACCTTTTTTCCAACAGTCTTCTCTACAAAGCTCTGCACATAAGGCATTCTTGTTGGTCCTCCAACCAGAATTATCTTGTGTACATCATTTGCTGATAGCTTTGCATCCTTGATTGCCTGCTCAACAGGAGCTTTGCATTTCTCAACAATTGGCGCAATGAGCTCCTCAAGTTTTGCCCTGTTAACCTTAAATGTGAAATGCTTTGGTCCTTTGTCTGATGCTGTTATGAATGGAAGGTTGATGTCTGTCTCTACTGTTGTTGACAGTTCTATCTTTGCCTTCTCTGCTGCTTCTCTTAAACGCTGCATTGCCATTGCATCATTGCTCAAATCAATTCCCTCTGCTTTATTGAACTCAGCTACAAGGAAATCAACAAGTGCATTGTCCATGTCTGTTCCGCCAAGCTGTGTATCGCCTGATGTGGACTTTACCTCAAAGACTCCTTCTGAGCCCAGCTCCATGATTGTTACGTCAAGTGTTCCGCCACCAAAGTCAAAAACAAGAACAGTATGGTCCTTTCCAACCTTGTCAAGCCCGTATGCAAATGCTGCTGCTGTTGGCTCGTTAACAAGCCTTACAACCTCAAGCCCTGCAATAGCGCCTGCATCCTTTGTTGCCTGTCTTTGATTGTCATCAAAATAAGCAGGAACTGTGATTACAGCCTTCTCAACCTTGTCTCCAAGAAATTCTTCTGCATCCTTCTTTATTTTCTGAAGCAGAAATGCAGATACCTGCTGTGGTGTGTACTCCTTGCCATTAATCTTGTACTTGTGAGCTTCACCCATCTTTCTCTTTGCAGCAGAGATTGTTCTCTCTGGATTTGTTACTGCCTGCCTTCTTGCTGGTTCTCCAACTAGCAACTGACTATCTTTTGTGAATGCAATAACAGAAGGGAAAGCCTTTCCATACTGTGTTGCGCCTTCAGCGCTTGGAATTATCTTTGGCTTGCCTGCCTCTAAAAAAGCAGCAGCGCTATTCGATGTTCCTAAATCAATACCAATTATTTTCGACATTTTAATTTCCCCCTGGCTTTACGTTGATAAAGCCAATTTTCTTAATCTTTCTACCTTTTCGTGCGTAAGCACTTTCTTTTCGCTGCCTGTTTTGCTCGATGGCGTAACAGTAGCAACTTCTAGAAGCTTGATTAGTTTGTTCATCTTAAAGTTATCATACGGCTGTAAGCATCCCAGTGCCTCATAGAGATCCTGGTCTGATGTAACAATATTCATTTGTGAACCCTGACATTTGATCATTGTGTCTATGCTGTCATCTGACTCTAAAAAAAACTTAAGCAGAGCATCTGCCTTTAGGTGTACTATTTGTTTTTGCATTTTTCTCCAGCTACATCTTTTCGTAGCTTAGCATTCTTCTTAGTTTTTCCTTGTTCGGAACAAGCACCTCAAGATCCCCGCCAGGAATCGGCTCATTGAACTCAAGCCAAACTGAGTACTGCCGAATTGATTCCGGGTCGTCTGGATTTACAAAATGCTTCAGGTCAAACCATTTCTGAAGGTCTGTACTGTGGTCTGCACAATTTCCTATCTTGCAGTGCAGCGGCTTCACTTCATGTATTGTGCATCCAAAATTCTTGTTCAAAAAAACGCATGACCCATATGGTCTGTCCTTTTGCTGCACAATCTTTGGCCTGTGAAGTTTTGTGTGGAATTTCTCTACCTCTTCAAGAAACTTCTTTTTTAGTTGTTCAGGTGTTATCCTCAAGAATTTTGCAATCCTTTCCTTGTCATCTCCAACTAAAAATCCGCTTCCATAGCTGCAGCAATGCACACAGCCTTTGCATTCGATCTTTCCAAGTTCCAGTGCTTTTTCCGTAGGTGTGTCTTTTGATATCAACATTTTTCCTCTTTTTTTCCAACCTTAACCTTGCTGTGCCTAAGCACAGCATCCTTGAGCATGTATCCCTTTTGAAGCTCTTCAAGGATTACACCATCCTTTTCTGATTTTTCCTGCATAAGTGCTTCATGCTTATAAGGATCGAATTTTTCACCATCTGTCTTTATTGGCCTTAGGCCCTCTGACTCAAGCACAGAGAAAAGCTGTGCATAAATCAGTTCAATACCTTTTGTGAATTCCTCATGATTTTGCTGATTCTTGAGTGCAAGCTCAAAACTGTCTATAACTGGAAGAAGCTCTTTGACTAAGCCCATATTAGCACAGGTGTTCTGTGTCTTTACCTCTTTTTCAACGCGCTTCTTGTAGTTCTCAAACTCTGCCTGCAATCTCTGAAGCGTTTCCTTATACTCAGCCTCTTTTGGAGGGCTTTTCTGAGGTTTTTCTTTCTTCATTTCATCTGCATTAGAGTTTTTCATTTATAAACCTTTTCAATTTCGTTGACCTAAGGTCAACAGAATCATATTGGAATAATTACTAGTATTTAAATGTTTTGGAAAAAGTTTATAAACAGAAGCATATCAATGGGTTATATGGCAATCATCTACCAGAAGATTGTAATCGTGAAGTCAAGGAAACCTTCAAACAATGATATCAATGAAGAGATCCGCTGGTTCTGTGATTCATTAGGTCTCTTTAATCTGAGGGATAAAGATAGTTCGTGCTATCGAATATTCATTGAGCTTCTCAGGGCACTGAAGACCAAGAATGCCATGTCAAGTGACCGAATTGCGTCTAATCTCAATCTTAGCAGAGGCACTGTAGTCCATCATCTGAACAAGCTGATGGATGCAGGCATTGTTGTTTCAGAGAGAAAAAGGTATCTTCTAAGGGTTGACAATCTAGAGGTTCTTGTTGAAGAGATTGAAAAAGATGTAAAAAGAGCCTGTGATGACTTAAGGCGTGTTGCAGAAAATATAGATAAGGAGCTTAACCTATAACTCCTTCTTCTTCAGGCTTTACTTCTTTAACAGCTGCGGACTTTGTTCTGTAAACCTTTGCAAAGCTTGGTGTGACAATTATATAGTCATCTCCAAATCCTGCAATGTCTCCTTCAATTGCATCAGTTGTCTTCTTCAGCTTGTTAATTGCTCTCTTTAGTTCTATAAGGTCTTTGTCCTTTAGTGGCTTAATGTTTACTAAAGCTATTGTAGAACCCTCTCTTAGAACATCCAATATTGTCTTGATATCAGAGAAATCAGTTATAGTGAATGGTCTTACGATTATTTTTCCCTTTATGTGCTCCCCGGATTCAGTGTCCAGTTCGACATATTCTTTTTCTGATGCAGTTACCATCTCTGAATCTGCGCTGCTGGTGAATACATCAGAGAACTTTGAGCGGATGTTAGAAAAGATTCCAGTCATTTTTATAAACCCTCCAATCAATAATTTATTTTTAATTTCTAAAATGTATACAGATATATAAAGGTTTTGTTTTATATGTCGGAGAATAACTGCCCTAATTCAGCTTGCTGCCCTTAATTAAGATTGCATAATAACGAAATATATATAAACAAACGAGGTAGACCCTATAATATTGTCAAACGAGGTGTATTTTATAAGTGGTACTGCAAAAAAAGCATAGAATCTTTAAGGGTTCCGCAAGAAAACACATTATTATTATCACAAATCATGGCTGCCATGCACCTGTGATTACAGTAACAACAGATACAGGTGGCCAGAATTTCTATGTCAACGATCTTTCTTATGCCTTTGTTAACCTTGGCTATAAGGTAACAATACTCAGCCGCGGAGGTTACAAGCACCCAGTAACAGGTAAGCTCCATAAAGGCTCTATATATTACAATAAAGTGTGGCCTGGCAAAAAGGGAAACTACTGCCGCGTCATCTATCTTGAAGACAAACAAAAGAAGTTTGTTCCAAAAGAAAACCTTAAGCAAAGCAATCTTGAGCAGGAGAAAAACTTCTTTTTCAGGATAGCGCAGAAAAATGGAATAGACCTGAAGAATATTTATCTGATAAGCTCGCACTATTGGGATGCAGGAATACTTGGCATACTGATAAATGATGAACTTGAGAAGAAACACAAAAGCAAAGTACCGCACATCTGGACATCACACTCATTGGGAATTCTGAAAAAGAAGAACTTCAAAAAAGCTCCAAAAAAACTTATCCAGAGCCTTAAGTTCCCGTCACGAATAAAATTCGAGAAAAAGGTAATCTCAACTGTGGATGCAGTTGTTTCAACATCAAACAAGATAAACTCAACACTTTCTGAATACAATGTAAAGATGAAAAACCATTTCTGGATGCCGCCAGGTGTTGACACAAGAAGGTTCAGATCAAGAAAGATAAACCAGTGTAAGCGCGGATTGAAGCTTTTAGGTAACCTTCTCAGAATGGAGAAAAAAGAAGTAATTAATATTCTAAGATCAAATGTTGTTTTCTTAGAGGCAAGCAGGACAGCAAAATCAAAAAGAAAAATCGGCGTTCTGAAATCGTTTGCAAGGATTAAGAATAGAGACCAGGCATTCCTGATAATTAATGTTGATCCGAATACAAAGCTGTATGAACGAATAAAATATGTTTATGACCACTTAAAATACAACAAGAACATTCTACTGGTTGATCGTCGTCTTAAGGCAATTGAGATGCAGCAAATTTTTTCTTTATCCAATGTGTATATAACAGCATCTGTAATGGAAGGCTGGGGAATGGCAGTGCAGGAAGCAGCTGCTTCAAAATGTGCAATCATCTCATCAAAATATGTTCCTTTTGTAACAGAAATTCTTAAAGACAACGTACTTCTTGTAACAAAGAATTTCCCAAGGCTTTATGCTGAGAAAATAGACATAATGATACAGGAGCCGCATCTAAGGGAAAAACTGGCAAACAAGTGCTACAAAATAACAAGTAAGCACTACGGCTGGGAACCCCTTACAAAAAAGCTGCTCCTGAACATGAAAAAAAAGGGCATCATTAACTAAAATGCAAGTCATTGCAACAGACCTTGACAGAACACTTCTGCCTAATGGAAAGCAAAAGCCAGACAGTTCTATGCCCATTTTCCACAAGATTGTAAAAGATAATAAACTTATTTTTGTTACAGGAAGAAACCTTAGACAGGTTAAGAACGCTATAACAAAATACAAGACACCAACACCTGATTTCATCATTGGTGAAGTTGGAACAAAGATTTATTCCTGCAAAGGAAAGGTGTGTGCAGAAGACTTAGGCTGGCTGAAACTTATTGGTTCTATGACAAAAAACTGGAATCTTCCAGTATTCAAAGAACAGCTCTCACTGATAAAAAGCCTTAGAATCCAGGAAAAAGACAGGCAAAACGAATTCAAGCTGAGCTATTATGTTGATGACATCAAAAAATCCCACTTGATAATAAGAGAAGTCACTAAATTAATCCAAAGCATTTGCAAGGATGCAACAATAATCTACAGTGAGGATGAAACAAGAGAACTTGGTTTGCTGGATATACTCCCGCAGAAAGCGACAAAGCTCGCAGCACTGGAATACCTAAGAAAAAATATTGGTATTGCCAAAAGGGATGTTATCTACTGCGGCGATAGCGGCAATGATATCTTGCCTCTTACATACGGCTACAAATCAATCCTTGTAAGAAACGCAATTCCTTCTGTTAAGTCAACTGTTAAACAGCTCTGCATTGAAAAAGGCTTTATCCATAAGCTGTACATAGCCAATGGCCACAAAAAGCTGAACGGCTACTATTTCTCTGGCATCATAGAGGGCCTTATTAAGTTCAATCTGGTCCCAGCAGAGTACGCAGAGTAAAATTTATATACTTCAGATACTAATATATAGAATACGAGTCAAATATGACCATTAGTTCTAATGCTCCGGGCAGTGAAGCTAGCGGAGACCTAACAGACGCATTAATGCAAACAGAAAATGAATTCTTAAGAGTAATGTCATCCGTGCCTGTAACTAAGGAAAGTCTTGATATGGCAGTGGAGTTGATTAAACAATTAGAGGAACACCCAAACATAGATGAGTACATGCAGCTGGTTCGTGATTCTGCAAGAGAATATGACATCCGTTATTGCTTCAAAGACAAGTTTAAAAACCCAATTTCAGAAGGAGTACCAAAAAACGAAAATGCATTGCAGTGGATTTACATTGAATAGCTGCAACACAAAAGATTTATAAAGTTCTTTTGAAAAAAATAAACATACAATGAAAACAATAATAATCAACTTCAAGACATATGAATCAGCAACAGGAGAAAATGCTATTAAGCTGGCAAAGGTCTGTGAAAAAGTAGCAAAAGAAACAAAAACAGACATAATGATTGCAGTGCAGGCAGCAGATATATATAGAGTATCAAAAGCTGTTTCAATAAAAGTTCTCGCTCAACACATTGATAATATAGGTTATGGAAAGAACACAGGTTGTATAACTCCAGAAAGCGTAAAACAAGCTGGAGGTGTTGGAACCATATTAAATCACGCAGAGCACTACCTGGAACCAGACGATCTGATGAAAACCATCAAGAGGGTACAGGAAGCAAAGCTGTTTACTGTATGCTGCGCAGCAGACGCACTTATGGCAGAATCAATGGCTTCATATTCACCAGACTATATATCAGTAGAACTTCCAGAATTAATTGGAACAGGAACATCTGTATCAACAGCAGACCCTGAACTGGTTAAGAACGCAGTTACCAGGGTGCACCACATAAGAGACATCCCTGTCTTGTGCGGAGCAGGCATCTCAACTGAAGAAGACGTAAGAAAATCAATTGAACTCGGAACAGAAGGAGTATTGCTTTCATCAGCAGTCACAAAATCAAAAACACCAGAAAAAGTAATCAGAGACCTCGCAGCAGGACTTAAGCCACAATGAAAAACAAGAAAGGCGTAGAACTTGCAATGAACTTTGTTGTAATGATTATTCTCTCTATTATTGTTCTTGCGTTGGGCATATTTTTCATAAACGAACTAATGGGAGACAGCACTAGACTTATTGATGAGCTGGGTCCAGAAACAGAAGCAGAGCTAAACAGAATGCTCACAGAAGAGGACATTAAAGCAGCAGTTTATCCTCAATCCCCAGAGATCCCAAGAAACACGCAGGGACAAATTGGAGTTGGTTTTATTAATACAGATAATGATCCTACAACATTTACCATTGATATTCCTGAAAAAAATCTTGATGGATACAAAGGCAATTTACAATTAAAAGCACTATTTGAAATTGGAGTAATCACTGAATATAAAGACATAAAACCAGGAGAGAGTGTTAAAGCAGCCATGCTTGTTAAGCCGCCAAAAGACGCAGACTCAGGCACATATGTGTTGAATATAAGGATTCTTAAAGGTGGTGCAGCAGAGCATGCCACAACAAAAGCACTCATCTATGTTCCTTAAAGAATTAGTGGGTTATTTCGTATTCTCTGACCAGGATCATAATAAAGATAACCAATACTATAGCTCCTGCCAGCATTAGATATAGACCATTCTGCAGAGCGCGGTTATACATCTCATACAGTCCTAGAACCATTATACCAAAGCCTATCCACAAGAATTTGTCAAGAACAATCTTTAGAATCTCAAATTCCTGCTGCTGACTAAGCCTCTTTTTTTTCTTAACCATTAATCAACATTCCTCTTAGTTAACTTCTAAGTAAAATTGTTTTTCCATACAAGTAGTTTCAGATGCATCACACATCTTTAGCTTACAAATATGTTTTGTTGAATGCGCATCTGCAGGTACAGTAAGCAATGATTGAAACTCTGCTGTGTCAGCTACATCTACAGGTGCAGAAATTGCCTTAAGTTCTAAACCTAAAATTTTATCATCCATAGACTCACCAGGATTATAACAATCAACAAAAGGTTTAAAGTTTGTAACACTTGTAGCCTCTCCAGTATTATAGAAGTTTATTTTGAATTCAACATCTACGTTCTTGTCGACCTTTACTGTGTCAAAAGGAATGACTATAGGATTGGATGCTGTTGCCTCGATCTCAGGATCAGGGAATGTTACCTTGTCCCTAACATTAGAGAACATATCATTGATGAATGCTACTCCTAGTCCTAGCATTATAACAGCAAATATGATGACAACGATAGAGTTAATGGAAAGATCCAGTGCTCCTTTCTTGCCCTTGTGAGAAGGTATCCTCATTATATTACACCTCATTTTGTATTTCTTTGACTATTAAGACTTTTTTAAGCTCTTACATTTATAAACTTTTCGCTTCAGCCTTATATAGTCTGAAACCATAAACTTTATATACTACCGGAAAATCCTCAGTTAAGCGTTTTATATTTAAAAATCATATTTGGAGGGATTATTATGGCTAAAACAAAACCACACATTAACCTTGTATTCGTGGGTCACGTAGACCACGGCAAGTCAACAACAGTTGGAAGACTACTTTTCGATTCAGGTACTGTCGATGAACAGACCATGAGAAAGCTTACAGAGAAGGCTAAGGAGCTAGGAAAGTCCGGCTT
>JAAGZO010001321.1 GCA_024206195.1 bacterium | reverse complement strand
TCCGATTGATATTGTCTTAATATTTCATCTGCTGATAATGCCCTAGTATAAACACGTAATTCATCAATAGAACCATTTAAGTAATAAGGATCCTGAACACGTTTTCCAATAGTTAAGTTTCGATAATAAACAGAATTTAAATCTCCGGCAGCTGCGGTTTCATCGTCTAATGCACCATCAACATAAATATATGAATTTTCAGCTTCTCTATCATAGATATAAGCGACATGATACCAAGTGTCATAATTATAAACTGAGCTTTGTCCATTTATATTTATACTGCCAGTTCCTACCATGTCACCCCACCAATAAAATCGTTCACTTTGCGTAAATTCAAAATAAATACCTTGATCAAAGTATATGTTCCTGGCAGTATGCTCATTGTTAACTTTCACCCAACTCATGATTGTGAAACTAGAATCCATTGGTATCGCACTAGTTGTTGAGTTCGTTTGGACATAATCATCATCACCATCAAAACTCATCGCACCACCATATACCCCATTTTCTGTCCATATTGCATCGTTGATTATTCCATTTCTTTGATCGTTTGAACTATCAACTGCAAAAGTTGCAGTCTCACCAATTGCTGAATTATTATTAAAGTTCATTGCAAGAACTAAAGAATCATCAAAATACCTCGCTCTTGTTGAAAGATATCTTTGTTTCACATCATCTGCAGATAAACTTGTATTATATACTCTCACTTCATCTATTGTTCCATTGAAATATCTATGTGTTGCCAACGACCTATCTCCTATCAAAAGAACACCTGTATTGTTAAGTCCACTAACAGTAGTATCATCAGCTTCCCCTTTAAGCATTCCATCAACATAACCATACAATTTATTTGAACCGTTCCTAGATCTTACCCATACAATATGGTGCCAAGCCCCATCATTAACTGTAGTCGAACCAAAATTCCAATTAGGAGTAGATGTTTCAGAATTATCACCTATCCATCCACCTGGAATTCCAGTATTTTTAACATGTGTATAATACCCCGGAGTGTCTCCTGAAGCAGGGAATTTAGTTGCTACGCCTCCTTCCTGATTAGATTCGGTTTTTATCCACGCTTCTATCGTAAGCCCTTGATCAACCAATATATTTAAATTACCAGAATTATCACAATCAACATAATCATCATCACCATCAAAATCATATGCTTTACCCCTCATACCTGTTGTAACAGCGGGACAAGTAGATCCTAAACAAGTTCCATTATTTTTGTAACTTGATTCATCAATAAAGAAAGTTCCATTTTCTTTTTCAAGTCTCCACCATCCAATTAAATATTCATCCTTTTCCACATACTGCCAGTCAAAGTCAAATGAAGCTAAATCTGAATCAGCTATTGTTATATTTATTTGTGTCCAGTTAGTATAAATTGTTGTTTCATTTGATTCTGTTGGGTTTGTAAAAGTTAAGTT
>JAAGZO010001320.1 GCA_024206195.1 bacterium | reverse complement strand
TTTTCTCTTGCCTTTTGAGAGCGCGAGATAGCCTACATGATTGTCTTGTGGTTTGGTCTGTAGATGTAGAAGTTAATCTGAGTAAGAAGATTGAAGAACTGGAAGCATTGTTGTCGGGTGTTCATTGTAAAATTGGCAAGGTCGAAAAGCAGATTCAGAAGGAGGCACCACCACATGCACGCAGGATTGCCGCCAGGTTTGTTGCTATGCACTCAGGACTCTGCAATATGTAGGTGTAGCCTATACTCCGATTGCCCACTGTATACCTACGGTCCGGACTTTTAAAATCGCGCGCGATTTCCCGGGGATTTCCTGACAATCAAAAACTGAACCCGTGTTATGGGAATTATGGTTACACGATCAGATCACATTATTTTGTACGAAGAGACCAACACAATCGAAAGATCATTCTATTACCTTTCTATCGACACCAAAATGATGTTAATCGATGAAGTATTCATTGAAAAAGTGCGCTTTAAAGTTAGTTGCATGCCGGCCGCGGCTTGGCAGCGGCCCCGGTGGGCATTCATTCGCCTTGCGTCGCTAGCAAATCAGTTTTTTTTTTAAAACTAACCTACCATTTACTAGTGATTCTCCGCATATTACCACAACACTAGCAAAGCCATCGCCTTTATCCTACTCTATTCCTATTCTAAGAAACAACGAAAACAGAAGTGCTCAAAGCTCATTAGCTCAATACTCAGGAATCCGTAAAGTACAACAAGAGAACATATTGAACCATCTATATATCACATACAAGCCTTGTACTTGCAAGATGCAAGGGTACCACTTCAGATAGTTCTTCAAAAAAGGGGGCTCCCCAAAACAGGTATGCATGATTCAAAATTATACTTAGTTTCCATTTGAAATATTTCCAGAAATCTTTCAAAGTATTCTTTTCCTCAAATATTTTCCTGGT
>JAAGZO010001319.1 GCA_024206195.1 bacterium | reverse complement strand
CAAACCGAGTACTACCCAGAAACTAACCATTAAAGTCTCGCCGTAAGAGCCTCCTCCGCCTACTGATACTACCTAGCTGATCTAAGATCGAATAGCAGAAACTCCGCCTCCTAGCTCTGGGGAACCATCCATGTTGAATGCAAACATGTCATAATTAGGATAGTGACTGCTCCACTGGATTTCTATAGAGTCAGAATCAACTTCTTCAGCCAAAACCGCAAGCCTTCTGGAATAATAAAACTTGAAGTCAGAGAGTTCATCATCCCATATGTCCTCTTGCTAAGGATACCACCTGTTGTAATCATAGGAGTTTCTCCTAATGCCATAGCTAGCGACTATCTCATTACACCAATTGTTATATTACGTATTCATATATCTGCTATTGGAGGTCGTTACATACATGACATAAGTGTTGTCCTCCGTAAACTCTTTAGCGGCATAGTTTGTCACATCAAAACTCTCCATGAAAGTTCTTGTGGCCTCCTCAGCAGTAGCAATTGATTCGTCATTAGCGGTGTCGACTGCTTCAGAAAGAGTAGCCAATTAAGCAAGGATGGCCTCTTTGTTTGTTGACCATGTAGTCATCATAATAAAGGTCCCAAAATAATCACCGGAATCTGTTTCTTCCCAAAAGGCGTCTTGACAAGATCGTTAAAGTCGACTGCAAACATTTGAATTAACCTTAAGCCTTTAAGGTGATCCAGTGGTAAAGAAGTCGGTATAATTGCCGTCACATGCAAAGCATAAGGCCCCTGCATGATAAACAAGAAGATCCTCATGGCATTTTTGCGTATGTAAGTGTAAATAATAACGCTATTCTGCCAAATAATCCAATTACACCGCAAAATTATCCTTTATCCTCTAGAGGTGAGCATCCCAGAAATCGGGGTCGTCTACAAAAGGATCGAAATCGTCAAGTATTCGAGTTCTGATATCGACATCCTTATCAAAGAACCTGTCCTAGCCCAAGAGATCAAACAATGTGTCTTCTTCGAGATTTCTCATAGCAGCCTTCTCATTCTTCCAATGAAGGGCTGCTATTTTGTCCATTTCGAGCATAATTTCCACAACATCATCAACGGCTCCTCGACCAGCACTTTCAGCGGCATCATAGAGACTATTTCTCTTATCTCTGACTTCCCTCATTGCTGATGCCATCTCATCCCATTAGGACTTTTAGGCAGAAATTTGGTCAGCGCTGCAGCATTAAGGTCTTCCTTCTAGGGTTTTGCAGAATGATACTGAGTCTAAAGTAGTTTCGGCTAACAGTCCTACAGGAGCATAATCATTGTTTCCTCCTTTCCCCATGGGATTGTTGCATTCTATTTAGCAAAGCGCAAACGCGAAGAGTCCCAGTAATACAAGATATTTCAACATTTTGAGAAGTAGATCTCTTAGTTATGTTTATTTAAGTTATAAATAATAATTTAGGTTTGAAATTTAAAAAACGATAACATTAGAAATATTT
>JAAGZO010001318.1 GCA_024206195.1 bacterium | reverse complement strand
GATATTGAACCGCAAGCTTTAGTGGTGGCGACAGCTGTGGGTTCAACTCTGGATTATCCAGGAATGTCCATCAGTATAACTCTATTCTTCATCGCTACTACTACTGTCTAGATTTAATAGGTCTATTTCCTCCTCGTAGGTTAAATTTTGAAATGTGATTATGCGGCTGTTTTTTTCCCTCTTCAACATCAGTAAAAGTTACTCGAGCCACATAACCATACGTACCTATGCTTTGCTTTGCGAAAACGTCCAGTAGTCTATCCGATATATCAAATTTTTTAACACTAAACCACCTTAAAAGTTCTTTTCGCCAGTCATTAAGAAGCAAATTGTAAGGTAAGTAATCTACTCCTAACCTGCTTACTATAGCTCGAGGAAGATAGTCTATCAATCATCTTAATCGATATTTGTCTTCGAATACACAAGCCATTAGTTTGTAGTTGATATCTCCAACACAGACAATCACCAGTTCGTTAGGATAATCGGGCCGCCCTAAACTATAACACTGCATCACGAGTGATAGT
>JAAGZO010001317.1 GCA_024206195.1 bacterium | reverse complement strand
TGGTGGGGTCCAACTTTATTGCGTGGATCTTCTTTAGTTCATATGAACCATCTTCAGCAAAGGTCGGTTGATACAGCTCTACAGTCTGTGCTTCAGAGACTCGGGGCAAGTCGACATTCAGTTTCATTTGCTTGTTGTATAGTAGTTTTCCATTGTAAAGGTTTCCCTGATCGTCCACCATCTCTGATCTAGAAATATTGTTGCTCACTGCTGATGTATAATTTTTAGATACTAGTTATAGACAAGACTAATGCATACACTATCCACTACCATAATTTCTGTAATGCTGATTGGCTGATAGGCAAGGAGCACTGAAATGATGAACAACTATGTGGATTGATGTGTGCACAAGGCAAGGATGAGTATGCCTACAGTATAGTTCAATACAGCATCAGGAAATGATTACTAGCTAAGATGAGATTGGTTGTTTTACCTGTTCTAATGTGCAATGGAATGCCAATTTAGGCAAGACTGGGTTCCAAATCCTGTAGATTGGAAACAATACAATCTTATTAGTTGCTTTCTATGGTCTTTATGCTCTATTATAAAAGCCCAATCTTCTCTGAAAAGTTCTTATTAGCACTTTTTGTGCATGCTTAACTACTACAACATGTGACCTCATGGCTTTGTGGCAGCTATGAGCTCTCACAAGGTTCTAGTTCTCCATCATGAGCTGGA
>JAAGZO010001316.1 GCA_024206195.1 bacterium | reverse complement strand
TTGCTTTTGCATATTGGCAAAATAAGAAAAGCCTACTAAGAATACCATTTAGTAGGTATTTGCTTTTACATAATTGGCTCCATTTGCTAGGGACCCAAGTTTACCTATTAAGAATACCAACAGGAATATACTGCTCATTATGGACTGGTTTAGACAGTGTTGAGGGAGTACTCCACTCAGAACCTACTCAAGCTACAGTTCTTGAACGCCACTTGAAAAATCAGTAAACTTACTTGGGATGAAAGGATGAATAACTCACTGAGATGTTATTGAAGGAATGGTGTTTTGTTGTTTGGAGCAAAGTACCATATTTCCTCAAATAAATGGCCCTTGCTCAAATAAATCACCTGCAGCCAAATTTACCTGAGGAAATAATGTAATTTGCACACTTTCTTTAGCAAATTAGATGACTTGACAAGCTGTTACAACCACAACCCTTTGTTAACCTCCAATTGATACATATATCACAACCTTTAAAAAACTGCATTACAACTAGGACAAGACCTCAGAGTTTGCTATTATGTCATTGCATAAACAGTGTTTTTCCTCTTTCTCTATTATCCATGGCAGCAAACTTAGGGTTCCTATGTTAGGAACTGATGAAAGAGGTTGCTATCTCTCTAATACTATCAGAGGTTAACAAAAGGATAAGTAAAAACAATGAAAACATTATACCTGAATAAAGCGTTGTGTGCAGCCATGCTCACTGCAAATTTTCATTCTACTTTGAATCATCGAAGACAAAACTCTGACAGGTGAAACTTCCACAAAATGTCTTGTTCCATTTGTCACTGCAGTTGTAATTGAGTCACTCCACATAAGAGCTGCAGTCAATTGCTTTTTTAAACCTTCCTTGATGTCGGTGATGTCATTTGTTTCCAATCCAGAATAATTCAGTATAATTGGGATTCTTGGTCTCTTGAAATCTGTATCATCTATCAGCTTGTTGACCTTGTCTGAAATTGGTTCCATGAAAGAAGTGTGACAAGCATAAGCAATGTGTAATCTTCTGACATCAATAATATTCAAGTGCTGCTGTTCTTTTCTAAGCATTGACAGCAAAGCATTGCAATCTTCATCTGAACCTCCCACTGTGTGTTGGTTATCTGCAAGATAGGCACATATTTCAAGCTCAGGGAAATGTCTGGCCAGGAAGGCTAGAAGTTGTTCTCTACTGGGTCCAAAAATGCTGACCATTCCACTT
>JAAGZO010001315.1 GCA_024206195.1 bacterium | reverse complement strand
ACTTGTTACAGACACCACAGTTTTTACTCATCAAAACAAACTATCCATACGTAAGAACCTACACATACCAAAAATGAATAACGATAGTCCTTTTTGAGATAGGTCACTGAGTTAATATGTATGTGGCCCATTCCACACAGGGGGCTTTCTATCAAATATAGGTATCAGAGAACAATTTTGTTGATTCATTAAATCATACATGGAGTTTGAATGAAATTAAAAAGCTTGGATACTAGTATGTAATAGAAAGCCCCCTGTGTGGAATAAATCACATACCAAATACTTCAGTAATTTAGCTGAAAAATTGACTGTGCAGCTGTATAATGAAACAACAGAGTTTTCCGTTATGAAAACAACTTACCCAAATCAATCAAGCAAAATATGCAGATATCTTGCAAACCCGATCGGTTGCTCCAAACAAGATCTGTATGATCCACGTTACTGTGTGGACCACTGCTCATATGACGTGTCACTCTGATCCTATTCACTATCGCAGTGGCAGCACTGTTCTGCAACTCCTCTTTGGGAGTAACGAAGCGAAACTGCTCTAGCTGCCTACAAGCAAATCCGTGATGTAGAACATGAAATGGCATGCTTGCATTACAATTTGAATCAAACTTAGATCTATTTGAACAGGCCCTATTTGAATCAAATCGTACAATTTGTATGAAATTTCGAACAACAGTAGTCATTTGAATGAAATACAAAAGCTTGGATACTAGTATGTAATAGAAAGCCCCCTGCGTGGAATAAATCACATACCAAATACTTCAGTAATTTAGCTCAAAGATCGATTGTTCAGTTGTATAGTAATTACAAGGTCCTTTCTTCCACATAAATGTTGCAATTAAATTTGACTTGTTACAGACACCACAGTTTTTACTCATCAAAACAAACTATCCATACGTAAGAACCTACACATACCAAAAATGAATAATGATAGTCCTTTTTGAAATAGGTCACTGAGTTAATACATATGTGACCCATTCCACACAGGGGGCTTTCTATCAAAATATGGCTATCACAGAACAATTT
>JAAGZO010001314.1 GCA_024206195.1 bacterium | reverse complement strand
TCTTGTTACCGTAGTGAATGGACTTCTTCAGGGACCTTTGCAGGTGGTCATTAATCTTATTGTCATAGGTGCAGTCGTCATAGGAGTTCTTTTTCTTTGTTATGTACTATTGCGTTATTGCCTTAGTCTGAAGGGCAGTAAATGTAGAAAAAGAATATGTAATTATTTCTTAAGGAAACGAATTCTTAATCTTTCGGACAAACGTGCTCGAGATGTGCAGATGCATTCTAATAGTACTGAAATTGGGGAGCCATCAGCTAAACAATCAAACTGTTTAGAACCGTTGGATGATAATGAATCTCAAGCCTATGTGTATAATATTCTTACTTCTCCTCCTTTGCTGCAAATTCTCACTCAAAAAGTTCCTGTTAAGGCTCTGTTAGATACTGGGTCTTCTATTTCAATAATTAATGAAAAATTTTACAAAATACTGTCCACTAGTGGCTCTCCCCGTTTACTTTCTTTGAACCCTCCTATTGCATCTGCTGTCTCTGTGTCAGGCCATGATCTCTCTCTGAAAGGTTCTGTCATGGTCTGGTTCAAATTAGGTAAAGCAAATGTAGCTCATCATGTGCAAGTAATGGAAAACTGTCCCCATGACTGTATTTTGGGGGCTGATTTTCTTAGTCGCTTTGGCGAAGTAAGAATCGATTTAATTCGGCACGTAGTGCATTTGGGCCCTGACTTGTGCATACCACTTATTTCTTCTGGTCAGAGTACTGAGTCAAGGGTTGCTACTGTGGTGAAGTTACCAGAACCAATGGTTATACCACCCTTGTCTGACGCCCTGATTTATGGTGATGCTGATTTGTCGGGAATGTCAGGCCCTTTCCTCTTCGAGCCTAGGTCAACCACTGATTTAGGTTTGTCCATGGCTCATGGCGTGGTGGATTCTTCACCACAGCCTATTAAGATGATTAATAATACGAGAGCTCCAATTATTTTATTTCGGGGACAAACGTT
>JAAGZO010001313.1 GCA_024206195.1 bacterium | reverse complement strand
TTATATTATAGGTATATTAGTATAAGCATTATATTCTTTTGTTTAAATAGCATATTAATTAATTTTCTATATTTAAAATATGCAACAGGTTTCTAGTTCAATGGACCAAAGGGCTTTCAACACCAATGAAAAACCTAAAGATGTAAGAAGGGCAAATATTCTTGCCGCTAAAGGTAATTTTTTTACTAAAATTTTTAATACTAAACTCTTTTACCTTAAATAGCTCTTTCCGACATAGTTAGAACCAGTCTTGGTCCTAAGGGTATGGATAAAATGATAAGAAATGGCAGAGGTGAGGTCACTATTACCAACGATGGTGCCACAATCTTAAAGCAAATGCAAGTTGTGCATCCTACCGCTAAAATGCTTGTGGAAATCTCAAATGCCCAAGACATTGAAGCAGGAGATGGAACAACATCCGTTGTCATAATGGCTGGTAGTTTACTCAACGCTGCTAATTCTCTCCTTGAGAAGGGAATTCACGCCTCAGTTATTTCTACTGGCTTCGTAGAAGCTGAGATAGAAGTAAAATCTAATAGTAAAATTAAAGGCTTTGAAAATCATTGAGAGCATTGCCAAGGATATTGACCTTAACGACCGCCAGAGTTTAATCGAGAATGCCATTACTAGCTTAGCCTCCAAGGTAGTGAACCAATACTCTCAGATTCTAGCTCCCATTGCAGTTGACTCAGTCTTACAAATTGTTAACTCTGGAAACACCATAAACGGAGAAATTGACCTTAAGGATATCAGAGTCTCTAAAAAGATAGGAGGAACTATTGAAGACACTGAGATTATTAACGGATTGGTATTTACTCATAATAGGGTAAATAATACTATTTGACAATTTAGCCTAGCCACTCCGCTGGAGGTCCCACTAGATTTGAGAACGCTAAAATTGCCTTGATTCAGTTCTGTTTATCTTCTCCTAAAACCGATATGGAAAACAGCGTTGTAGTTAATGAGTACTCAGCTATGGATAGAATTATGAGGGAAGAGAGGACTTATATAGTGAATTTAGTTAAAAAAGTTAAAGCTAGTGGAACCAATGTTTTGCTTATTCAGAAGTCTATTTTGAGAGATGCTGTCAATGACTTGTCTCTACACTTCTTAGCTAAGGCTAATATCATGGTAATTAAGGATATAGAAAGAGAAGATATTGAATTCATTTCTAAAGTAAATAAGATGTTGTTATAATTAAAGACTATTGGAGCCACCCCAGTCGTTCACATCGATCATTTAACTCCTGAAAGACTTGGTAAGGCGAAATTATGTGAGGAAGTCACCCTCTCTGAGGGATCTAAAATTGTTAAGATCACTGGTAATTAAACTTGGTAATCGTAGGTGTTCCAAATAATAACCAGACCTGCTCAATTTTAGTCAGAGGATCAAATGTCCTTCTTGTAGATGAAACTGAGAGATCTTTAAGAGATGCCTTATGTGTGGTTAGGAGTATCGTCAAAAAAAGGAGTATTCTGCCAGGAGGTGGAGCCCCAGAGATTGAGGTAGCGACTAGAATGAATGAGATCTCCAATAAAGTGACTGG
>JAAGZO010001312.1 GCA_024206195.1 bacterium | reverse complement strand
GTTCAGAAACAGGTAGTTGATAAATATTTACAGTCTGAAGTTGACAAGAAGAATACACAATCTTCTTATGAAGAGTTTGTTAATAACAATCCTCCGGATCGAGTTAGCTGGGTGAAAGAGAAGGGAAGTGTTGTAGAGATTTAAGATTTCGAGCCGACTGAAGAATTTTTTACGGCATGGGTTTATTATACATGTTTTTTATTAGAAGTTACTCATTTGTATGCGTCACCTACATTTCGGACTTTGTGATTTAATAAAAGCCACAGGCGTCTGGTAATTAAGTGACGCGTGCGGCCTTTTATGGTTATACCAATATAAATACTCAGTCAGTTTGTTTTCAAATGCTACTTGATCATAGTATATCTCATTTGACCTCTGAATAAACTCCTCTTGTATGGTTCTATTAAATCTTTCAACTACGCCGTTAATCTTAGGACATCTAGGGTAAATAAATTGATGTTTTATCTTCTTTTCATCTAAATATTGATGAAATACTTTTAAAAATTCACTACCATTGTCACTTTGTACTGTATGAATTTTGTATGGATATTGTTTAGTGAATAGTTTTAAAGCTCTTAAAGCTTGTTTAGAACTAAGAGTTGGTACGGCTAAGGTCACTGCGTACTTGGTATAGATATCTATTACACAAACAAAGTTATGTCTTTCTTTGTTGATGTATACGATGACTGAATCAATCTCTAAGTATCCAGGTCTAGTTACTTTGGGTGATTTATTGGTTCTGGTGTACTTAAAAGGTCTTTTTCTCTTTATCTTACCTCTTTTTTCAAACAAATCTTTTCTTTTGATAATCTTGCCTATGGTGGTTTTACCCAAACTAGGTGTACCTAACTCAGTAGCATAGGCATCAAGAAATACCTTCACCTTGTCTTTACCTATATTCCCATATGTCTTTCTAAATACTTTGATAAATTCTACTAGTCTCCAATCTGTACACATCTTTCTGGTATTGTGTGGCCTAGTAGTTTTGGGTATTAAAGCTCCTACCTTTTTGCCCGATCTTTCATAGGATCTTTTCCAGTCATATAGAGTGCTTTTCTTTACATTAAATGCATCTAAGGCTGAGCTCAGTCCGTATCTGTAATAGTGGCCTAGTACTTTTATTCGAAAGGCTGCCACGTCACTCACCTCCAAACTCAGGCTGTTGTTTATTGTCTTCATTAGTTGAAGATAATCACTCCTTCTCAGTTTGGGTAGTATGTATCTGGCTCTATGGAAATCTCTCGGCATATCGGACCTCCTTTTTTTTACGAAAGTCCGAAATGTATCACGACTTATTCATTTATCGAGGTATAATAGGTTCATGCTAATAGATAGAATTGAAATCAAGTTTAGGGCAGGGAAGGGCGGAGCCGGGAAGGTGGCTTATTTTCGTGGAAGGCGTGGAAAGTCGAGTGGTGGAAATGGTGGTGAGATTGTGTTGTGGAAGAAGGCTGAGAGGGTTAAGGAAGCTGTGATTGAGCAAGTGATTGAGGGATACCAACTGGCTGTCAGGGATCTGGTTGCCACTTCCAACGGGTTTGCATGGTGTGATGACCAAAGGAACAATTTTCTGTGGGAAGAAGGCGGGAACGGACCTGTAAAGCTTGATTTTGACAGCCAAAGATTGTGCGTGGTAGGTGAAGGGCTGATTATGGTCGGCCTGTATCGTGACAGGGTGCATATTTTTGACGTGGAAGCGAAGAAGCTGCTGAAAACTGTCGAGCTTGGCGCTGAGGTCTCATGTCTTGCGTCTCTTGACTTGAAGCGAGTTGCACTGGGAGGACGTGCTGGAAGATTGTTTGTGGTGAATGTGGCAAG
>JAAGZO010001311.1 GCA_024206195.1 bacterium | reverse complement strand
CTTGGCCAGATTTAAAAAGTCTCAACTGGGGAATGATAGATAATATGGCACAGTGGTTCTTTTCAAAGAATGGAGGATTAAAAGGTATTCTAATGATGTTTCGCAAAGAGATTAAGAGAGATCTTATTAATCTTATACTCAGTTCTAGCGGAGGTAAATATCTCACAAATTTAGGAGGAAAGCCATGTAGCAGTGATAGTGATTGTCCTCTCCCTTCTGACGCTCCTGTAAATATGAAATGTTTGGGGATACCCAAGAAAACTAAGAGTAATCCCAATCCTAAAGGTACTTGTGGATTTCAGGAGAGAAGTGGAGAGTGTACCCTATGGCCACCTGCATGGTACCAAGACTGTGGTATGCAACTTAATCCTCATTATCCTGGAGAAAATGGTAAACCTACAATGGCCACAATTAGTCCAGGTAAAACTGCAGCATTTTACTATGCTTGTAAAGGTAAATGTGGAGGAGTTAACAAAAAAGATTGCAAAACATATTTCCCTGACTCTTGTGTAAATGATGGTGATTGTGGAGATCCAGCAGGCTCTTCCAACCCTACTTTTTGTCCATGGGAAAATTCTAACTATACATGCGGAGTCTCATCTAAAGGAGCTTGTCATAAATGGTGGCAATTTGGTATGTGTGAACAAAATTGTGTTCTCAAGAGTATAGATACTAGTGTAAGTATTTACAAGTGTGGTGAAATAATAAAAGCTATGGGTGAAAAATCAATCTTCAATAGTGTAGTGAGTGAAATAACTACAGCACTTTTGGCTAGCTCATCCCTAATGCCTCCTTCGATTGGTCCAATTGTGAAAGGTATAATGACAGTAGCTTTAGGACTTGAAGACATCTTACAGTGGTTGTTAGCTGAGGTTGCAGATGTGTGCTACAATTATATGTGTAAAGGTAATGATCAATACGTTGTATGTGGAGGACAAAAAGTTGGAGACAAGACATGCAAAACAGGTAAAAACTCAAAGGGAGAAACGTGTTATTGTCAACCAAAGACTATCAATGAGCTAGAACTCGTATCACGGAATTGTGATCCTTCAACGGGTATCTTTCAAGAAGATTGTAATACCGAGAAAGGTGGTCCTCAAGGAGTATGTATAGTTAGTAACAAAGATGGTTCAAATAAGCCTACAATTGGTTGGCAAGATATGGATCGAATAGCTCAGGCTAAAGCAGCTCAGTCTATAATAAATACGAGTTGTGTACCTCAGAAAT
>JAAGZO010001310.1 GCA_024206195.1 bacterium | reverse complement strand
CCCCCCCCCCCCCCCTCTTTGCTTCTTTTGTTCCTCTCTCGATACTCTCAATATTAATATACGCCACTTACTTTATTCCCCTTTCTTTTTCTCTTCTTTAGTTTGTGTTAAAAATTCCGGTATCTCAACTTGTTCCACTACTGCATCAATAAAGTTCCTCCAGTCTTTCAATCGATGTTTATCTCGCTGTTTAATAATGTCTCTCAACTTCTTGTAATTTGTACACACCATCCTTGTTTGTAGAAAACCTTCAGGTAAATTCAACTTCGCAACCCTCATGTAATGGTTGTAACCGTCTATGTCTTTGTCCGCTTTCCGTTGCTGTGCATGGATAATGTAGAAGTTCACAGTGTCAATAACTTTACTGTGTGTACCTTCCGCACAATCTGCCTGTTTCAGTTCCCTTTTAGTAAGGGTGTGTATTGTGCTCTCAGACTGCTTAGTAATACCTACACGATAGGTGTCAAACTCCTGCCAAAAGGCACGTGTTGCCTCAATTGCTAACCACACAGTTATACTCTCTAAAAATTTATTGTGACCGTCGTCCTTGTTGTACAGCTTCCTCAAGACACTTGACAGGTCAGTACTGAATCTCTCAGCTTTCATAACATTTGCACGGTCAATATCGTCAAAAGATGTCGTACCATATGATAACCCCACACCAAATGCTGCTGGTCCAAGACCCTCTTCCATTAAAACTCTTACTCTCATGCTACACTCCCCTATCATGATCAAACATATGTGGTTGGCCACAACAGCTGCACCCTGGATCTGAAGCATCTTGGCCTGTAATTATCTCAAACTCCTCAATTGCTTCATTAAACGTTTCAAATTCCTTTTCGGCTGTCGTTGCTAATGCACCTAACCAACGTCCATCCTTATCTGCTGAAAATAAACTATCAGTGTCTCCTCTTACCCAAGCTACTTTCCAACCTGCTTTTTCAAGTGCAAGCCAATCTTCATCCTTTAACCACCATGAACCACCTGAATTATTAGAACTATATATTATAAGCATTAAATTTTCTTTCCTTTCGTTATCGTTTAAGTACTCTGTATTAAATACTTTAAGTTATT
>JAAGZO010000130.1 GCA_024206195.1 bacterium | reverse complement strand
GGGATTGGGGATTGCCCAATCCCCAATCCCCAATCCCCAATCCCCATAAACAGTATCAACTTCTTAGATAAAATGATATTATGTCTTAAAAACTAATAACTAATAATAATTTAGTTATTATATTTATTATTATTACTAAATTCTTAATTGTTTAAATTAATTTATTAATTATTTATATTTTCCTCTTCTTTCTCTCTTTGTTGTGTTTATCTTGTGTTTTTGTGTTTTTTCTCTTTGTCGTTTTGGAGCATGCTCTCAGTTTATTTTGATGTTTTGTTTTTGTTAGTGTTTTGGTATAAGGAGACTTCGAGGGTTCTTTGATCGTCGGTCTTTTTGATTTTGTCGGTTTTTGCTTTTGCAGGCTTGTTTTTTGGAGGGGTTTTTCTTTGTTGACGATTTGGTGTTGTTCGTGGGGTGTTATCAATGTCCATTGATTTGATGTTGGTGTTGGAGGTTTTTGGTGAGAGTTCCATGGAGTTTGATGTAGAGTTAAATGGGTCTTGGTTGGCTTTTTGATTGTTGTTGTTGGCTAACGGTTGGTCTGAGATTTGGAGGGAGTTTTGGAGGTTTTCTATGGCTTGATCTAGGGTTTTAGTTGGTGTTTGGAGAGGTTGGTGACTTCCGTTCTGAGGCTGTTAATGTGTTGGTTTAGTGGTGTGAGGTCGAGGAGGAAGGTGGAGTCGTCTTCATTTTTGGTTCTGCCTCTTTTTATTTCTTTCTTGTAGTTTATGTTTAGTGCGATTAGGTCTTCTTGGATTGCGGTTGTCTTTTGGGTGATTGCTGTGTGGTCGATTTTGGTGGAGGCTTGGGCAATGTTGGATTCTATTTGGGCAGATTGAAGGAAGAGTGATTCTGCTGCTTCGTCTTCGTCATCGAAGGATTTCTCATCTGTTAGGGTGTCGCTTGATTTGACTAGGTGTTTGGTGAGTTTGTCTATGATGATGTATTGTTAAGAGATTTTGTTAGGTTTTCGTTTTCTTTGTTTTTGGCGATGTTGCTCTCTGCGTTGTTGATCTTGATGATATGTTGTTCGATTTTGTGAAGGGGTGCGTTTGAGAATATGTAGAGGATATAGGGCATTTTTAGGTTTTTGTGTAGACTGATGATGTCGTTATGGTTGTCGTATTTTGTGACTCTCTTGGTGGCTGAGAGTTCTAGTTGAATTGTGATGTCGTGGTGTAGTGAGGTGTCTCCGTCTGCAAGTCTTGTGATGATTTTTATGTGTTTATATCTGTGTTCGCTTTCGTATATGAGCATCGTGGGGCAGAGGTTTTTGATCCCTTTGGTCAGGAATTTTCTTAGAAGTTCGTTGGTTGTTTCTCTGGCGAGGATGGAGACTGTGGGTTTGATGTCATAGAAGCTGAGTTTAAGTAGTGGCATTGCTTCGAGGGTTGTAGTTTGGTGTCTAAGGACGTAGTTGAAGATGATTCCTCTGAGGTATTTCCATGTGTTGGTGATGTCTTGGTTGGTTGTGTAGAGGGGAGAGATGATTGATTTTTGCTTTGCCATAGATGTGGAAAAGCTTGATTCTCGCTCTGGTTGATAGTGTTTTGTACTTGTCATTAGGTTGATTAGTTCTGGGAAGTCTTTCTCAGTGGTTATTGTTTTGGGGATCCCGTCTGCTTGGATGTGTTGGCCTAAGTATTTTGTGATGGGTTTTGATATGATGGTGATGTTTACATCTTTGTCAGTTATTGTCAGGTCTTCTTGCGATAGGATTTCACATTTGGATATTTTTAGGGATAGGCCAATTTTGTTCAGTTTTTGCTTAGGAAGTTGTATGCTGTTTGTAGGTCTTTTGGTTGGTCTGTTTGGGTTATTGTGTCATCGATGTAAGTTTTTGTTGTGGTGTTTTTCAGTGCGGAGTTGACTTCTTTGAGTATGTCATCTATATAGATGGAGAATAGCAGACAGCTTAGAGTATCTCCTTATGGGGTGTCTTTTGTTGGCAATGTCATGGCCGTAGAGTGAGATCTGAATGTTTGGTATATGTTGAGTAGGGCGATTATTATGGGCTTGATGGGGTCTTCAGTTTGTCGGTTATCATGTCTCTTAGTGTTTCTTGGTTTATGTTGTCGAACGCATTTGTCTAGGAGCAGTGCGTGTTTTTGGCTGTGAATGTGGATGTTGTAGATCATGTGGAATTTGGCTAGGTTACAGTCGCTTTGGGGTTTTGCGCCAAATTGTGATTGAGAGGTTATTTTAGCTAGTTTGTCTGAGTATCTTGTGTAGATGAGTTTTGAGAGGATCATTAACCAGGCAGGCATCACGCTTATGGGGCGGTAGTCCTTCCAGTCGCGTGGGATTTCTGTTTTGAGTTTTAGGAGCATTCTTGAGTTTAAGTGGAGCACGAGATATCCGTGATCTTGGTTGATTAGGCGTGTTATGAGTGTTTTGAAGTTGTTCCATTGGCATTGCCATGTTGTGGCGTTGATGATGGAGTGGAGGTCTTGGTGTCTGATTCCCATTTCGTCGCGTGCTTTTGATTTGGGCTTGTATTGTCTTGGTGTGAGGTTGTAGGGGTCGTCTTTTGTTTGGGTGAAGATGGAGTGTATTGAGTTTAGGACTGTTGTGTAGTCTATGTCTCTATGTTTGTGGTTGTATAGATTTTGGAAGCCAATGGCAATTTCGTTCAGGGTGTTGTCGGGTGCGTACCACCGTGTTCTGCTTCTTGAGTTCATTATGTCGTTGATGGATGACCATTGTGATTTGGAGAGTTGGCTGTTTAGGAGGAGTGGGTTTAGTTTTTTTTTGCTTTCGATGAGGTTTATAGTCTTTGTCGCTTCTTTTATATTGTTCCATAGTTATATGTCGTCGGGGTTTATTTGGGTGTCATCTATTTGTGTTAATGGGAAAGTTGTGTTTGGGTCTTTGGGTGTTATCGTTGATGTTCCTTGGTTGAATATTTCATTGGCATATAATGTGTTTGCGTGAGTGATTATGGGATTTTGAGTTCTTATCTTTGGATTGTCGCGTTTTGTAATGCCTGATTAGTTTGATAATTCGAGGAGTAGAGCATAGTGGTCGGAGATGAATTTGGGGATTGAGATTTTCTTGATTATTTTCATACCTTGGTAGCCGTATACTCCGTATTGGTGATTGAGGCTTTGTATGTTGTTAAGGTCACCCTGTTGCGTCTGCAGTTAGTGCCCTCTTATCTATGAGATCTGAGAAGGTAGGTTCTAGATAGATGTTTGATATTGATGTGGTGAGGTCGGT
>JAAGZO010001309.1 GCA_024206195.1 bacterium | reverse complement strand
CCCTGCGTTATGCAGCGGGAATCCAGTAATGAGAGAAGCAGAGCTTCAGACGTGTCTGCACCGGGTTGAACGTTACATCACCACAGTATTGAGGCAATGCTTTTAATTAGAGAATACGATACCGAGAAAAACTGCCCTTGCAAAATTATATCAAAATCAGTTGGGTGGTTAAAATGCAACATGGTGAATTTACTCTCACGTGTTATTGATAGAATAAATCGATCGGAATGAGAAAATATGTAGGTTCCCGTGGGAAAGTCAACCCATACTAACACACGGCTAATGCCATAATCAGAAATTTTTATACCTACGTTAACCAAGAAAATAGAAAAATGATAAAAATTCATCCTACGTGAACCAAACATCTCTATTACACATCACTCTAAGGAACGCAGTCATTAGGCGTAATACAGGTGTTTCATATACTTCACACCTTTCATTAATTGCAATTCCTGATTCCTGTATTCACACAATTAATAACGCGAAACTGCTACTAGACAGCTGTGCTATAATGAAAATGAAAGCTTCCTATGTAAACCAAACATCTCTATTACACATCGCTCTGT
>JAAGZO010000129.1 GCA_024206195.1 bacterium | reverse complement strand
CCGTATGCTTCACCTCAAGTTGGGAAGGTTTCTCCTGAATTCATTAATTTTAAAATAACTAGCCTTGAGGATGAGAAGTCTTCAGATACCAATAACGAGATATTGAAATTCATCTGGATGCCATAATTAAGCACCCAGATAGTGAAAACAGTTTTCGTTCTCTAACAGGAGAGATGGCTCCTCAGGATTCATCCAATGAACAGGATAGCCATCCATTGCCTAAAGAAAAGATTCCAGTCATAAAGAATGAAAGGCCTATTAGAAGAACAACAAAGAAGAGAAAATTAAGAACTAAAGCTCACATGCTTTCTGAAAGTTCTGAATTGAGCTTAAAGAAAGCCGAGGATCAGAAGAAAACTATTCGACAGAAAAGAAATCGTTTAGTTCAAAAACAGAAAGAACGAAATACCAGTGCAGAGATTTTTAAAATTCTGGTTTTAATTGAGTCTGGATCTAATTTAGGTCCAGATACCTTAAAACCTATTTTATACTATCTGTATACATACGAAGACCGTACTGTACTATTGAAAGGTTCGTGTTGTGCTAAATGCATCAGAAATCGATATTACGCTGGAGCAACAGCTTCATACATATGCTTTCAAATTGATCATTTGTTACAAGGAAATTTGCATAATACTCCTTGTGTAGTAACTGTCAGTTGGAATCGATATTTTAACAAGAACATCGATGTGCTTGAGACACTTCTCTTGAAATTTTTCGAGCTGAGCGGTTGGTCTGCTCACTTCCTCTCTCCTTTTCAATTGAGTAAACGAATGAAAATTCAGCAAAGAATGCCGCAAAGAACAGATAAGTG
>JAAGZO010001308.1 GCA_024206195.1 bacterium | reverse complement strand
AGGTGGTCAGCAAGCAGCTCAACAGGGATCACCATCTTACCGTAAAGGAAGCCTACCAATGGGTGTACCAGGTGATGGCGGGTCTAATGCATACTCTGCTAATGAAATACCTACTACTGTATCTCCTGTATCAGATGAAGAAAAGCCAGAAGATGGTCATATAAGCAAAGTTGATATACTTGCTAAGATTGACGAGATGGTAAATGAGGCAGAGAGCTCAGGAATGGACTATGCTATACATCAATTAGCCTCATTAAAAAAGTTTATTACTGATCGGTAGATTTATCTAACAATAGGCCAGTAACTATATGTATAATATAACAGGTAGCTGCACTATATAGACCAAATATAATATTAGGCTTTATTATTAGACCACACCAAAAGCCTGTGCAAAGAGCGCAGGATAGTAATTCGTCGATTACATCATATCGACTTGTTAACCATTTACGAGGTTTATTAAAGATTGTGCCATACATTAAAATATGACACAATCCATATGATGCAAATGTAAATAAGAGTAAGCTATCCGTCATCACCAATAGCCTCAACCGGGCAATTGTCTAACGCATCCTGACAAAGAGCATATTCTTCTTCATTTTCTGGTTGCTTATATACGTAAGAATAACCTTCATCATCATCTCGTTGAAAGTTATCTGGTGCATGCTCACGGCAAAGATCACAATCTATGCAATCTTCATCAACATAAAATTTACCTTCTACGTTTTCAGCATTTTTTGCTTCTACGTCAGCCATTACCCATTTAGTAGTTGTTGATCCTCGTTAATGGTCTGCACTGCATCCCCCATCAATGAGAGTTCTTCTTTCTTCACAATGATAGAATTACCGTCATCATCAGTGACCTTATAATTCTCTTCATCTAGTTTTTCAACGGTAGGACAGCCTTTACGACCGCAACAAACTCGTACAATATTTTCTCCTTCTTTTTTAATCATAATTATAATGCTGCTTTAAGCGCTTTAAGTATAGCTTGTTCTGCACGAGAATCAACGTCATCTTTACGTCCTGGTGATATTTCTTTATGAGTAGTAACTGTGGATAAATCTGTTGGCCAATCCCATTTGTCAAATCGTGGTAACAACCATTCAACAGCAGAAGCTATCTCATCTTCATTAAGCTCTCTCGTTTTTGTGTTGCCTGAAAATGCTAACCCTAGCAAAAATCCATTACAACCACCTCGTCCTTTGAATCTAGACTTACCAGCGTGCCAACAACGACGATCATCTTCCGCAAATGACGTCCGGCTTCCATCAATATTAATAATACAATGGTATGAGACGTTTGATCTATCTTGCAAAATCCAACTT
>JAAGZO010001307.1 GCA_024206195.1 bacterium | reverse complement strand
ATCCAAACCATTATCAATATCAGCTTCTTCTTCTAGGGTAACTACTGTAAATTGTTCAACCTTATCATACTCCGGATAAGTTGCGTTAAGGCGGTCATTGACTGTACCAGCTTCTTTTAATTCCCACATTCCTTCGATGATCAACGATCCTTCTTTAACCGGACCAGCAATACTTGGCAGAAGGTACATTTTAAATCTTACATCGCCTGATAAGTCAGCTTGACCAAGACCGGCTGCGATATCAGCATAAGGAATGCTGGCGCCATTCCAATCACTACTCTTAGTTGGATCTACGCCGGGTTTGGCTTCAGCATATCGTTGAACTAATATTTCATTATCCTCAGGACCGGTGGCCCACTCTAACATAAGCCTTACAGTATCGGCATTACCATTAAAAATGTTAATATTGAAATTATCTTTATCTTGAGGTAAGCCCGCTGGATTAAGTGGTAATTTCATAAACCCATCGGTTTTAACGTTAAATACATGACCAGCAGCTCCGCTACGATTGTAATTATTAAGATCAAATACGCAATCAGATTCGAAAGTATCGTTATCGTCTAATACTTCTGTCCAGTCTTGTGCGGCATAGTTGTTTTCTTCACCGTCAACGGCATCAACTGAGAATTCTTCAACCTTATCATACTCCGGATAAGTTGCGTTAAGGCGGTCGCGAACAGGAATTATCGTTTCAATTTCAAAAAGTCCTTCAAACCCTAACTTATTTCCGACTAACTGGCTGTCATCTACCACAATCCCCGGCTTATTCATCACTGCAACACTCACCCTACCTTCATATACATCAGTGCGTAAAACCTCTTTGATTCTTTTAAGAGGAACGCTTACCTTGTTCCAACGATTATTAAGTTCTACCAACAGCATATAGCGTATTGGTCGTGGATTAGCAATCGGTAATCCATTAGCCATCTTTGGATTCATAGCAAATACCAACATTGCATTCAGCGGCAATCCAGTAGTATTTTCAATATTAATTTTAAACTCAGAGTCAGTTGTATTTTCTAATTCGTTGTTGATGAGTTGAGCCTCAATAAATGTTGAACGATGATCAAAGTTAAGCTCTGAATTCAAGTACATTAAAACTTCGTTGTAAGCTTCTTCAAGAGTAATAAAAGAAAAATTATGCAAATCAGGCATGTTTTTATGATCAGTTACCCCAGAGGTAATTGCAGCAACAGCAAAATCACTTAGCTGCGCCCTATTGTAGCGACCCCTTTCGACATTTGCGCGATCAATTGAAAAAGTTCCTTCTAGGCTAAAATAACTATCAAGTTGCTCTAAATTTTGCAAACCAGGAATCAAAACATCATCAACTAAACCAGGGTTAATAATTATCGTGATCTTAACTCTTCCTTCTACATCATCATTGAAAATATTTGTATACTCATAAATATCATCTGTTGATACAACTCCGTTATTCCAGCCAGAGGTTAAATCTCCAACAACAGTATAGGGCTGCCACTTCTTATCATTAGGTGCTTTATATGCGATTTCAAGCTCAATCGGAAATTCTCCACCGGTATGATTATTAATATTAAGACCGTACTCATTGACCACTCGAGTAAATTCACTTTCACTAAGCTCAGCCGAACCATACACCGGCCTAAGAGTGTCTTCTTCATAAGTAACATTAAAACGCAATTGCCAATTAACCTCATCTCTATCGTTTAACCCTAATTCAAAATACGCATAGTTTGGATCATCCGGCCATTTGTTATTAACGTCAACTGAGCCAGCAAAAATATTATTGGCTTCTAAGTCAGAAAATTTAGGGCTTTGTGGGCTGGATACACCCATCTTGGGTCGATCAAATAAACCTTCTTCAATAATAATTTTCCCTTCTTTCCATTCGCTATCAGCAACAAATATTTCGTCAAAAGATATTGCGATCTTATTAAGTGAATCAAAATCATCTACGAGCTCCTCGATATACTCACGAGGAATTGCCAACTTATAATATGTGCCTGAAACATCTAAACCAGTTACATAAAATGCTGCATATTGCTCGGCTTCCTCTTCGCCGTGTATTTCAAGTATTTCAAACACGAATGAACTTAAATCAGTATCATATGGTTTGCGCACATAAATAACTACATCCCCGTCCGGAGTTTTAAGCGTTCCTGGTTCAAACACGCTATAAACACCAACCGTTTCCCAACTTATCTGGTTAGTATTTTCGTCCTCAACACCAAGATTATAATTTAAATAACTGTTTCGACTATCGCCTTCATTAAAGTGGGCAAACCAACCATAATTATTGTAGCCGGCGCTAATGCCCTTATCGATATCGGTATAAAATTGAGTATTTTTCGTCTTAGCGGTTGAACTCTTACCAGAATCATACGCTTCGAGGTTAATTGTCGGTATTTCACCAATTCCATCAATAAAAACTTGACCATCAACGGCTTGTACCATCGGATACTCTGGATCAAGATCGTTAAACACTATTGTTATTTTATTTACGTCAATCAAAAACCCTGCCTTAAAATACTTCTCCAAAGACAATCTTATCGTTTGCTTTTTGCCGTTTAGGTTGTCAACCAAGAAAGTCACCTTGCCTAAAGGCTGCATTAATTCTGCACTCCAAACAGTTTCACCGTCTAAATTCTGCAAACGTGAATCCTCAATTATAACTTTAATTTTTTTAATTCCGTCTGCCATAATGTTAAGCGCTACCTCATAGTTAGGCAGATTACGTTTGGCATGGTAATCAAAAGTTACGCCGATAGTTTCGGTTTCACTATTCTTAAGTGTATTGGCAGTTAAATGCCAATTAGGATTAGAATGTGAAGAAAAGCTAGCGTGATTGTTATTGTAGTTTATTCCAACTGGCGGATTATATCCTGACTTATCGAAAAGATTTTTGCCCTTAAGATCTAAAGCCAAAACACCCGGATTGTATCGAACATCATTTTCGATAAACAACGGTGTATAAGCATTTTCAAAAGGTCCAGCACTGACTCTTTCAAAAGGAATAATCGGCTTATCCATTGTGCCGGTGCCGCAACCGGCAACCAGCCCTACAACAAGGGCCACCGCGAACACTTTTGCACCAGTTTTTAAGGCACTCTTAACTAATCCGCGTGAGATTTGATTTTTTACTTTTTGGTCACCATCTTTTTGTCCTGGTAAAATCTCATAAAGCTTATCGGTTAAAGCGTTAACTAATATCTCTACATCGTCATCTGCTTTGGCGTGATAAAGCGCTAAATTATCGGTTATCTCCTTTGTCACATTAAATTCTGCTAAGGCTTTATCTTCTTTTTCTGTGAAAGATTTTGCTTTTGGCTTCTTTTTGGTTTGTTGCCTGCGGTTATATTCTTGTTTTTTTATAGCTGAAACTAATACTTTAACCTTATCAGAAACTTTCCTTTTTTCGGCTTCATTGTTTTTTTGCTCCGGCAGAACTGTTGTCATCTTCTCCTGTTTATACCCTTCCCAGGCAGAACGAAATCCTGCAATGTTATATAAAATTATTGTGCGCTGTAGTGCTGGTGACCACTGCCCCTTTAACCACTGATCAAAGTTATTACGATCCCCGACAAAAGAATCAGCATATTTCTCTAAAACAGTGCTATAAAGATCATCGCTTATAAAGCTAGGGGTTAATGTATCGTTCATGCGAGCGGCAATATCATCCTGACTGCATAGCTTCTTATATGCCGCAGTTGATGCGTCGCCCTCTCTATTAATAAAATTATTGTTTTCTTTTAAGGCGTCAATTAAATTTTCTGGGTTCGATGAGAATATGTCATTTATCTTTTCTTCGATCTGATCACGCAATTGCCCCCTTAACTCACCGTTTAAAAGTGGCTTGTCGCTGTTATCATCGATTTGGCGCTCACCTTCTTCGCCAAGAGCTTGAATCAAAGCATTAAGAGCATCTCTAAACTCAACAGTGCTAGGATCTTTAAGGCTACGGTTATTTAAAAATTCTAATACTGCCAAGCCAAACCTATCACTAATCATCTTATAAACTTTACTATCAATGGTTCCTACATAAACTCGTACCATTTCCGCTACGGTAAGGCTACGACCTCTGATCCCTTCAAGAGAAATAACTTGTTCGCGATAATCAAGATCAATATCACGATTAAGGCTCTCACGATCGCTAAGAGAGTGCTTATCAAAATGAACTTGCTCACTTTCTTCTGCTATCTGTTCCTCGACCCTTTTCGTTGCAAGTTCTTCTAAATCTTTTCCACAATTATCAAGCAATTCTCTAATATCTTCAATGAATCCTTTAAAAGCCGCTTGATCTTCTTCGGCACTTTTAACTGCCTTGTTTCTTTTTTTATCCTCTCGACCTTGGAGGGTTTCGGCTTGTTTGCTCGCTATAAATTGAGATATCTTCTCTTGCCCTCTAGCTATTTCATCCAGCAATTCACTGGCCGCATCCATATTGCCATCATAGATATGATTGATCATTTTATCGAAAACGCTTCTTAGATTCGCAACGCTTATTCCATAATCACCAAGTGTGGTTTTTCCAAGAAGCTCTCGAAGCTGTTCAATAATATTTTCTTCAGCTAAACTTTTCTTCTCCAAACTACCAACAACTCTTTCTTCTAAAGTTTTAATTTTTTCTTGACGCATACCCTCTCGATCACTGATAAATTGACGTGCACCCAAATCTTCTGAAACTCTATCGCCTAACGGTCCCTTGTCTCTTGATTGACGCGCGTTCACAACCTTTGCCGACTTCAATGCTTTTTTCGCGGCTTTTCTAATGTGTGAAGAATTGTTTTTCTTATCGATTAGTGGTTCTAATGCATCGATTGCACTTTTGCCGAACTTACTAACTGCAATAATTGTTTTTGAGTATGACACCCAAAGAATAATTCCTGTAATTGAAAGGACTGCTGCAACTCCTGCCAAAATCACTGAATGTAGTGCGCTAATCGAAGCAAAAACCAAGCCAATCGATTCAATGGTCAAATAAAAACCCACCCTAATCGATTCAATAACTGTTTGGCTAGCGGTAGAAATCGCTTCACTATCGACATCTGTATCGGCTACGGCATCGTGCACAACTGCGATTGTACTTTCGGTTACTACTCCGTAAGTGGTAAATAAATAAACTGCTCCCGCAACAAGTGCACCGATCGTTAAGAGTGTGGCCCACTTAAATAAACGCATATAAAGTGCTTTTCTGTTTAACTTCTTAAGCAAAGCTTCAGGAAGCGCATCTAAAGCCTCTTCTTGTAAAGGTTCTATCGTTAAATCTGCAGGCAATGGCTTAAAAGGATCATTTCCTTCAACAGTAACTTTTTCTTGGGTTAGGTCTAAGGGCTCTTCTTCCAATGTTTCATCCAACATTGCAGTTGTACTCTGGGGTTGGGGTTCTATTGGCGACGATAAAGAAATTTCTTCCGCAACAAGTGCAGGTTCTTTGGTAATTTCCTGAACCGGTTTTTCTGTTGTAGGCGCTGGTTCTTTTACAGACGGCGAATCAAGACCATCTGTTGATATAGGTTCTAAAATCGGTTCTTCTATTGTAGGTACGGGTTCTTCTGTTGTAGGCGCAGGTGGCACGCTAGACGGCGACCTACGCTCTTCTACTTCACCTGGACCGGCAATCATTTTTGGAAATTCAGGTAAAGAATCCAAACGTCCAGGACTCTTTGGTGCATATGATGGTTGCTTAGGCGGTTGAGAGCTTTTGGTTGGTTTTGGAAGAGACAGTTTAACAGTAGCAGGTTTTTGCACCTTCTTATCTACCGGCGGACCACGCACTGGTATCGAAGGTAAGGCAGAACTTTTCTTTATCGACGATTCTGATCTCTTCCTGGTTACAGCCGGTGGTGGTGGCGGCGGAGTCCGTCTTTCGTTCCCTGTCTTAGAGGCAGGAGTCTCTGGTCTACTTGCCCTGAGTGCCTCGACCTTGCTCGGTATAAACTCCGTCGAAGGGTGGTCTGTGACCTCAGTCTTCCGGGGACACGTACCGCTCCCCTTCGGGGCTTCCGGTACATGTCCCCGAAGAGCTTTTTCTGCTTTTTCTTTAATAGTTAATGCAAGTTCTCCAAGACGTGCGCCTTCTTCTTCAGTAAGATCTTTGAGCCTATTTTTTAAACCCTGAAACTCTGTCCACTCTAATTTTGTAATTTCTGTTTTTAATTTTTTATCAAATATAGCTTCTTTAGCCGCAGCAAGTGCCGCTAAAATACTCTCTTTATTAACCATTACCCCTAATGACCCGGCAAGAACCATGTCTTTTAAATCAATCGCCGCCCTATCTCCTAAAATAAAGAAAGCTATCGCACCTATCACAACCGCTAAAACGACTGTTAAAGGATGCGTTACCAATATCTTCGGTTCACCCACCTTCTTTTCAACTTCGGCAATAAAATTATTAGCAATTGCGATAAGTTTTGGCACAACTTCATATGTAAGTTGTTTTACATCATTTTCGGTTAAACCTCCATTGGGTTGTAACAATTTTGCATTAAACCACCCCAAAGGTTCAATCTCGCTTGTTGCTAATCCTAAATCTATTGCCTCTTTTATTATCAGCCTTGGATCGCGATAACCAAACGGTCTAATGCCACGAGTCCACTCTCCGCTGGTAATAAAAAACTTTCTCTTTTTGCGATCGGCCTCAACATGATTTATTTTTTCTTCGAGTAACTCATTAATCTCAATACTGACATCAATCGCTTTCGCACTTGCTTCAGGATTATTTTCTACATCTCGATCTAATTCGTCTAAGGCTTCAAATAACTTATCCGCAAGATCATCCGGCACAACAAAAGCGGTTAATTGACGCGCTTCGTTAGGTTTTAATTGCTGGCGGCACAACAAAGTACGCAGTTCAACTAATCTTAAATATTCGATATGCCTTCTTGAATCTGGATGTGGCTCTTCCACTAGGAAACTATCACGAACAATTCCCATTAGCGCGGCATTGGCAATAGTAGCAAAAGAATTCTTGCATCCTTCTAATCTACTCCAATTTATAGGATATAAAATTCTTCCCGGCGCTAGGGATGTTCCGTATGCGTGATCGAACTCATTACCCAAGGCATCTACGGCATGCAAAGTAACCATTGCTTTGCCCTCTGCTGGAAGGCTTAAATCTATACTTCCCTTATCCTCTACTTGAACCCCTATAACAGGAGTGTTGGCTTCTATCCGATCTGGATTCTCTGATTCAACAACAACTTTTTCGTTAATATCTGCTGCTTGTTGATCAAGAGCAGCCTTAATGGATGTTTCTTCTGATGTCTCTGAAGACTTGCTACTATTTGCTTCTTCAACTACTTCTTCATCATTAATCTCACCAAAACTCTCCTCTTCTGGAGACTCTCGAATCTCATCCTCTTCAACCACCTCTTCACCATTAAACTCAGCAAAACTCTCCTCTTCAATACCATCAACCTCTACGCTTGGCACTGGCGGAGGTGCAACAACCGTTTTTCTTTCTTCAGTTGGCGGTGCAATAACCGTCGGAACCTCTTGTTTCTTGCCTGCCCTGAGCGACTTGTCCTGAGCGAAGTCGAAGGAAGTCGAAGGGTCACTTGTATCTTGTATCTTGCTCTTTGGCGGTGCAACAACCGTTTTTCTTTCTTCGGTTGGCGGTGCAACAACTGTTGGTCTTTCTCCTGGCATACTCGACGCAACAACAGTTTCTAGATTACCCGGATACTTTGGTGCAGCAACTACAGTTGGTCTTTGTGGTGGCAATGAAGATTTTATTTTTCCAGCAATCCCCATCGCGATATGGTCTTCAGATGAAAATATTGCACTAGCCTCGGTAAGTTCTCTCTTTAACCGCTTAAGCTCCACTTGGCCTCTGCTATATTCAAGCTCTAATTGATCAACTCCGTCATACTTTTGCATTAAACTGCTCAACTCATTTTCCGAACCTAATAATTTAATTGCAACGCTCTCAAACTCTACTTCAACTAATTCCCCACAAGCTTCCTTGAGCCCATCAAGGTCATCGATCTCTCCATTTTGGTCCATAAAATCACTGTATTCGCTTTGCAATAACTCAGCATATTTAGTGGCTGCTGCTGCTTCTTCACTTGCTAATATTGAAATAATTGTTCCGATCCCTTCTGTCATTTTTTTAATTCTGTTCAACACTTTTGCACATTCTAATAGTTGATTATAATAGACATCAATAATTACTTGGCGAATACGCACAAACTCACCATAGGCAGATTTATTCCAACCTATTGTTCCTAATTGTTCATTCAAAGCATCTAATGTCGCACCATGCTCTTCTTTATTCTCAAATAAATCATCATTAAGTTCACGAATCTCATCAAACGCTAAGGCTAAATAATGTAATTCTCCACCTGGTAACACACTTTGAACTGAAACAACAATAATTGACTCTTCAATTTCTTCTGAGATATCAGGCTCTTTGAGCTCAGTTACTTTTTCATCAACGATACTCGCAATTGTTGTGATAATTTCCGCGCTTTCATTTGTAACGTCTTGTTGCATCGCCCCATTCTTTTCTTCTAAGCCACTCATAGTAATGGTTAATTCTTTTATCTTTTTAGCACTACCGTTTATTGCGCTTTCACGTTTTGCTTCTTTTTGGAAACGATCCTTATCTGTAATAAGTAAGTCTTTACTTCTAACAGCTAATTCATGCTTACCTTGCTCTTCTTTTAGATTTATTTCCTCATCAGACTTGCTTTTTTGTTGTTGAAGCACCGCATTATAAAACCTAAAAGCTTTTTCAAACGATTCATCACTACCCCACGATTTGTTTATTAAGTTTCTTCTCACATGTACCAGACGTTTTTGAGCATGTTCGAGCTGTCTATTGAAGCTAGTTTCGGTTCCTCGCACACTATCTGCTGACCTACTCTGCTTAAAATCGTTAATTCGCTTTTCTAAAAATTTCATAAAACCAAACATGCCACGGCTAAGGTTATTTGCTGACGCAAACACACTTAATGCCGCCTGCATATTGTGTGCCTCAAGATGATTACCAACTGAAGTTAAAAGGCTTATCTCACCAAGCGCATTAATCATTGCTTTCACTTGGTTCTCAGCAGTTTGCACTTCGGATCCTGCGCCATGATTCGTTTCAGCAATTGCTTTAGCACGCTTTTGCGCTATAATCCCAAGGTTCCGCCTGTTTCTACCGAGAGCATCTCCGATCCGATCTATAGTGCTCTTTAATTCGTCAATTTTAGACTCAAAGCCTTCTAACTCTTTTTCTTTTTCACTTATCTGGTTTCTACTTTCAACCATATTTCTTTCTGCTACTAGTCGTTTTCTTTCAGATTGGGCAATCACATCTTCAATCATTTGTTCTTGAAGTCGCTTTTCCTGATTTTGCTTCTGCGCTTCTCTTTCTGTTTTATCAGCTAAAGCACTGACCTTCCTGCTTTCTGTATCACGTTTACTTTTTTTGCTCTGGCTTAACGCTTGCTTTAGATGATCTAGTTGCTCACCTTCATTGCTTGCTCGTCCAAGCTCTCTTATTTGCTCTGCTAGCGCATTATTTCTTGTATCAATCGCACTTAGCAACGCTCCATATAGCCCAAGCAATTGCACTTCTAGGTCAGCTATTTGTTCCCAATCTTTAACTTCTTTTTCTGTGATTCTAGAAAGTCCAGCAATTCGACCTTCGACATCCTTTAACCCTTCTTCATGATGAGCAATCTCATAATCCAAGCGTCTTATCGATCTTGCCTTTACTGCTTCATACGCAGATGCGTCCACCTTTTGTGCCTCTTCTTCAACCTTTTGTGCCCATTCTTTTTTGCTGTTAAACCAAATAAGGTCTTCATCTTCATCGCTTGCTCTTTCACCATTTGCCTCTAAAGCACTGATTTGTTTTGTTAGGATATCTAAATATTCACTTAGTTGAGTAAATATGCTAGCGAAATGCCTTTGGCGTTCACCCTCAAGGGCATCAATCTTTTCATTATGCTCTTGCGTTAATTCATCTTGGTGATCGCCATTGGAAATATCACCACAAACACTCTCAATATCACTAATTGCCCCTTTTATCTCCACTTCATTTTTTTCAAGTCTTGCTCTCAATACCTCTCTGGAATCTGCACGATCACGTTTTCCTTGACTTTCGAGAGATAACCTCTTTACTTCAATCTTAATATCTTTTGGCTCACTGTCTCGAAGTGGTTTTGTAGAAGTTTCTTCAACTGACACTGGCGCATCGTTACCTACTTCATCTTCGGGTAATTCTTTGCCTGTTGCTACTGCTGGCTCTGGTGCTATTGGTACTGGTACTGGTACTGGTTCTGGTTCTATTGGCAATGACTCTTCTGTTGGCAATAACTCTTGTGTTGGCGCTGGTCCTGACGCTGTTGGCACCGGTTCGTTATCTTCTATCCCTAAAGTACTCATCGCATTCATAACCACCGCATGAAGATCAACACTTGCTGAATCAGTAACGACTGGTTCAGTTATTGCTGATACTTGCATTGGTTCTTGTGCTGGTACTGGTGGTGGCTTTTTTGATAATCTTCTTATCGCTTTCGCATAATCAATTACAGGTTCTATTTCTTCTTCGACTGGTTCGCTTTCATCTACTGCTACCGCAAAACATCCCGCTAAATTAATTTCTCCTTTTGAAGATGGATTAGTTATTAGTTCAAAAATAATTGGTTCTTCGTCTTTTGCCCCTAAGAACTTCCAAGTCTGCTTTAAATCAATTTTTATGACATTTTTCTTTGGCTTAAGGACCTGGGGATGTTTGGATCCTTTATGATCACGCCTATTGCCATTAATAAATTTCAATATTACTGGCAATTCGCTATGACCTAAGTTGTAAACATTAAGCACACTTTGATCTGCTCTCTCACCTAACTCACTTAAACTAATTTCCCTGCTGAGTGTAATTTGCCCACTATATCTAACGTTAGTGGTATTACCTCCGCGATCATCAGCCACTTTTACCATAGTTGCTTGCGCACCATCACTAAGCACTATTGTATAGTCATTACCAGATAAATCTTCAATTTCAAAGGTTTCTACATCCTCCGTTACAGGTTCCATTTCTCCTTCGCCTAGTTCACTTCCATCTGCTGCTACTGCTGGATCTGGTATTGCTGGCGCTTGTACCGAAGGTAGTGGTGGTGGAGCAATGGTCTCAACAATATCATAGCCATCATCTTGATCGCTTTCGTCATCACCTTGAAAAAATTCATGATCCGCTTGTGAAGTTGCAAGATCTTCACCCTCTATATTCCGGGGACACGTATCGATCCCCTTCGGGGCTTCCCTGCCCGTCCGGCAGGCGGGCGATACATGTCCCCGCTCTGTATCTTGCACCCTATTTGCTCTGCGCTGCTTAAAACCATATATCACAAGTAAAAGACAGCCAACCGCAGCAAACACCAAACCAAAAATTGCTATTTCAGGTTTATTATCTCTAACTACTTCCAAAGCACCATTGGTAAAGCTTTTTACAGTGCCGGCAATGCCATCATCCGCTAAAGCATTAAAACTAATTAGATTGGCAATCACAAAACTAAGTAAATGTGTTTTTTTAAGTTTTACTGCTGAGATTGGTATTTCGCTAGGTGTATGACGATTTTTATCAATCGTAATAATGTCGTCTATTGCGGCTTTAGCTGCGTCTAAATGCTTTTTAAGCTCATTTTCCGTGTCAGATTTTTCGGAATCAATTTGCCGTTCTAACTCTCTTAATTCATCATCCGAACACTGAACCATTTCATCTAAATACTTATATAGCGCTTTAACATCTTTGTTATCCCGGTTACCTTCCATAATCGGAACCCAAGTGTCAAAAATATTTGGATATCGTTCTGGCGGCATGCTCACGGCAATCGTCAAATCTTTTGTTCTTAGCCAATCTCTAATCAACCAAAAATCTTTCCTAGATCCCATATCGCCGCACAAGCTTACCGCTATGCTTGCTGCCTTAGAAACAGAAGCAACTGTTCTTATCATTTTTACGATCAACAGTCGCATATTCTGGTAATACACCTTATAAGATTGAGCATCATACCTTTTAATATTATAAACAAAACGTATAAGGTCATTAGGGCCAATACTAACAAAACTTACCAACTGCTTGGCGGATAATTCTACTATGTTTTCTACAGCTTTTTCGGTCTCGATCATAATACCGATACTAAAAAGGCGACCACTCATAATCCTTCTACGAATAAAATGAAAATCTATAGTATCTTTTAAACCTTCTCGGCGGTCTTCTCTTTCTACCGCTTGTGCAATGATTTTTTCAATTTTATCTAAATCATCACTATCCACTACCATCGGAAACATAACGTTAAAATTTCTATAGCCACCATATTCTCTGCGCATAAGTCTTATTAGGGCTCTGAGCATTGTTATGTTGACCTCTCTTCCGAGCTCGGTTTCTAGACCCCATTTATGACCACGATAAAGTACATGCGCAAAAGCAGCTGACTTTTTATCCGGTTGTAAATCAAACATCCTAAAAGTTACATTTAATGGGCTATCTCCATAAGGACCTCCCTCTCTTGCTGCCTGCAACATACCCCTCATATTGTTCATATAATCATTGAAAGAAGGCGGTAATATTCCCGCTGCAAAATTCTCAGTTCTTACAAGGCCAACCCCGCTAACATTAGACTCTATGGCTGCCCTTACCTGAGCGGCTGAATCTGCGTTAGCTAAAACGCCATAGTTAGCACCTTGCGCCTTTTGAGCATAATATCTTGCGGTGTTAGCTTCTTCTCGCTGTTTCTTCTTAAACAATGCTTCTGTATCGCTGGAAGCAGATACAACAACTTTATCACCGGCAAAAAACAAAGCTTCTTGACCATCTTCTAGTTGAGGGCTATCTCCGGCAGCAATCGTAGCAACGGCACTATTATGCGCTTTTGCACTTATGGCATAGTGACATTGTGGAGTACCAACGGTGTTAAGTGTCACTCTCAAATGTTTGCCATACGCTTTACGTATATCTTCACCAGCTATCGGAGTAGGAACATAATTTAGCACAAGAATCACATCTTCTTTTCCTGAATAATAAGCGCTTGATTCAACTGCTTGAATAATAGAATCGGCAGCATTATCCATATATCTCTTAGCTTCATTATCTATCTGACCACTTTCGCTTGTTCCTAAAGCACCAACAATAGCATCATCTAAGAGAACATACTTGTAGTTAAAATGAACTTGCCTAGCACTAATTAAATACTGCCTTGCATGCAAAAGATACTGATGCATCGTGTGTCTCATCCCAGAAAGATAGGCATCATCGTCATTATCATATTTATTATCTAATTCATCGCACAAGGCGTCTATCACTTCTATTGCTTTATTAAACTTAGCTTCCGCTTCTTCTCCGATCAGCTTTCCAGCTAATTTCTTTAACGCGCCAACATGATAATCATACTTAAGAAGACTTTCCCACAAAACATCTTCAAAAACACTAACAATATCGGTACATGTACCAATACTTTTTTGAATATCTGGATTAAGCGGATCCTGCGTGTATACTTCTTGCAAAATTGCTAAATCTTCCCGCTTGCGATACAGTTCCTTTAAAGCTGCCAATTCAAACCAGGATAATCCATCAAGCTCAACTTCTTTTAAATTACCGAGTTCCAAAGAGTAAGTTCTTCTTAAATCCGCAAGATGAGGCATATTGCCAATCCCGCGTTCAAGCCTTCCGGTTATCATGCCTATAATCACACGTCTTCTTTCGTTCTCGTTCTCACTCGCGGCATCAAAGCATGGATCATCACCGCCAATTGTAGGAATACTAAATGGACTATCAAATATACCCTCTATAACTGACAAAAGTTCCCACTCCTCTAAACTCCTTCTCTCCTTTTTAGTAAGCACATACCCTAACGTATTTTCTAAAGCTCGATCGAATTCTTCTTCGGACTTTTCTTTTGCCTCTAACAGATTCTCTGAAATTTTTGCTATAATTTTATTAATAACAGTGCCGGCTGGTTTTCTACGTAAAATCATTTTCCAAACCTTACTCCATTTTGATTTGCTAAAAGTAGCCCCTCTTCCTTCAAAGATTGTTTTTATTCGTTGGGCCATAATGTTTTTATCGTTTTCGGCAGCTTCAATAACTTTAGCTAAATGATCTAAGCCTCTTAAGACTAAAAGAATCCAGGTTTCTTGAACTTTTCTTTTATTAGCTGGGGTTACATCGGCCCAAGGATTGCCATTTTCTTTGTCCAATAAAGCCTCGCAAGCTCCATGCGACAATCCCGCACGCTCAAGCCTTACGATTCGGCCCTTAACGTTAGTCTCGACGTCATTATCAAAAATAATCGGAACTTCTACCTGTTCGGGGGCTTTAGGCGTATCACTTAACGAACTCAACATGTAATCAAGCTGCGCCTGAATTCCTCCCTCGTGAGTTGGCTCTGCTTCATGAAGCATGATCTGTTCAATTACCGGAGGCCCACGTTCACCTAGAAGTTCGCGAATGCGGGCTTGAGGAACGTTGAAAATAATCTCACCATCTACTCTTTGTGCAACTGGCTTGCTGCCTGCTTCTTGTTGGAGAGTGGCAAGGTCATTGGCTAATTGATTAAGTTGTGCGGTTAGATCAGGATTATTGTTGATTAATGCTCTTGCTTCGTCTGCAGTCATCATTGCGTGATTAATATCTTGCTCTAACCACCATAGATAAGTTTGGCGAAGCCCTTCATCTAAATGTGTGTGTTCTATATTTGGAAATACTCTTATAAATCGCTTATTACTCATAAATACACTTGGGGTAGCAACTGGTGCTTCCTCAATGCAAATATTGGATCCGGTTATTTGCGCAATTTGATTAGCAAGGCTGTTATTATTGACGATGGCCGGACCAGGAACGTTTATTATTCGACTATCTTCGGTGACCTCTATTTTCATTGCCGCCAAAATAATCTTTGCTAAATCTTTAATATAAAGGTATTGTTTGAAATCATCTCGCGCTTTAAAAGCAACTTCTCCGCCTAACATGGCTCGAAATGCTGCGGGAATTTGCCGCCCTTTTGTGACATCACCCGGACCATATACATCTGACATTCTTAAAGATATTGCTTGCGGATTGTAAGCTGCGATTCTTTCACCGATAATCTTAAGTAACCCATAAAGATCTACGCCTTCGGGCAAAGGATGTTTCTTGATAAACGCTTCATGTCGCCTGTTTCTTTCACTTTGACTGGTTCGACCACGCGCTAACACCCCTCTAGCATATTCAATTGCATCGCAAGCTGCAGCATTAACAAAGTCTTCAACGTCATCCGGTAACACTAAATCTTCTTCATGCAAGTAATCTGCATTTTTAACCCCAAGCCGGTATGACACTACTGACCCAGCAAAGATTAAACGACGGTTGTGCGCATCGGTTAATAAAGCCAAGAGCGCAACCGCACGACAATTTATATCAAAAGCATCCTGAAGTGATACCTCGCTGCCTGATTTTGCCCAAGCGGCTAAATGCAAGATGCTTTCACAATTAATAAGCGTTTCTCTTAAAACATCAAGATCAAAGAGATCTGCCTCTTTAACATTTGCTCGATGACTATCAGCTAACACTCGCAAGCGCTTGTCTTCGGTAAGACCGGCAAGCTTGGCTAATCCATGTATTTGAACATTATCATCTTCTAACAATGTTCTTATCAATTGGTATCCAACCGAACCAGTTATTCCAGTTATTCCAACTCGAGTAAGCGATTTGGCTCTGACTGCTTTTTCTCTTAATACTGGCCGGTCAATAACTCCGGTAACTTCGCCTAAGTCTGCGGCCGTTCTAAACCCATCAAATAAATCCTCGGCCTGCATTATCTGTGCGGGGTTTCCGGTTATAAGAACAGATTCAACTCCATTAGCTGCCGCTGCCCGCACGTCAAAGATGCCATCACCAGCAACCCGTACCATTTCTCTATCCCATCCGTTCTTCTTAATCAAAAATCCCACAGCATCAACTTTATCTACTGGTCCGTAATTATAAACTGGTGCACCTAAAATGTTTTCCGTAGGAACTAATTCCGGAAACTGTTTTGCGATTCTCTCTTCTAATAATCGTTGTTCACAACCGCTTACAACACAAATCCCACAACCACGTTGTTTTAAATTTTCCAAAAGCTGATCGGCTCCCTCAACTTTTTGATCATTTTCTACAATCCCAAAATTTCTTGCAAGCTCAACAACTAATGCTGCTAGCTGCCGCGCTAAGCCATTGTGCATTCGAGCAAGTACTTGAAAATCTTGTTTTTTTGTCTCATCTTTTAGTATTTCTTGATAGCAAAATTCTAAGGTCTCATTCCAATCAACTGCCCTTGCGCTTTCTGTGGCATAAATAATTCTGTTTGCAACTTCAACCATTGGAAGACCTTCTTCGTAAGACCGCTGGAACTCTTCCAACTCACTTAAATTTTGTGCTAACTCTTCTTCGCTAGGAACATCTCTTTTTCCTTTTACAACCCACCAATACAGGTGATTATAGGCAGCTTGCCAAATTTGATCAGCATCAAGTAAAGTGCGATCGCAATCCAAGAGAAATGATTTAATAAAGATATACCTCAATATTGGATGATCCGGATGAATTTCAGAAGCGGTATTTAAAACAACTCCGCCGTGAGCATCAAATATTACTCCGGCAGCACCCAGCCCGGTTCCCGCGCCAAAAAAGTATGACTTATGACCGCGAATATGTTTTGCACCGGAAGCTTGTCGCATTACCGCCATATATGCCTCAGCCGCCTGAACTAAAGCATCATTAAACCAATCAGTTTCGCAATCTACCCCAAGCTCTTTTAGGGCCGCTTTAAGAATTGCGGCAGGATTAACTCCTTCAAAATCATTACCTCCATCCTTATCCTCTGTTCCAAATCCGGCAACACTCCCCTTTGCAATTGTTCCATCATCAAGTTTTCCGCCGGGATGGCCCATCCCAACAACATTAACCATGGCAAACCCAGCCTCTTCTAGTTGCCCACGCAACTCAACAACCATTTCAGCAGTCCGACCATAGTAACGTTGCGGATCCATTGTGCAATCAATGTTTTTCTTAGCAATCAATACTAGCTGATCAGTCATCTGATCCTTTTCGTCAATAATTTGCCCGGTCAGGCCGATTTTTGTACGGCCAACATCAACTGAAACTGCAACAAGTGTTTTTCCTTGTGCGGTCTTTCTGGCTTTTTTAATTTGTGCCTTTAGCTTATTTTTCGGGAAAAACGCACCCGCGCCTTTTAAGCCAAGTTCGGTGCTATTCATTACAACCGGAATAACCTTAAACTCAACCCCTGCCGGAGCAATTTCGATTAATCGTCGGTTTAATTCGCCAAGAAGTATCTCTCCCATTTTCCCGGTAGATAGTTGTCCACCGATCAAAATCGTTTTTATTCCTCTTGCAAATTCCGGCGTAACAATTGCTCCCGGGCCAACTTCACCCCGATAAACAAGATTTATTTGTAAAGCCAACATATTTGCCTGAAATTCTACTAACGACCGCGCTGCTGCTTTTGCATCTGAAGCTGTAGTTAAGTCAGTCTCAAGAATCCAGGCAATAAACTTTGCGGTTAGTGGCGACTGTGAATTTTGGTGTCCAATTAACTCTAATCTTTCTTTGTCATCGAATGCCTCTATTCCCTGATCAATAAGTTTTAAATATAGCTCTTTACTTCTTGGGTTTTCTATTTCTTCAATTTCCTGATACAACTGGTGCTGTGCCTGGCTGCCTAATGACTTCCAGTAATCTGCCCAGACCGAAATAAATACTGGCGCTTGATCCTGTCCCATCGAGAAGGCATCTATTACGCCGGCTTCTTTTCTCATTGCCAATCCGGAAACAAGGTCTCCAGTCATTTTTACAATTTCACTTGAATAAGGCACTGAGGTCATATCTCCGTATAATTTAATTGGCATTGCACAAGAAAGACCATCGCAATCACATGCATATTTAAGCAACTCTTTATCCGGATGAAGTTCAGCCGGTGAGCTTCGAATAATACGCCCAGATCTCTTTAAAACTGCCGCACCAAATCCTTCTATCATGTCTAAGAAAACTACGTCGCCATCCTCACCCAAATCCCGACAAGCCTGTATGCCCTGCCCATAACTATCATTGTGCCAATCGACATCGGCAACAATACCAACACCAACCAACTCTTCTTTGAGTAGTTCGGCAGGATTAATTCCTTCAAAATTATCACCTGTTCCAAATCCGGCAACGCTCCCCTTTGCAATTGTTCCATCATCAAGTTTTCTACCGGGATGACCCATGCTAACAATATCCTCCACCGTATACCCTCTACGTTTTAAATCATATCGTAACTCATAAACCATTATTGCAATTCGACGATAATACTGCACCGGAGCTAATGTGCAATCAATTCTCTTTATCTGCGGTGAAACAAGCGCCTCTTGCGCTCGGTCTTTGCCAATAATTTGCCCGGCTAATTTAATTGTTGTGCGATCAGACTTAACTACTATCCCAACAAGTTGTTCTTGCTGATTTTGACGCGCTTGTCCTAGGCGCCGATACCAATCAGGTAAAGGTGAAAGTCCAATATTATTATGCTTTGTCTTTATATAGGTAAGGTGGGCATCTAATAGGCCATTGTCAATCAGATCTCTTGTCGTAAGATCACATACATGAGATTCTAACATATCCGGATTACGCAGATGATATAACTCATGGTATTGGAATATTATTCTTAGCTGCTCGGGCGGTGCTCTTAAGGTATTTGGATTAACATATAGGATACCTCTTCTTACCTCAGCCGGTGCGCCGAGCGCTGGTGAGATGCGTAAGTTATCATTGGTGAATTCTACTTCCTGGCTCATTAAGTAATCACGTCCGCCAAAGCCTGAATAGACAGTTTGGAGTTCAGTGTCGATTGCGTTACGGTCAGGAAGATTCTGTGTTGGCATAGTTGCGGGGAAGGTATGTTTGCTTTCATACATATTCGCGTTCTTTCGTGCTTGATTGTATCGTCTATTTTCGTTACGGATATGAACCGGTATTAGCATGGTAAAGGCAAAGATTGTATCTTTTATGAAAGTAACTATATCTTGCAATAAATGCGGGAGGTGATTGCCAAGGTACATCGCACCTTTGCCTAATGCATTCGGATTAGAAGATTTCAAATCATTCAACCCATTGGCAAGTGATTGAGGTAAAAGGCTAAAATCTGCCGCTTCGGGAATGCGAATTGATGAAGTATTATCTTCTGGCTGAACGTCTGTTGCTTGTGGTCTTAAATCAGACTTCAACTTCTCAGAAAGTTGTACATACGTTGGCATACTATACCATACGCAGGTAGACAAGAGTATCGCTAGCACAACGCTGATTATGCCTTCTCCTATATTTGCGAGAAATCTTATAATAATTGCAACAATTATACCTGCGATAACTACGTTATGACTGTACATAAGTGGTGTTATTGCCCAAAGAAAATCATAACCAAAAGTAGCTGTCATGCTTTCAAAATTAGCATTAATCGCTCTAAGCCCAAATAGCATCAGCGCACTAAAAATTAAATAAACTAAAACAGCAAAACCGCCAACAATACCTTCGTCATCAAGGCATGCTACAGACACCGCCATCACTGTAAACAGAATAACTGGAAGAAGGAAAACAAATATTCCAAACAATGCTGCGCCAGTGCTCACAGTTGCTCCTGCAGCTAAGGCATTACTTCCGGCTAAGGTGATTGCTGTACCAATACCAACTGGTAGAAGGATTGAGCGAAGTTTACTGCCACGAGTGAATACTCCAGTAAATTTCTCATTCTTTCGTGCTTGATTGAAAAGCCCATTTACGCTATAGATATAAACCGGTATTAGCATGGCAAAGGCAAAAATCGTATTTGTTATGAAAACAAATATATCTTGCAATAAATGCGGGAGGTGATTGCCAAGGTACATCGCACCTTTGCCTAATGCATTCGGATTAGAAGATTTCAAATCATTCAACCCATTGGCAAGTGATTGTGGTAGAAGGCTAAAGTCTGCCGCTTCGGGAATGCGAATTAAACTTTTATTTGCCGCCGCGCGTCTTCTAATGAATTCTCTGGTGCGCATTATTGGCCTTCTTAATTGTCTAAACTCACTTACTGGTTTACTAGCAATTCGCAATGGCATTTTATTTGTGCTCCAAAAATCACCCAAAACAGTGTATGCAATCTTAAAAATCAAGCCTTTTTCCACTGCCCCCCAATATTCTTCATTAGCATAATTATCATAAGGCACGCCGCCATTAGGGAAACCGCCCGCATCATGAGTTGTAGGACTGCCGGATTTACCCCAATTATCTTCCCAAGACATAAACACAAGTCCTTTAATAAATTTATATTGCGCTCTTGCCGTTTCAACTAATTGAGCAATCTTTAAATTAGCATCGGCTTGAGCTTGTTGATCCTCGCTTCCGGCATTATTATCATAAGAGTCGGCCCCGGTTTCAGAAACATACATCAATCTTTCTTCACCCAGTCCGGTGCAAAGATCATCCCACTGTTCAAATAAAGTCTTACCTGATGAACTTTGAAGGTGATCCCAGCGATAAACATTCATCCCCCAAACGTCAACGTCAGGGCAAGTTTCTACCGCTGCTTGTGAAGGAATCTCACCATTGGCAGTGAACACCTTAACGTCAATACTCAAAGCATGAAGCACTTCAGCTGCTTGTTGCAAAGCCTCGTACCAATTCATGGTGTTGCCGTCAAACCACTCCGGATGATAATTAAACTCATTACCATATTCAAATCCTAATGCCATCCCCGGATAATTAGCATTCAATGATTCGATATATGCGATATCACTTCCGTCACCACGGTTTGGACCAACTGGTAATCCTTGATCAGTATAAGCATAACTATTCCAAGCAATGCCAAAAATGAATTTCATCCCACTAGCATATATCGCCGCTAATAAATCGTCATCGGTAATTGGAAGGTATGTACGTCCTAAATTAGCGCCAGAATTATTAATTGCTGTGTCTTTTGGATCAGATGAAATATCTTCGGCATCAAAAAGTTCATCAACTGTATACCCATAACCATAAAAACTCTTCCAATCATCACTATCAGTATCGGTCTCGGTATCGGTGTCAGAATCTGTGTCAGTATCGGTATCGGAATCAGTGTCAGTGTCGGTGTCGGTATCAGAATCAGTGTCGGTATCAGAATCAACATCAGTATCCGCACTTGTGTCGGTGTCAGAATCGGTGTCGGTATCAGAATCAGTACCGGTATCAGTGTCGGTATCAGGTTCATCATCCATCGCTGCCCAAACTTGACAATTTTCAACTATAGCGGCTTCATCGCCAATTGGAACACCCCAAACATAAGGGCCACCGTGAACAACAAACCTTCTAACCATAGTTAAGTCGGTTTCATCAAACTTATCAAGATTAATCGCCATTGCCTCATCACCTGCTAAACCATAAATTTTATCGTACAAACCTTGCGAAGATTCATTAGAAGTGTTGGCATCTAATAATTGGAATTGAACATTACCGCTACCGGAAACTTTAACGATCAATGAATCATATAAGAAAATGTCTACTGCCGGAGAAAAATCTGCATAATGTGAAGACCAACCGTCTCCACTCACAGGCCCGGTGCATTGGCCCAAGTACAAATCAGTGTCCGAATCGGTCTCAGTGTCGGTGTCGGTGTCAGTGTCAACATCGGTGTCAGCGCTTGTGTCGGTGTCAGAACTTGTGTCGGTGTCGGAATCAAAATCACCACTGGTATCTACCTCGCTGCTAGTGTCTGTTTCTACACCACCATCTGTTGTTTTCCCGTAATCCGAGTAACAACCCGTTACAAGAGACAAAGAAAGTAATATTGCTAGCAGCTTATAGGAAAGTGGGTTTCGCGGCTGGGTTCTTTCAACATTAGTTAAGGCTAAGTCTTTTTGTTTTGTAGACTGGCAAGCTGCTATAGTTATGTTCGAAATTGCGCTTAACATAGCTTGCAACCTCTCCACTAATTTGTTCGAAATGCCCTCTAACTTGTTGTAGGATAACATCGGCGTAGCGGTTGATGAGAAAGTTGTAGATTCTGTTTTTTGAGTCTCTTGCTGATGCGAAAATAAGCCCTTTATTTGACTCTTCAACGAAGTGATGGAAACGTAAATCCTGGATATTGGTTGTGTGTAACATCTCAAACCTCCTTCTTTGTAGACCATAGACCCTTGTCTCTTGTGATTTGTCTCTTGTAATTTGTAATTTGTAATTTGTTTGTATTTTGTAATTTGTAGATTGTAATTTACCTTTAGTCCCTGGTCTAACAAAGCTGTTCGGGCTCCAGATTTTGCTGGGGAGGCGGCATCGGAGCCCATAAGAACAACTTTAATACTATTTGATTTTTTAATTATTAATGCGATTGTTGCAAGGATAACTGCGAATAATATAGGTAAGAGGGATGTGGTT
>JAAGZO010001306.1 GCA_024206195.1 bacterium | reverse complement strand
TTTCTGCAGAAAAATCGTCCCCAATTTTCACTGTCTGAGTGCGTCCGGTCAGATAGCCTTGCAACCACTTCAATAATTTGCCTGAGATTCCTAGGCTTTCCAACTTTAGTAGCAATTTCCTGATACAAATAGAATCAAAGGCTTTAGAAAGGTCTAAGTATATTATATCAATACAAAGCCCATCATCTAGCGCCTTAGTTATGATATCAAAACAATCGATAAGCTGTCCTGTGGTACTACGACCTGGCAGGAATCCAAACTGCTCTATGCTTAACAGTCTATTGTGTAGGCAGTGAGTATGTATAGCATGACAAACTGGATCTTCCATACCTTTTCCAATGTTATTAATCATGGAAACTGGTCAATAATTGCAAGGCTCAGAACGGTCCCCTTTCTTATATATTGGCACAATGTAGGCACCCTTCCACAAAGAAGGCACCTCGCCAGACGAAAGAGACATTGTATAAAGCATGGACAAAGGCAATGCTAATGGAACAGCACAATATTTAAGTACACAGGCAGGAATAGCATCAGGCCCCATTGAGGTCTTTGGAGACAATTTATGGAGGACTCTGTAAATGTCAACGGGTTCCAATACTAACTCAACGAGCTCATTTTCAGTAGCGGATGGTAAGGCGTATTCAAGCGAATTATCCTGCGAAAATACAGAACTATAATAGGATGCAAGAATATGGCACTTATCAGCGTTTGATGATCTTAGCACA
>JAAGZO010001305.1 GCA_024206195.1 bacterium | reverse complement strand
GAATGCAAGACTGACGTATGTGCACTGTATTTTCAAAATTGAGTTATGCATACCACAATACTCGCCAATGCACGGACTTTCACAAGACACCATTACTATTTCCTTTATGCTACATCCTATCCTTTTATTCTGAGAAACAGCTAGAGCAATAATGACGTATCTGCATAATTTCTGCGCTTTGTTACTGCAAGAATGACGTATGTGCAATGTACAGTAGTTAGAAAAAAATCAAAATGCATAAACATCGAAATGTGAGAGGCAAACATGGAAGGAAGGAAGTTGCTGGCTTGCTGCAGGCAGGGCAGCTTCAGAGGATAAACAAAGAACGGTTGAACACATATATTTTAAGTTCATTTCTACTTGTGAAAGCCATCACTCACATAAATGTATTTCGATCCCTGCCTTGCTCACTGCTGCAAAAATGCATGAACTTTTCTGTAAAAAGGCAGACAGAGAAAAGCAAGCAAAAGTTTAGCTTCCCTTCTACTGGAAAGTGTTCAAAACGTGCTTCTCCCCTTACTATTCATAAAAAACGCCAAGTGTTGAAGGGATTTCTGAGAGTGATGAGATAGCAGAGGAAGAGATGGTTCATTGGACTTGAGTAGACTGGTTTGCAGTTAGCTTTCTCATAATAACAGCGAAAAGGCTGAACAATACAGCAGCTTTGATTTCTTTTTAATTTTTGTATGCTTTCTACAGAGAACTACAGTAGTATGCAGTCTTTTTGATTACAAAACTGACGTATGTGCGAGGTGTCATGAATAATTGCAGGAAATCTTTTCAGTAAGGAGGTGTTTGTTGCTATT
>JAAGZO010001304.1 GCA_024206195.1 bacterium | reverse complement strand
TAGATTTCTCTGATATTGCTCCTTCCTTACATTTATCTATACACTCTCTAGTCCCGTAGACCATAAACTTACCGCCTTCTTCCTTGCAAAAGTTACATCTATACTCAGGAATCAGGTTAAAAGTGTAATAAGGACAAGTTAAAACACATTCTCCAGAAAGATATAATTTTCCTAAGCTTTTACAGTCATAGCAAGCGTTGTTTTCGTCATATAAAAAGTATTTTGGGCAACTATCTATACACTGGTCTTGGTAGTTGTATTTATCCTTCTCTTTGCAAGAAATGCAAATATTATTTCCATCTGGGTAGGTTTTCTCCGGACAAGAGTCAACAACATATCCGCTTCTTAAAAATTTTGAGGTTTCTTTCCATTTGACGCATTCGCTTTTTCCTTCATAAGTTGCGGTATTCTCTGGACAGTTAGGAACACATCCACCGTTGTGGATCTTCTGTGGAGGGGAAGCCTGATCACAATCAACATACACATTAAATTCTGCATTTATCATTACAGTCGTAGATGGAATGGTAACTAAACACTTATTTTTATAGAAAAAGGCTGTTGGAGATTGTAGTTTACAATTAGTACAGGTTCCTTCAAGGTCTGAACCATAGTTCTCTGGACATTTTAGAGTGCATAGTCCATTTAATTTAAAAGGGCAGGTTGAGCAAGCATTTTTCAAGTTAGGTGCATTTCCTTCACTGCAGCTAGTAACACAAAGGCCAATTTGACTGAACTTAGAATCTTCAGGGCATTTACTGACGCACTGCCCTCCTGCTTCATATGGAGTGTCAGGTAAGCAAAAACACTTCCCGAAGTCAATGATAATTCTCTGTGGGTGACCCAACGCCTTATAACTTTCAAAATTTGTGCACTTAATACACATCTTGT
>JAAGZO010001303.1 GCA_024206195.1 bacterium | reverse complement strand
TTAATCCCAATAACATTTTTGTTGAATATGTTAAAACTGAAGAAGCTTTGGACAAAATGGTGACAGAAATTAAAGAAAAGGGTGCTGGACCTTTGGGGTATCAGACCTTTCCTGCTGAAGCCGATATGTCATCTGATACTACTGGTATCATTTATCTTGGTCAGGATCAAGAATTCTGGATGTTAGATCATCAAATCTGTCAAGGTTTGGATCAAATGTCTGGACATTGTGACTTCCTGACAATGTCAAAAGAATTAAGGGATTTCCTTTGTTGGATCCCATATAAAAAGGATGTTCATCAATATTCCCCTATTGTTATTCTTGCTACTTGGTTTGGAGTGGCATATGTCATTAACTTTATTCTAATGAATTGTAGGCGACCCCATGGCAGAAATTTCTCTACATATTACTCGTTGTTTTCAACATCAACTACACAGCAGCATAATACAATCCAAGCAAAAAAGAAACATCAAACAATACATTGCAAAGGCTGAAGAAGGTTTTGCCAATGAGATTGATGGGACCAACTTGGTCTGCTGGAGCTGCTTGCAAAGGTGTTCCATCCTGGTGGCGAATATGAACACTGAACAGTATGTAATTTTTGTAAAGATGAAACAT
>JAAGZO010001302.1 GCA_024206195.1 bacterium | reverse complement strand
GAGCGTCTGCAACACGAGTACACGCGGCGAGTAGCGCGTAGATCTGATATTGCTTACACTGACTATGCAGATATAGATTGCAGAGACTGGAAATTCCGCTGCTTAGCGAAAGACGCAGTAAGGCTTGCTTAGTTATGTATTATACAAGTTGATGAATGGGCTATGCAATGTTGCCATGATATTTTGCCTTTGGACAATAATCCTCGTGATTTACGTAGGCATAATTCCAAAAATGTTGCCTTAGAGAAATGTAACCGTGAATGCAGAAAGAACTTCTTCTCGTGTAGATATATAGATCTGCATGGATGACTTATTTAAGGAAACTAAAGACGTCGAAGTTGCTTGGAGTATTTTTCTTTCTATTCTTTGGCCTCTTATTGACAGATATTATGTTCCGGTGCGCAGTCGTTCCTGGTCTGTTCTGCGTCGTCCTCGTGTCGACAGGCTAGGTCGTCGGGCTTATCTGTTACATAAGAGGTAGATGAAATCTAGAAGTAATTTCGATTATTCCAAGTATTTAGAGGCATCTCGGTTAGCCCAACGCGCAAAAAGGTCTGCTAAGTTCCGTGTAGAGAAGGGAATTCTAGAATCTGGCGAACCTTCCAGATTCTGGAATTTTGTTCCCTCTAAGTTGACTGTCAAGTCTTCCATTCCCCTACTTGTTGATTCTTATGGTAAAGTTGTGGTTGGAGCAAAAGAAAGGGCTAATTTGGGTAAAAAAGT
>JAAGZO010001301.1 GCA_024206195.1 bacterium | reverse complement strand
TCCGCCGTATTCGTATGCCCCTATATCAGGCCTGCTGCCGGAATACGGCAAACTTACTCCATCTCCCCGACTCCAGGATAATGATGTATTTACTGTTATTGTATTATTTCTATAATCTACATCTGTTATGCGAGCTGTTCTTTGCTGACCTTCCAGCTGTATTAGATCACCTTCTATTATTCCCCAGCCATCCATGAAATAGCGGGCATCTTCTACATGTATTGTTCGCCCACTACCGGAGCTTGTTGTTTCTGTCAGCCAGGCGCCCCTGTTTATCATAGGTGAATTTGACCTGAGCCTTAGATCACGGTCTTCCACTCTAATTGTAGTTGATCTTAATTCAAATCTAAAAGATTCATTGGCTTGTTCTAATGAATCCGGTATAAGCGCTACAGAAGATGAGCTACTACCGTCTTCATCTACAAAAAGTGGATCCCTGGAGAGAGTATCTCTAACAGTATCACCGGCCTTGTATCTCACTGAAGCACCAAGTATATTATTATTTATGTAATAATTTTCTGTATATCCCGAGCCAGTAATTCCTATTTCATATATTGTATTGTCATAGATTATGTTGTTTTTTAAAATGTTGTCAGTTGATGGATAATCATAAATATAACGAACGCCCCAATAGTTTTTATTCGCTGTGTTGTGGTATATCATGTTGTTTTCTGAAAACCCTCTCTCTATTACGTCGTAAGAAGGAAGGCTAATAAAATGCCCAGAATTTATAACAACATTATTCCTATATATACCATATCTAGTATTAACTGATATTCCTTTGTGCCCCTCTATTGGGAACTCTCTAGCTCTATCCGTCCCACATGGGCTATTTGCCGCATCATCACCAGCATCAACTATCACGTTGTTTTCAACGAGTATATACTCAATTCCTTCAATATCTATATTGGAATGCCATTTATTTTGGATATAATTATTTCTTATTATATTATAACTTGCGCTCCCATCCGGCCTATCCTGTACATCAATGGCATCATGAGGTCCGTAATACATTCTATTTCCATCAATTAAGTTATGACTACCAGCATAAATTTGTATTAAATCATCCGGCCCGCAGTATCCTACCATAGTATTATTTAAGATTTTATTGTAATCCGCTCCATCTCTTAGCCGAATACCAGCATAGCTACCAGCCTCTTCCATGTAGCAATTTTGAATAGTATTATAGCAACCATTTGGCCGCATAGTTACCCATTGCCCACTAACATCCAAAATCTTCAATCCATCAATATTGATATAACTTCTTTCTGATATATTTACTGCATCAGAAACACCAGTTATTATCACTTCATCATTACTATATCTTGCATAAGTTATTTCATTCCCTCTTGTTCCAGATCTCGACGGACGTATTGTCTCCCTGTATGTTCCCCTCCTTATATACACCGTATCCCCAGCCCTTAATGTACTATTAGCTTTGCCTATTGTGCGCCACGGCCTTGATGAGGTTCCGGAGTTACTGTCACTTCCATCTTTTGATATATAATAGGTTGCTGCGTTACAGGTTAGATTTGTTGCTGTTATTAGAAAGGTTAATACTATTAGTAATTTCTTTATATCTCTCTTTTCTTTTTTC
>JAAGZO010001300.1 GCA_024206195.1 bacterium | reverse complement strand
GCTAGAAGAGAAAAGGCAGAAGTAGAAGAAAAGCTAAAAAAGTTCGAATGAATGGAGGAGAGGCTGACGAAGATGGAAGAGGACAATGTATCTAATCAGATTGAAGCGGAGGACAAGCTACAGATGGCTCAATTCATGACTGACCACCCAGAGGCAAAAGAGTTCACTGACTGAATCAAACAAATGAGAGAGACACATGACACCCTTTCATACACAGAATGCTACAACCTATATTTAGCAAAAAACAAACCAGAACTACTGGTAGACCAACAATTTAGAAACAAAAGCAAATCTTGAGATACAGGGATATCTTGAGTTCCAGAATCTTCAGCAGAATGAGACATTAATCCGCTGGAAATGTCGGGTGAAGACTTTATTAAGCGAAGTGATGGGATGGCACAAGGTGTTAATTTGTATGATGTTTCTCAGTAAACTTTTTACATTTAATTTATATACACAATGGCAAACGCACTAACCGCAGGTAATGCAGAGTATCGATCAAAAAGGATGCAGTATCTTCTTAAAAACAACCTTGTAGCGAGAGCAACAGCGAGTTTTGAAGAAAAAAAGCTTCTATCAGATGGGGACAAAGTTCACAGACCTTATGCAAGTAGAGCTTCAGTAAGAGACTACACAAAAGGGGTTGACACAACTGCACAAGATAGAACAATCACAGATGAATATCTGGATATTGACAAAACAAAAGAGATTACTACTTACATCGACAACATCGACAAAATCCAAAACAAGTACAATCTTGTTAACCAATTAGTTGATGATGACGCATATCAATTGAGAAATGAAATTGATGGTAGATATCTTAGAGAGATTATAAACGCTAACCTTGACGTAGATGATGGTGATATTGGTGGAACTGGTGGAAACGCTATTACATTGACTACATCAAACGTTGTGAAAACTTTCTCAAAAACTAAAGCAGTAATGAGAGAAGGAAACATCGAAGACAATATGGCTTGGAATGCAGTAGTCACACCTTCAATTGTTTCAGTTATGGAACAAAGTATGGTAAGTAATGGGTTTGCAAAAGCAGATTCTACTCTGCAAAACGGATACAAAGGTGATTACATGGGATTCAGAATCTTTGAATCTAACAATGTATGTCATTCAACTGTTGGGACACTAACAGGTAACGTATCTGCTGATGATACATTGACAGTCGCAGGGGTAGTTTTCACTTTCAAAGCGGCTCCAAGTGTGGCTTGAGAAGTAGATCTTTGAGCTGATCAAGATATATCTTTGGCAAACCTAACTGCGGCAATCAATTGAGGAGCTGGAGCAGGTTCTGCATACATTGCATTGTCTACAGCCGATAGGGACACAATTAATGCTTCAAGTATCTTTGCAGTCGCTGACACTACAGCTAATACATTGTCTATATACTCAGCTGGTTCTGTTACTATAGTCGAGGCTATGGACAACTATACAGACGCTACAGAAAGAGCTTTGTGTTATGTCGCGAAACAAGGATCAACTGATCTTGTTATCCAATCAGACATAAAAGTACAAATGAATAAATCACCATTGAAACTAGGACACAACTTTATTACTTATGATTTGTATGGTTTAAAGACCTTCACAGAATGAGCAAATAGAATGTGTGAACTAAACATAATAGCATAACCGTTGGGGGATCCGTCCCCCTTCTTTAAATCTTAACAATTAATCATGGACACAATAAGAAAAGAGTATGAGGAAGTAGTTTGAAAAGAAGTTCCTTTAAATATGAAAAACAATAAAGAGTGGCTAGAGAAAAAAATCTCAGAGGTGAAACCAGCGACACAAGAAACAATCGAAGAGCCAAAAAAGCTAGAGCCAAAAGTATATGATCTTGAAAAACTCCAAGAAGAATACAGAACTCTATACAGAGTCAGAAGAAAGGGGAGATTCGCGAACAAAAAGAGGCTTGAAGAACTAAAAGGCATAATTGACGGTATAAAACTTGTAGAGAAAGTAAACAGATAAACAATTTATTATTTTTCATATATAGATGCAAATCCAAAAACTACCAAAAATCCAAGTTACTGTTACAACAACAGCTACAACATTAGAAGATCTGTTGACTACCGCAAATGGCGGTACTGCTTTAAGTGGCGTAGTTGGCGACCGAAACGAAATCAACGCTATCACTTTTCAGCCAGAGGCAGAAGTTAGATATAGTTGATCATGAACTCCAACAACAGCAATCTGACAAAAAATCTGAGCTGACGTAATCGTAAACCTTAGATGACCAAGACCTTGAGATCTTCAATTTATTGCATGATGAAATGTCTTGATGAATGTAGAGCTTTGACGTACTAACTTTGACTAATGCCAAGTAGAGACCTTTTTGCTCATTGAGTACAGTATCAACCTGTAGAGGACAGACCTATGCATTTTGTCACGTTTCAGTGATTTGTGGATTTTAGGGACTGAGTATATAATCAGTGACCTGTCACCCCAACTATACGCAACAGGGTCACTACTTCAGCAAACAGCAGGGTAACAACAACACCGAACGATAGAGTCACAACATAATTTAACTCGTTATTTAAAAACATGGCAGACGTGAAAATTTCAGATATTGCAGTCTCAACAACCGCTACCGCTGATGCACTATTAGAGATGGAAAATGATATGGGTGGCACTCCTGTAAGCAAGAGCATAACTTGAATAAATCTTGTAAAATCAACGCTACTTGACGAGGATAATATGGTTAGTGACTCTACTGATCAAGGTTGTACACAACAAAGTATAAAAGCTTACGCAGACACAAAAACGACTTGACCTTGATCATCTGTTGATAACCAAGTAGCCACTTTTGATAGTACTACTTGAAAAGTCTTACAATGAAACAACGCTACAACTTTCGAAGATGATGACACCATGAAAATGAACCCCATTTCTTGACCAACACACGCAGAGGGAAAGGTTTTCTATGATACAAACAAAAAAGCATTAAGTTATTATAACGACGAGGCAGATATGACTGTTAATATTTGACAAGAATTTGTAATACGTGTCAGGAATGAAACAGGGGCTACACTGACAAACTGAACCATAATTACTTCCGCTTGAGTATCTTCTTGATTACATCTAGTGCAAAAAGCAGATGCACACGAAAAGTCACTTTGTAGGTTTGTATGAGTAGCAACCCACGATATAGAAAACAACACAAACTGATACGCAACGATGCAAGGGGACATTGGAAGCTTCGACACTAGTTCGTTTTCCGCTGGTGACTTAGTTTATCTTAGTGATACAGTACCATGAACATTCACCACAACAAGACCAGACGATGGAGCTTTTGTTGTAGAAATGGGGGTAGTAAAAGTATCGCATGCTACAACTTGAATAGTGACTGTATTCCCAAACATAGCGAATATAACAGTAGAGGTTACAGACACAAACGGTTTCCCTTCTGACATGAGAACTGATACTACATTAGCTTTTGTAGATTGAACGAGAACGTTTACAATAGCACCAACATGAGCTGATTTCCACTACTATGAATTAGGTGATAAATATGAACAAGTAGGGAGCGACAGCGTTGTGATAACAGATGTTGAATGATTACATGTAATATATTATGATGCGTGAACATTGACATCGGTTGCGAATCCTACAGCTTGACAGGCAGACGCTCTTATCAGAACGAAATGTATAGTTGCTTATATATATTGGAACGCAACAGCGAATACCTCGAGTTATTTTGCTGATGAAAGGCATTGAATATCTATGAGTCCAGATACTCATTCTTATCTACATTTTACTAGATGAGCACAATATTTATATGGTTTATGACTAGGTGACTTCGTCATAAGCACAGGGGCAGATGATGAAGATGCACAATTTAGTGTTGCTTCTTGATCTATGGCAGATGAAGATATTACAACGGACATTTCAGCAATTACAAGCACGACTTGACTACCTATATATTACCTAGAATGAACAGGTGCCAACCTCAGAAGAGTAACACAAGCTTGATTCCCTTGCAGAACTTACGATTGAACAAGTGCAACAAGACTGGCACGAAATGAGCTTTCGGGGTCTACTTGGCAATTAACAGAAGTCTCAAGTAACGACTTTGTGCTATACCATATTTTTGCAGTAAATGGGTATACTTGAAAAGATCAGATGATTTCTGTAATGTGACAGAATGAAT
>JAAGZO010001299.1 GCA_024206195.1 bacterium | reverse complement strand
GCTTGTTGCAGATATGGAGCTATTTTGTTCTTGACTAGAGAAAAATAATTGTAGGTACCTCCTTGCAATAGTGCATGGACCATGAATTGAGCTAAACTCATTCATTTAAAGGCCCAATCGATGCAAGAGACATCCAATTGAGGTCTAGCACTCCTTTCAATTAAAATCATCTTTGAGATTTCATCATAAACAGGTATGATTTCTGACCAAGCAATGGAAAAAATGTTAATTAAAGTTCGAGCTCTGAGATGGTCAACTTCGTTAAGGGTGCCCCTATGAAGATTGATGTACTCAGTGCAAGTGTCCATGTACTTTCTCCAAGCAGGCTTGACCAGTTCTCGGATCTTCATTTGTTCTTCTTTAGTGATTCCAATCCTGGTGCCAAAGTAATTTCTGGGCAACTGATAATAGGTCTTTGTGTTTTTTCCAGAGTGTCTCTTTGAAATTGCTGAATCCATATCGGATCTTTAGATACAGATGTAGGTATTGGTAAGTTTTGAACAATAATTGACACTGCTCTGGCAACAAACAGAGTCATAGATGCGTCTTGTGCTCCATAAAGGACAAAGAGTTGCATCATTTCTAACAAAACTGCCTTAGTCTTAAGGCAGCATGTAGTGAAGGAACCATTCTTCAGGGTCAAAATTATTTAAGAAAGGTTGGAAAAACCACGGAAGTCACAGATTACCGACCCTGTTCAAAAGTTCTTTACTAGACGACATTTCGTATCTCACGGAGATACTTCTTCAGGTCAAAAACCCTGAAACAAAACATACAGTATAGCAACCAAACCAAATACCAAAAGAGGGAAATTTCAGAAATTACAAGAAATTACAAATGGGCAAGATAAGAATACATATACAGAGCACGGGAGCACAGTCTCAAAGGCTCAAAAGATGCACTGCTAGGAGAACTAGACCTACAAATGCCAGCAAAATCAATAACACAGCAATCAGTATCATCCGAGTCAGTCCAGCCGTGCCAGTTGTTTCTCAGCTTTGTCCATGCAAATTTGCCAAATAAGAGGGGTTTCCAGAGAAGGTCCAGTATTGCAGAGAAGAGGAAATTTATTTTCAAT
>JAAGZO010001298.1 GCA_024206195.1 bacterium | reverse complement strand
ATTTCTGCTTCTGACTTCGGAATTCCGCTTAGAACACTGTACCTTAATCTGTGGCAACACCACGGTGCATTCTTAAGTCCAAAGGGCATAAACAACCATTTGAAGAAACCACCAGGATAAAGAAAAGCAGCTTTATCCTGATCTTTTTCAGCAATTGGAATCTGATGGAACCTGGCCTTAAGATCCATGGTAGAAAGAAAGTTGATTTTAGTTTGACCAACTCCTTCAACTAAACTTTCTACCCAGGGCAACGGATATTTATCAGACTTAGTAACTTTATTGACCTCTCTAAAATCAACACAACACAGACTCAGGAGGGCGAAACGTTATGCACGTTCAACATCTTACTGGGTTGCAAAAATAATCTTCTGGTAGAACAACAACATCAACATGTCTAAACACATAGACAGTTTTTTGTTTCTCCAGGTCTATGCACAACAACAATAGGACAAGCCCATTCTCCATTCGCTGGGGTGATTCATCCCATGAGATACAATTTCTGAACTTCTTTTTCAACTTCTCGAAGTGTCCCCGGTGAAAGGGGTCTAGGTGGTTGATAGATGGGAGGTCTGACAGTTTCAATTTGAAACTTGGCTTCTTCATTCTTTACTGATGAAATTTCATCATCGTGAATGGTGATGATATTCACATATTTGAAAAGAAT
>JAAGZO010001297.1 GCA_024206195.1 bacterium | reverse complement strand
GATTCCATCTTCTATATTCTTAATTGATTCTTGTAATTTTTCTTTATCCATATGCCTTTTCAATATCCCTCTCTAATTGTGTATCCTTAAACATCTCCTTTGCGTTATCCCTAGAAATTTCGTCTTCTGTTTTTACAGGTGTTTGTTGTTCCCCTGCGGTAGACTGTCCGCCTAGTTTTTGCTTTGCGTAGAGTTCTTCTTCTCTATTCAACAACTCTTCTTTCTTCTCATTGGCTTTTTCAAGCCTATCAGTAGCCGCATTAGTCTTATCGAATAACGTATCAGTAGGATTAGTTTCCGTTCCTGTTTCGTTATTCTCATTGGTTTCTTCATTGTTCATATAATATGTATGTATATAGGGTTTATATAGTTTGTGGTTCTTCAATAACAAATCCTTCAATCTGTTGTTCAATTAAATCGATTGCCACCTCATCCCCTTCCATCCCTGTTAATATAAGTTTCCTCATTGGCCATATCAATGGATTTATTGAGGCTGATATTATTACTTTATTAATCGCTATCTCTCTCACTTCTCGAGATTCATTAATTGCCTTTATCGCGTCTTCTTGGGAGATAGTCCCCGTCCTAAGTTCCTTTAATACATCTTTCATATAAAACTTTTGTCCTCCAATTACGTTGTCTAGCGCGTACCAATCTGTTAATACATCCACGCCCGCAATAGTCCCCGCAACTCCCCCAGCTTTCTTTGCAAATGATGTTGGATTAATATTTTTTACTGCTTTGTCTAATGCTTTATTTAATGCTCTCTTACTAATAGCGTCGTTTATTTTCTTTTCACTTACTCCGAACGCTTGAGATATTTTAGAGACGCTTTTTGCCTGTCTTACTTTTGCTGTTCCTCTTGCTATCTTAGACGCTGTTGTTAATACATTACCCAATCCTAATCCCCCCAAAAGACCAACTGCCCCAGCAGACGCAAACTCCAAAACCCTTTTCTCCGTTGGTCTTTCCTCTGCAAATACTTCCCTCTTACGCTCCCCAAACTCTGCCCCTGTTATTCCTGCTACTTGTTCTTGCGCCTCTTTGAAACTTGTCTCTCCTGTGATTTGTTGTTTCTGTTCCTCTCGTTGTTTTGATAAGTCGATAGTAGGTGATTCTTTTGGTTCTCTTTGTTTCAGTTCTTCTATTGCTTCTTTTCTTGTCTTCCCTTTTTCTATTAGTTTTTGTCTTTCTTCTCTTTTCTTTGCTTTCTCCGCTAATAGGATTCTATTTTTTTCTTGTTTTTCTTTTGCTGTTACCATCTAATATTTCTTCTTTGCTATTATAATTTACGCAAAACCTCCTTCATTGCAGTAGTATTGTTATTGATTACCTTCTCCGTTCTAAACATAAACCATAAACACAAGAATATAGGAAACCCAACACTCGATATTAAATTAACATTTTCTATCATTGTCCCATCCCCGCGGTTGTTTCGCTTGGTTTAGATTCTGTCATATCCCCATCCTTCTTATTGTCTGATAGTAATTCGTTCTCCAAAGAGGCAGGGAATTCTAAGTCTATTTCTAGTCCTAATTGTAGTCCTGTTTGTTCTTCGATAAATAATTGTTCTTCTTCTATGTTTTGTTGATAGGCTAAGTATGCTATCTTTGAGGAGGCTTCGGTAAACTCCCCGGAGCCACCCATTATGATTTGAGGAGTACCTACCGCCTCATAGAAAAAGTCTCCCTGTTGGTCTATCCACGCCTTAGGGTCTAGGGTTGCATTAGGCGCCACGGATATCAATTCACTCTCACTTACATCAAAAGGTTCGTAAACGTTTTGTGACTTGGTTGCTGTTACTGCATCCATCTTCGCCTTATAGGCTGCGATTTCCGTTGGGTCGTCTGTCTTTAATTTGAATTTCCAACGTGGTCTTACGTTATCGTGCATCACGTCCTTATAGTCACTAATCGCCTCATTACGTGCCAAAATAATATTTTCTACTGATTCAATAACAGAGTTCCCGTGTACTTCATCCCCTATACGATTACGCGCTAGGTGGAAAATATCTTCTACTTTAAACTTTGTATTCTTCCCTTTTTTGGTAGTGTTGATTTGTTCGTAACGTTTCATTATCCCATCTTTCCCGACAACGATTTGTACCGTCGCTGGGTTTAATGGTTTTAGATTTATTAGTTTCCCTTTATCGTCTCTAATTATTTCACAGAAAGCGTCCCCCCCTATGTAGTAGGTTCGAATCATATTTTCTAGGATTGTGTTAAATGTATCTTTCCCAAATCCCCTTATTGAATCTAATAAGAATGTTGTCTCTGGGTCTGCCTCAAATCCTTTTCCGATAGTCCATGTTGCTTTGGCATTGATAGCGGAGTTGAGTTCTGGTATCTCTTTGAAGTATCCTAGCCATTGAGTGAATTTTTGATTTACCCAAATTGTTTCGTTTTGGTCTGTTGGAGAATCTAGGTCTTGAGCATCTACCGAGTAGTTTGTAATAGTGTTGCTACTACTTCCTGCCTCCATTGAGGATATTTTCAAATCTCCCATTATATATCTAGTGTTACCATTAAATCTTTAATTCCCATCTGCTCCTGCCATACTCCTACTGCGTAACCGTCCGTCTTCATTTGTTCCCCGACGTCAAATCCACTCTGTCTAATCTGTCCCAGTAATCGTCCGTATTTCCCAACACGATTATTCTTATCAATAATAACTTCTACCTCCCTGTTTAATACTAAGTTTGATAAATGGTCTCGGGAAGATTTCCCACTCTCATTCATCTCCGCCGCCATTATATTTGAGAAACGTATCGGAAAGTCGAAGTTTCTAAAAGGACACTCTACTCTTACTGTGTCCCCATCAACCACCTTAACAACTCGAGCATCAAAATCGTCTGTAATTTGTTGATGCGGGCTGTCAAAGTAATAGAGATTCATCTGGTTGTTCGTCAGTTCCGGGAATTTATTAAAGTCATGTGCCATTATTTTATCCTAATTATGAATTTCATTCTTGGTGTGTAGGTTATTAGTCCACCATAGTACACGTCTGTTGATGTTAATGATCCTATATATGCGAAATATCTATAATTTTTATTATCTATTGTTCCGCTTGTTATTGTCGTCGACGCTGTGTTAAGGTTATCCGTTGCCATTGTTTCCGAGCCACTTGATGCTCCGTTTCCTATTCTTTTTATTGTGTATGGTTCTGTTGCGTCGCTTCCACTAAATAATACTTCTGTTATTGTTGCTCCGTTTGGTAAGTTTATCGGGACTAAAAACATTAACGTAGCTCCTGCCGTTAGTGTGTTTTGGGCTGCATTTCCTGTGTATGATATATTTGCATTTTGTGTTATTGGGTTACTCGCTGGTATGCTTAAGTATTCCGTATTATAATCTGGGACTGTGTTCCCGTTATAAGGGCTTGTTGGGTCTGTTACTGTACCCCCATCACATAGTCTGAAATTGTCCGGTATCGTTGTATAGGTATCATCCCATTCAATGATTCCCCCAATCGCCACATCCCCCGCGCTCCTACTCTCCTTTTCAACTAATGTGGTTCCTGTTAATAGTTGGTCTGCCATTATGGTTTTATCTCCGTGACTGTCTTTTGGTCTTTTAATAATCCGATACATTGAACGAATCGTGCCCAACACGTATTGATAATATTCTCCTGTTCCCTTTGTGACCCATATCCAGCAGCCGCATACATTGCTCCATAATATCCTACGTAGTTACTTTCTATTTCTGTCAGAAGTGTTTTGGTAACTGCATCCAATGCCGCCCAGTTTGTCGCGAAGTCGTAACGCGCCAGAGCACAACAGAACCCTTCTACTTGTGAACATAATTCATTGATTCTATCCTCATCTACATTGGTTGAATCGTAACCATTCCCCATTTTAAAGATACATTCTGCCGACGTTGCGAATATTCCTGTGTGTGCCATTGAATTAACAGAAAGCCATAATATTTAATCCTTTTGTTTTCACCAACCACGCCGCCCTTATCAGTCCCTCTGTGATATGTGAGTATTTCCCGTAGATTTTGATTCTTTTCGTTTCCTTATCGATTTCAAATTGTATACTTGTTAAGCTTCTGATTAATTCGTCGTCCTTTGGGAATTTTAATAATCCTTGTTCCATCATCATTTTTAGGTTCCCATACATATCCTCCTTCAACAACTTCTTCACTCCCTTGTCGGCGTTGATACTCCGTGAGGCGTTGTTAAGTCCGATTGTCTTTCTCTTTAATGAGGTTTCTCGTAGGATATAATCTAGTATTGGTGTCCCTAGTCCCCCATCATCTACCCCGATTTGTTTGTAATTGTGTTGTTCGTTTAACCGAATAATTTCATTGACTGTTTCCCAAGCCCTCACTTTTTCGGTTATTACATAATTCTTAACATAACTCCTTTTCCCTTTGTTTTCTAGAGTGATGAATGCGTTTTGGTCTCCCCCATATCCCGCAAAGTCTACTCCTAAATAATTTCGTCCATTTGTTAATCCTGTCTCACCTATACATTCATCTATTAAATCTTTAGGGAAGAAGGCTTGGAGAGCGTCGATAAAGATGGCCTCATACTCTTGTGCAAATTGTAATTTACTCATAGATTGTTTTTGTTGTTTTAGAAATTCGTCTGTGATTCTCGGGCAGTCTGCTGATATTATATGAATTTCGTAGAAGTTCTCTTTGTCTTGACAGCAGTCGTAAAAAAATCCGACATTACCCCTAGGGGTAGATAGTAAGTCGATTGTCCCTCCCGTAGTTGCCAACATTGGTTGGACAGCGACAAATACCGCCTCGGGAATATAATGGGCTTCGTCGGCGACAAGCTTATCGACCGTGAACCCACGAAGTCCGTATCCCGTCTGTCCGGCAGGTTCCGCTCTAATGATAGACCCGTTTTTGAGTTCGATTTTATGAAATGTTGGTCTTCCTTTGATTTGGTTTTTGGCAAGCCCCATAATTTGACTCTTAACCTTTTCCAGTAATTCGATTGATTGTCTATCCACCGAGGCGATAATAAGCGTAGATGTCTTATTATTAAGTAATGCGAACAACGCAACTCTAAGCGATTCCGCAAAACTTTTCCCAGATTGCCTACCTGCTCTAACCACAGTGTTTCCTTCGTGTGTGATATATTCTTTTTGCCAATCATCTAATTCAATTCCTAATTTTTTTTCTGCGTACTGTATTACGTTCTTTGTATTCCACAAAGTTTCGGTACAATTTATCTCTGCCATCTTTATATGCCACCCAACAATCAATTCCCTTTTTAATATATGCGTTCATTTTCAGTTTCTCTGTTTTTGATAATATGTTATTTGTTTTACATTCTACTAGAATTACTCGATATTTGGTCTTTAATCTGTTTCTGGACTCAAATACAGGCATCATAGCGAGAAAATCCGGGAATCCACTCCCTAGACCTAAGGGTTTGCCCCTAAAGAACCGAGTTTTGGCTTTTACAATCTCTCCGGTGTCTAAATCAATGTTATTTGTCCATTTATCAACAATATACCCCTGAGACTCTAAATCTTTACGTACAGCCACCTCAAAAGCCGCCCCCAGACGTCTTGACTTCTTACCCTGTTCTACTTTTTCGGGATTTTTCATATATCTGCTTTATTAGAAATAACTTTAAAATAATCTTGTTTTACTTCTTGAATCAGTCCCAAAGTAATCATTAAGTTCATAGATTCCCGGACTAATGTTTCGGATGCGCCAATATCAATAACAATTCGTCTCCAAATCTTATTTTTATGTAAAGTTTTCCCTACAATTGGTTTTAAGAGTTCTGAAATCCTGTTGTATCTTGTTCTACCCATTTGATTTTAAATTAGTCCTCACTTTATTACATCCGAAACATATTTGTGTTAATGCATCGTGATATGAACTATAAGCTACTTGTTGTTCATGTTTTCCTTCACATGTTTTAATAGCAACCTTAACTTCTTCTTGTGTTTCAAATCTTTCTAATTCCATCCCTATACATATATATACTCCTTTATATACTTTTCGGTTTTATGTAGACTAGAATTATTCTCCTTAACTAAAACAGCTAGCTAGCTAAGCTAAAAGCCCTTTATTAACATAGCTGCGACTATGACCAATGGTTAAAAGAGGGTTTTTTCGAGGCTGCATCTCTCTTTCTACCTGGTGGTGAATCATCTTCTTGTATACTTCTCACGTAGGGGCTACTTCCCCCTACTTCCGGCGAATCATCAAACCGGAGGTTCTTGTGGATTTGATTAAGGTCACCTGCACCACTCCTCATTATCCAACCCACACATTTCCAACCCCATAATCAAGCGCTTAACTAAAAAATTTCTTGAAGTCCGTCATTGGTATGTTGATATTACTAAAACTCTTTAGTTTATATATTTTATTATTCTCTGGTGTCCTACATACAAACACAAAAAAACAAAACCCAATAATCGCATCATACATAATAAACATATATTCATACAAGCTAAGCCCGCGAGCCGAGGCGAGCGGGCGAGGCAAGCCGCAGCGGAGCCGAGGGGGGCGAGTGAGCCCGACAGGCGATACGAGTGGGGGTGGAGGCTTAGCAAGCAGGCTAAGCCGGCTCAACGCAGTTGCTTAAGCTTAAGATGAGGAACGAAAGTGACGATTCTTATGCTTACGGGGGGTAGCTAGCTAAAAAGCTAGCTTAAATCAGCTAAAACGAGAGTTTTAGCCAAATAGCTCGTAAACAGCCAGAGAAGCTTTGTGTGAACAGTTAGCTTGCTAACTGATATATAACGAGCCTTAATAGGCTATCGTTTACGACAGCATGGCTTTAGTTCCCATCTCCACCAACAAAATAACCAAATAAGACACATAAACATTCATAAACCCACGCAACCCCACCTCTCCACTTAATATAACATCATCCTCACTCATCACTAAGAACCCCATCAATTCCCGAATCTCCACTAATATACTCATCATAATACCCCCTTATATACTTATCATCCCCTTTCCAAAATACATCTGTCAAATAATCCAATATCTCATTAGGAGTCTTATTACTAAATAAACTATGATACTTCTCATGCTCTCGTCCAGACACCCGACAGATATTCTCCAAATTATTACTCCCACCCCTACTCTTCGGCATTATATGGTGTTTTGTAAGTCTTTTGTTCCTTTTCATAACGATAAGCCATTATTCTATCTGTCTCCAACACATTAAGAGTCTCATCAACTAGTCTACACCACTCAACGACTCTCTTCTCTAATAGGTCTCCTGTAAGTACCCTTAAAGGTTCATACTGAAGACTTTGGTCTTCTGTTAGGTATTCCATTGATCTCCTTTGGTGCCATCCACATGTTACCTCCGGATAGCATAAAACAATTCTCTTCGTCTTCTCCACATATTTCGCAAATCATAAGCAAACGGCAGGATTCGAACCTGCAAGTCCACGGAGTCGAAGCTCTTTCTTAACCAAGACCTCAAAGAGGGATTTCTATGGCGTTCTCGTCTGCTCTCTACCTCTAGCCGTAGCAGAGGATGATTGAGTATGAACCCCTTAAGTAGGGGCTTAATTTAAATCTTTATCTTTCCGTTAACATTCATCCTTAACGATTCAAAGAGGTGATACAGTTCAATATCCATGAACTTCTCTAATACCTTCAAGTCATCTAGACTCTCTTTCATCATCTTTAAGGCTTGTTGTTCATTCATCACAAGTAGAATCTGTTTTCGAGATATTCATAGTGTTGTGTTTCTTTGAACATTCTTTCGAATATTGGTCTTTGCTCACGTAGTCTTTGCGATAGTTCTCCAAACGTTCTTTCCGTCGTCGCTGTTGCTTCGATGTCATTCATTATCTTACTTAATGGAATATCCACACTTCGAACATCTGTTTGGTTCCCCAATATCCCAACGCTTATCCCAGACTTCCTTTGAAACTTCTTTGTTGAAAATCCAATATTTCGATTTATCTTTCTGATCTAACTTTAGATTTATACACATAAACCCATTAACTAGGTTTATACACTTTTTACAAAAATTACAAGAATTACAATATTCACAAGAATCACAAGAATTACAATATTCACAAGAGTTACAATTTGAATTTGCCATTATTGACTCAACAGACCAATAGTAAACTCTTCAAGTTTCTTAATTTCTTGTATGTTCTCACAAAGATTTTCTTCAACAGTTTTTCCTTCAACTGGGGCAGCAATTAACATCTCAACAGCCAACTTAATATATAATCCTACTCTCTGTGGATTAGGTGCGTTATTCTGCACACTTGGCACAACATCAACAACTTTCTCTTGTACCGGTTGAGTGTTTCCTTGTGCGCTTTCAAAATTAACACTTCTAATGTTATTATATCCGCTTGGTGTTGTTTTAATTTCAACCTCACAAGAACCACCAATCTTAACATCTTTGCTCATATAGTTTGCAATTTGGTCATCCCAAACTGTACCACTTCTACCATCAGTAAACTTAACTGCCCAAAAAGGTACATTAGTTTTCGACTTCTTTTCTTCTATTCCTTGTATAGTTATCTTTTCCATTCTAACCTCCTTTCATTTGTCATTTCCATACATATATACATACATCCTACTATATAAATGTTTGTATTACAAAGCTTCACCTAATTTGTTAGAAGTGTAATGAACATGGGCTTTTATTAATCTAGCGTCTCCTGTGAATGTATCATCTGCATGAGTGGCATCCCTACAAAGTCTACACATTAACAAATCATCTGCAGCAATAGTTCCAGCCCCTCCTGTAATATCCTCACATTCTAAAAGGATTGCATCATTTGCCGGTGTTCCTGTGGTTACTGCGATGGTTTCACATAGCGTTCCTGTTCCAGATGTAAAATCAACAGCCTCTCCTGCTGCGACTGTCTTCCACTCAACACACCAACGAACTCCCTGCGCACTTGCCGGGGCTGTATCAACAAAAAACATTAAGTGCATACTCATGTCTTGGGTTGTGTCCATGTCAGCCGGAGCAATGAATTTAAAAAATACTTCTTCCTCTCTTGTAGGACTAAAGTCTAACGTAGCAAAGCCATCCTTTATCCCATCTGCCGGAGGATTACCAACACCTTTTTTCATTTTACTTAATGCAATAGTGTGAGACTTATGTACCCTCGCTGTTCCTACCAATTCTAATTCTCCATCTGCTTTAAACTCTGCATAGTTTGTCGCTTGGTCGCCTAGTCTTGTGTCTCCTACAGTATGAAGTTTTGCCTGTGGTGATGTTGTCCCAATCCCTACATCAAGAGATGAATCTATTGTTACCCCGGGATTTCCACCTACTCTTAACGATAATTCATTTATAGAGTTAATAATCCCTCTTTGATTAGCTCCCCCTGACCTAGTATAGTGTATTCTTATGCTTCCAGTAGTATCATTTTCTAATTGAAGCCCTCTCATTGTGGAGTCAGTTGTAGATTTGATTCTTTGTCCTGCCGCTGCCCCCTGTAGGACAAGCAATTCATCTGGACTATCCGTCCCAATACCTAATCTTTTATTCACCTTATCCCAAAAAACCCCAGTAGCTTTCAACCATTTTACCGACGTTGTATCCCAATATAACATCTGACCTTGAACAGTCCCCGCCCCAATTCGTGCTTCGATGGCATCATCAACATATTTTTTATTAGAAATGTCGTTATCATTAATTGCCTCCTTCTCTACTGTACCCTCCACACTATTTAACACCTTCCTAACCGCGTGGTCGTCAAGAATCCCTGCGCTCTTATTTGGTAAAGGTTTATTCACCCTCTTAGGATATTTCCTTATCAAAGGATTTGCCATTTAAGACTCCTGTACCGTCGCTGTTATAATTTGACCCTCTAGTTCTGTCATAACAATATGGTCGGATGCTCCTGCTCTGTTTGTTTCCAAGTCTGTTTCGATATTGTCTGCGGAGATTAGAGTTACTGAGACGTTGTCAATATCACCAGTGAAGGCTATTATATCGGCCTCTATAAATACTGTTTGTCCACTAACCGCTTTTAATATTTCTGTGTATGTGCCGTTTGCTGTTCTATAAGTACCCGTCTCTTTTGCATCATTTCCCCCACATTCTATTCTTATT
>JAAGZO010001296.1 GCA_024206195.1 bacterium | reverse complement strand
TGATATTTATTGGGGGTCATTCATCCACCTACTTTCTATTTCTTTTCTTACCTTATCTTGCCACCTTATGATGCAAAGGTTGAAGATGATGATGCAACAGTTTACAATAGTTATATAATAAGTAAAGTTCTTCATGCTTTATCCTTCCCCCACTTTCATTCTTGGAGGTTGCAGACAAAGGAAACATCAGTACTTGGGGGATTAGGTGTCTCTACCCAACCACACCCGCCACCTTTCAGTAGTTCTTCTGGTGTATCCGCTTCTGCAAAGTTAACAACAATCCTGCTACCATTTGCCTTTGTCCTATATGTTGCTTCACACCAAGACTTTGTATACTGCCTGATAGTGTCAAGGTAGTCTGTCCATGTACCATAAACAGTACGAAGAACCTTCCTTGCTATTGCTAAGTGACTAAAGTCCCTTATTTCTACTTGAATTAGACCAACAACTATACCCCAATCGCTAATCTCTTCTGGCAAATCATCAACATATGCTTCCTTGAGGCGCATTAGAATTCTAAGATTCTCTGCTGCATCTTTAAGTTGCTGATTATATAAGGTTGCCAGTGCTTGTTCTACGTCGTTTATGTTCATAGTCATCTCCTTAACTCCTGTAGCATTTCCCTTAGTAATCTTATCTCTTCCTTCATGTCTGCCATTATCTTCCTATCTCTCTTTCTCCCCCTTTCTAATCTCTTGATATAGTAGGTTGGAACTGTAGTCTTCATCATCTCAGTCATCTTCATCCCCTCTAGTAAACTCATTAACTACAGCGGGATGCCTATACCCATATATATAGATAGGTAGATACTTGCACCCAGCATACTTAGCACAAGCTGTAGGTTGTTGATGGAAATACTTAAGACGTTTCTCCTCATTATCCTTAAGGACTCCTTCCATTATGTGGTTAGTTATGTTCAGATATGTATTCTCCCACTCCCCTAACTGTAAGTCTGTCCTTGAGATAGTCCTTCTACAAAAAGCATTCTTCCCTGTTGGAGGATACGGGACTTTAATCGCGTCCACTTGTGCATTATCACAACTACCCGTTGTATACTCTACCCCTTTCCAATAGGTAGTAAGCTGGAAACTATTATCAAACTTAAGGAAGAAGTAATCAGTAAGTGGCCAACTACTAGTCTTACTATCTACTACAGTTTGAAACTTCCCCTCCCTTCTAAGCCTATCTATAACCATAATAAGCATAGTTCCATTGGACATTTCAATAGTGACAGGACACTCAATAAACTCAGGAACATACTTAGCATTATCACCACGATAAGCTTCACAGTAGTTCTCTAAGATTAAAAGGCCATTCTCCAATGATCTCTTCTCATCCCCAAGTATCTGGTGGTCTGCCCACTCCTTAGTAAAGGCAGCTATCATAAGAAGTTTCGCTATCTCATGCCTTTTCATCTTATGAAGATCAACCTTAACATCAGCAAGATGATGAGCAAAGGTACTCTCTAGTTCTTCTCTTGCCATAGTTCTTGCAGAATAGAAAGTTCCTATCGCCTCATGAATAGAACTACCAAAGGCTAATGCTACACCTTTACCATGAGGGCGAAGTTGTACTACCTTTTCATAGTAGTACAACCTAGGACAGGACATGTAACTTTCTAGTGAGGTTGGGGAAAACCTACCCTCTACTGGATTACTTCTCTTAATCTCTCGCTTTGTTATGCTCACTTCCTGCTCCTTTCTAACTTCTTCTTGCACCTTAAACAAGTAACTTTCTGCCTACATTTTGTAAGCTTTATGGTGGTAGAAGGATAACATCCACAATATGGTATCCTCATAAAAGCAAAACAATCTTTCTTTGTCCTTGCAAAGTGAACCTTTGCGTTCTTTGTTGGGATTAGAATTGCAATGTTAGGTGTTGGCTTCATGGGTATCCTTTCTACTCTAGGCATTTTACTTTATCTACAAAGACTGTTCCTTCGGGGGGAGGTATTAAGTCT
>JAAGZO010001295.1 GCA_024206195.1 bacterium | reverse complement strand
TTTGATTCTAAACCAGTAGTAACCAGGATCTTTTTCGTTTATGGCGTCTATTACTGGTTGTACTTTTTCTAACTCTATTGATTTTTCGTAACTCCTTTTCTGCTTGAAGTACTCTTCTATTATACCAACTACCTCAGAATCCTTTGACACATTTAAACTCTCCTTTAATTGGTTTAGTATTTGCTCTTTTCTATCCAGTTCTACTACGTCTATTACTTTATCGTTATACATTTTTTTTACAGAAACGCCTCTCTTGAATAGTAGAGTAAGTTCATTATACTTGCGGCATTACGTAGAGCTATACCGCTATCCATCTTGAACCCCCTATAGTCAGGAATGTTGCAAGGTATTTGATCATCATCTGTATCACACTCTATTTGGAGGTATTCTGGTGGAATCGGTCTTGGCCAATTTATAATATCCGCAGTTTTCAATACTAGCTGTTTCATCAAAAATGAAGCATCGCTTTTTGTTATAATAAACTTCCAATCGCTATTTTTTGTGTGGTTAAGCAGTAAACCCATCAATGTTTGCAATAAGTATTCTTGCCGGGCAAGTGAATCGTTTGCGCACGGCACGGCTAAAAAGCCGTCCGGATCGTATTTAGCTGCGAGCATTGTGGCTGCCCCGATGAAATCGTTGATTGTCAACTCTGCTTCGAAATCGTTTTGAATTTTTAATGGGTATTTATACATATTTGCATAGCCTCCTATGTCAAGTTAAGTTAATAATTTTATACAGTACTTATTATTTATTTTCAGATACACTTGGTCAAGAAAAATCCTGCTCTGTTTTATAGCTTAATTTGATATATATTGGTCAACGGCTATTCCTATACCAACTAATTTCAGAGTATCTATTACTACTTTTACCGCTTTGGGAGCGAGTACTTTTATTTTTTCTAAAATAGCTATTATTTTGGACTGATTGACATTACCTTCTTTAGACATCTCCGAAATTTTTTCAGCAGATCTGAGTATTTCCTCTCTATCCTTGTCATTAGGAACTACTGACTTTAATTTATCGTCTAAACTATTTATCGCGGTGTTTTCTCTAGTAGTTGTTATACTGCCTCCCTCAACTATATTTATGTCTCCGCCACTGCTTTTTATATTTTCACTATTTATTGTCATTTTGTATCACCTTATTGCGTTTTTATATTAGATTTATTCTCTGCTATATTTAGGTCTCCCCCGCTAGTCAGGAGGTCCCCTTTAAAATGAGTGCCTAATATATAATCTCCTGGTTTTCCGAATGATTTGAGTATTTCAGTTAATCTGTGAACTTCTTCATCACCCGCACCTTCCTTCAACAATCTTGGTATTATTATTCTCTGCAATTCTAGTAGAGCATCTAATTTCCTATCTTGAGCATCTAAAACATTAAGTATTGGTTGGTTTTCCAATAAAGCTCGTTGCAGCTCCACTACTACCCGGATCTCGTTTATTAGCGATTCTGTAGACTTTACTTTTCTCTCTTCTATCTCCCTTGTTTTAGCTTCTTCTTCCAACCTCGTCCTTTCTATTTCCTGTGTCTTCAGGTCTGTTCTGGTCTTTTTTTCGATAGCTATAGTTTCTCTAAGTCTGAGATCGTTTTGTCTCTTCATCTCTTCTGATAAAGATTTTTGCAGCTTTAGGAGTTCGTGTCTTTCGCTCATTGCAATCTCACTACTGCTCATATTCGTTGTTTACCCCGTGTAGAAATTGTGTAGTTTGTTGGGCAATGAATTTGTAGGCCTCCTTTAACATTTTATGCTCTTCTTGCAGTTCTTTGTAGTCTGTTATCTCGTGCCTTATACAAACTATGCCAATGATACAGTCATCTTGGTTTTTTATAGGAACTTTGGATAGCAAAACCCAAATCTTAGTATTATCGTATCTTACTAATAACCTCTCCTGATTGAATATTGGTATGCCAGTTTTTAATATGTCGGTATCTTCCTTAGTAAATTCAGACCCAAATTCTCCAATACTTATATCTAAACAAGTTTTTCCTATTATAGCGTTATAATCTGTTTCTCCTGTGAAATCAAGAAAAGCTTTATTTGCTACAGATAAACGTTGGTTACTGTCCTGTACATATATTTGATCAGGTATTGTGTCTACGAGCGTTCTTAATAAATCTCTTTTGTATGAAAGTCTGTTTTGATAGTGTTTTTGATCCGTTATGTCTGTTGCAGCTATCATGAAGATCCTTTTACCATCTGGTAAATACCCTATTATGGAGGAGTATATGTCCCAAATTCTCTGCATACTCTCTCTTGTTTCTATCAAAAGCTCGCCGTTATGTATTTTTCCAATTCTGGACCTAAACAGTTTTCTGGTAAAGCTATTTGCAGACTCCTCGTTGTAATTTGGGCAGGAAACAGATAGCCATCTATATATTGTTGGTGTTTCGAAGCTGGAGTAACCCGTTATGTCTGTCCAGGTTTGGCTTAATAGTAAAACTTCGCCACTTTCAGAGCACATCATTATTGGAAACGGTGAGTTAAGTATAGCTTTTCTCATCCTCTCCTCACTGTCTTTTGAAGCTTTATTCAACCTCTCTTTTTCCATCTCAGCTGCTACCCTGTCTTCTATTGAAGTGCATACGGTTACTACACCAGCCAAACTACTGTTATTGTTGTATATAGGATTGGATACTAATTCTACTGGAAACGGTTCGCCGTTTTTCCTAACGTTCCTAGAGATCCTTTTCCAATATTTATAATCTTCTTTTTTAACCCCTATCGGCTGCTGTTTAGTGTTTAATACAGCGTATATGTTTGAGTATCTTCCAAGGAGTTCTTCCCTTTGATACCCGTGTAAAGCGGCGTCTGCTTCGTTAACGTATATAATTTTTCTGTTTTCATCGGATATGGTTATTCCAACGTCTGTAGTTTCAACTGCTTTTTCTAGCATGTGCAGATTTCTCTCTGTTTCTTTTTTTTCTGTTATATCTTCACAGGTAGTTATTATTGCAACCGGCTCGCCTTCCTTGCTATGTACCACCTCAGACATCAGTCTTACTGGAAATTCAGTTCCGTCCCGCCTTTTGTTTGTGCTTTCCCTAATTAGCCCCCTCCATTCTGTAACTCCGCTGTAGTCGTACCTTCGTTCACCATGATCATAGGTTTCCATAGCGTAATTGCCTATTAGATCTTTATCAGAGCTGTAACCGTGCATCTTGACATCTGTATTGTTAGCGTATGTTATTTTCCCGTCAAGGTCTGTTATAGTAATACCTATCGGTAAACATTCTACTGCCTTTTGTAATTTCGTGGAAAGATTAAGATTTTTTCTCCACTCTGTCATATCCCTTAGAACGGTTAATATTGCCTTCTCGTTATTGTATGTTATTGGTGTAGATATGCTTTCTACTTCTATATTTACAGCTTTGTCCGATCCCGCGAGTTTCGGAGCAGAAATTATGGTTCTGTGCGGGCTCCCAAATACTGCCCCGCTTTCTATTCTTTTTAAAATCTCTTCTTTTTTGTCTTCTTGTATAAAACTTAATACAGATTCGCCAATTATATTTGTTGCTCCGTACTTATCTGCTATTTCCATCCCAGCTCTATTTATGAATAGTATTTTTAGGTTCTTATGAACGATTATGGTATCGGGTATTGTACATACGAGTTGTTTGTACATTTCCTCACTCTGGCTGAGCCTGTCTGCCTGATTTTTTACTATTAGCTCTAATTCTTTTTTTGCATTGTATAATTCTCTAAATAAATCGTGTATTGTTTTTTCTATTATGGATAACTCGTCTTTTTCCTTGCTCGGCTCGTCAATGTTTTTTGGTAGAATTCCCGGCGCTTGTTGTAAGTATCTTATGGTACTATTAACCCGGCTTATTACTAGAATCTTTGAGATGTAGACAGCTATTGCCGCTAAAAATACACCCATCAGTGCAATTGTGACTCGGAAGTGTGTTTCTGCAATTTTGCCTATTTTATATATTGACCTTGGAGTATTTGACACTAAGAACAGTTGTTTGTTTTCAAGATGTTTTAAGTTTTTACGTATTATTATATGAGTGCTACTTATTTCTACGTAATTTACTGAAGCATTTTGGTCTTCTATGCTGATCTTAGATGATAAGGGGTTTTCTGACAATTTGGCTACATACGTTTCACTTAGTTTTCTGATTAGGACGACTCGCCCTGCAGATTTTTCGGAACTAGCTCCATTTGTTATGTTAGTACTTATTGCAAAAAAATAAAGGTTGTTAGCTGGTAATATACCGCTAACAGTCGCACTGCTTGTAGCGGGTTTTGCCCAATCTTTGGAAATTTTTTCGAGTTTGGATACTGCTGCCTGTAATTCTGTACTGCTGGGTAGCAATAGTTTTTTATATAACACAATGTTGTCTGCGTCTAGAAACAGTATGCAGTCTACATTTATATGTCCCAAAGACTCCTTTGACAAGTTTTCTTTTATGTACTCATTTTTGTCTATTCCGTGTATAAAGTTGTATGTGTCTTCCCATCTTGACCAGTCGAGGGAAGTACGTTCAAGGAACTTTAGTTCCTTGTTAATGTTGAGTACGGCATGTTCAGTTACTTGCCGTATCATGTTGTTTTCGATTGTGCTTAGTCGGTTCGGGAAAGTGCTAGACGCAATATGTGCTGTTGTGTACAAAACAATCAATAGAGAAGTCGCTGCGAATAAAACTTTATTGCGTATTTTCATCTTTTATTAGAATTTCCTTGCTGAGAGAATTGTTTATTAATTGTATGTTGCTGCTTGAGGAGAAGTCGCTAGGTATATATTCGTTTGATGGGATAGTTTTTTCTACTAACCCCACACGTTTGTAAGTTTCAGCTATAAGCTCACTACAAAACAGTCCTGATAAATCCTGGATATTTAACCCTAACGGTCCGTCGTAAACAGCTAACAACAGTTCTTTTATGTCAAATCCGTACGGTGTATTTTCTGCTTCCCTCCTGAATAGTTTCAGTTCTTTTGTCATATCACTATCGAACTCTTTTTCAAGATGCCTAACGGCAACTATGCCGTCGTATTCATCTACCTTCTGACTTAGTGTAGATATTTGTACTCCTACCTGCGGAAAAATCCCTCGACTATTTTTCTTTTGCCTTACTGTTGATTCCCATATAAGCATCATATCATGTTCTGATGATTCTATTGCCATCCCTACATGTGACCAGTTGCTTCTTGTAGTTAGCTTTATTATTTTGCTAAGTAGACTGTTACCAGAGAATAGAAGTATATCTCCTGTTTTTATATCTCCTCGAATGTTTTTGTAGTTTAGTGGTATTTTTACAGTACTGTCTACTAAGTCAAAGATATCTTTTATACGATTTTTATTGCTAACTGACTCTTTTGCGTTTTGTGCCATTTTAGAGTATATATTGTCTCTTTTCATTTTATTGTACCTTCAGATTTATCAAAAAACAGGAACCCGTGCTGGATTCCTGTTTCGTTTTCTTATTATATACTGTTTACAAGCTGTTCTCTGTAAGCATCTTCTTCTTTGCTGCCTAATGATCCGCCAAACCATTCTACTGTTTTTACCGCTTCAAATAATTTATAAACGTCAGACAGTATGTCATCTGCTTGGCTCATATGATCACGAAGAAACATTAAAGCATCTAAAAATCCGTCTATAGATATAGATCTTGCTCCCGTATCTTCCCATTTTTCATTGCCTATTAGCTCGCGTAGTTCTCTCCAACCTGCACTTCCTCTTTTTGCGTTAAATCCGTTTAAAACGCTTATCAACTCTTTTTCGAGTCCGCGTGCTTTGGCCATTGCTACTACGCTTGCGTCAACAGTTGTTCCATCATATACTTTATTTGCTTTTCTATATATGCTTAGTAGTAAGCTTTTCATTTTGTCAACGACCCCCACTACAGTACTTAGATTTTCATCGGTTACTATGCCGTCCCTAAGTATTTTTATAGCGGATACTACATCGTCAATTGTTATATTTTTATATTCTCCTGTTGCCATTTTTGTGATCCTCTTCCTGTTTATTTCATTTTCCCAAAGTACCCTTCAGGCGGTTGTCTGTATAAATTAGATGGACTAAGCCATTTTTCGTGCCCCCTACCATCCAAAGTTGTTACCTTTACTGTTTTCCCCGTACTAGAAAATTCAAGTGGTTTTACCGGATACCATTTTTTAGGGGATCTAAAATTAGAGGCCCACATCCATGTTTTTTCTAGTATCGCTTTATTTACCTGGTTTAATCTGTGTTCTTTCATTGTGATTATCCTTCCCGTTGCAGTTTCTTGTGTCTCTTCTATAGGTAGATCATGCTTATTACTTATAAACTCGTATTCGAGATCGTTAATAGTTACATAGCTACTAAATGCAGCAGGTTGCTTTTTTATTATCTTGTTTCGTACAGATATTTCTTCCCATAATGTACTTGGTACGTCATTTTTGGTTTTCTCATCAACAGATTTATTGAATATTTCCCTAAGTTCATGTTTTGGTCTTAGGCTACAATACTTGCATCCTTTCATAGGACATAAATAAGAAGGTCCGCAGCGTTCCCGTAAGATACTTTCCATACAGTTATTTTCTTCCAGATCGGAGATCTTCTTATCGAGATCTATAAACGGATAGATTTTATTTTCAGCTTGCTTTCTTATTTCTGATTCTTTACTATCCAGACACAACGGTACCATTTCTATTCTTTTCGAAGATTTAGAGTACCTGTCTACAGTACGTAGCAGTTCTTTTATACACCATAATCTCGATTGGTATCGTAATATTGGCCAACCGTTTTTTTCTATCATCGAGTCAAAAGAGTAGTTTGTATCTAATCTTTTTACATTAGGGATGCTTTCTATTATATATACAAGAATATCATCAAAGATCCACTCATTATTAATGTATATGGGTTCTACATCTAAATTGTAGGTTTTTGCCCACTTGTAAAGAGCTATTGATTCTCTTAATCCGGTTATTACAACGAAATATTTACACCCTTGCAACGAGTTTGCGTAATCTTTTTCTGATAAGTGGTGATAATCCTCCAGTAACGGTTGTCCCGCCTTCCCCTGATTTTGTAGCTTCTCTTTGTAATTTTCGGATTTCTCTCTCCTGCGCTTTGAGTCTTTTTTCTCCTCTTTTTGCAAGTAGAAATTCTCTTCGTTTTTGTAGTCTTTCATTTCTGAAACCTGGTTGCTCCCCTTTTGTAACGGTTCCGAAAGTTCCTTCTCTATTACGTTGTTTAGTATCGGTCTTGAAGATTCTTTGTTTCGGTTCCCAAGCTTTTTGGATGTAGAAATCGGTTTGCTTTTCGAGATAGGCAACAGTATGCTTGCTTTTCTCTTTTGCCTGTCCTCTGCGCTCCTTTCTTTGATCGATAATCTCCGATTTTCTGGATTTTCTTGAGGAATCTCTTCTACGTGCAGCTTGTAGCCTGGACTCGGTTTCTCTATTAATAGCTCGTCTTTCTCGTAGTTCTTTGATAGTATGCACCTTCGATGGTCCAGCAGATTTTGTTGATTCTGCTGGTGAAGAACGTCCAATAGAAGATAAACTAGAGGTTCGATAAGCCTTTCCGTGGGCTGTGCCTGTAGCAGCAAACTGTCCCGATAATTCATACGACTTTGCAATTTCGGCTTGTTTTGGGATATCCAACTTGGTTTGCGCTTTTTTCTGAGCACGATTTTGGATTTTTTCTGAGAGTACAGCCCTATTTCTAGCCCTGCGGAGTGTTTCAGCCCTAAATTGGCCAGCTTTAGTCGGTCCTTGGGACACGCCGTAGCCGGCCATAGTTGATGGTATTGGGCGTCGAGCTCGCCGAACCTTACGTCTGGCTGGTTTCTTTTTTGCTGGAGGTATCTTTCCCAAGCCATCCCCAACAAATGTTTTGTGCGTGTAGTCATCGTGCCACTCAACTCGTTTTGGAGGGTTTCCAGTCCTTCCTGGCCCTGGTACTGTAGGGGGCTGAAATCCGATTGTTGCCTCTCTAGTTTCACTAATAATGGACCTTGATCTTCGAATGCTCCGGTGTAAACTGGAGATATAGTTTCGGTCACCGACTGATACTGCTGGTTCTGGCGTTGCCGCTCGATCGATAATATAAACTTCCTGCGGTTTTTTTCCTGTGAATGGTATTTTTCGTTGTAATAATTCAGGTTCCTTAGTTGACATGTATTCGATCCCAAGGAATGGTACTTTTCGTGCGTAATAGCCCTCCCCAGGCCTGATACCAACCACTTGTTTAACTTGTTCCTTGAGCCACCTTGATGCAGAAGTTTTTTCGCCAGCCAGAGCGATTTCTTGTTCTCTCTTCTGCATTCTAAAATTCGCAACTCTAGACATTTCTGCAGCCTTTTCGACCATAGAAGTTGTTCCAAGGTGTTCTTCAGCTTCTTCTGCTGTATATGTAGCCTGGGCTCCGTAGGCTGCTTCCAGAGCAGCTGCTTTTCCGGCTGATACTCCTCTTTGTGACATGTAATCTCCCCCGAATTGTTTTTTTCATAGGGTTCACCTATTAAGGATTCTCCTTCAATGACCGGTTCATTGTACTGTCCTATAAAGGTTACCCTTGAATATCTGGTAATTTTGTCTCCCCATTCCTCCTCAAGTCTCTTTATTCTTCCGCCGTAATATAATAATTTTATTGGATTCAGCCGAGAAAATGCTTGTTCTACTCCAGTCAGGAACCACTCTTGATCATCTTTATTCCCACTGCGGTCCCCTACCCCTTGTGCTGATACTGCAAGTATGCTCCTATTTGGGATACCATCCCAATAAAATTCCCACTCCTCCTCTTTGTAGTTTGGAGGAAAGTGTATATTAGGTATAACCTTTATATTTCCTCTGTAAACCCACAACGCTCCTACATACTGTTTTAGAAATGTCTGAAATCTCTGGGAGTTATAATTCCACCACACAGATGTGGACGGATCAGGCTGTATAACGTTTTTATATCTCTGAGCTATGCTAACATATTTACGAGGGAAGTACAGCAAGTCTTGGAACTTATGATCATCCATAAAAAAGTGCAAAGTTCCGTTATAGTCTTCATCATTGTTTTTACTGTATGGTATAAGTCTGCTAACATCCGCTGATTTCACTGGCGGTAGTGTAGGCATATGAAACTTTTTTGATAACGGTATTATCGGATCATTGTAAGTTTCAAGTGGGTGAAGTCTCATGTATAATCCTCCTTGGTGAACATTAGTTATAATGCGTATTTTTTTTGATCTGTAATAGATATATACCAGTTATGCGCCTGGCTGTCAACATTTTTCCTTGACACTTCATCTTGTAGTCCTGATAATAAGACACAAGAATGTACATTTGTTAATTTCAATAGTTGTTAATATTTATGCTAATAATGTGTTGCGCACGTTATTTAGTCTATTTTATGATATGGCAGTAAAGTTAAATCTTAAAAAGCACGAGAGCAAGCTGAGATTTATAGATGAAAAACTATACCCGGCTAGGGATAAGGTTAATAATCTCCTAAAGGAGGCGGGGCTTAGATATATTGAAACAAGTATATTGTGGGATGTCGTTAGTATTATAGAAGATTACCCAGACACTCCTATTGCTATTGCTCATAAGGTAATTATCATGTACGATGTAGCTGGAGACCAAACTATTTTTGGTCAGTTACGTATTGCCGTGATACAACTAAATGAGCTATTTGTAGAAGCATCTAAAAATGGAGTGTCATTGGACGCAAGACAAGATCTATTAATGCTTGATGCTATGGAAGACATGGAATCTGAGGAGTATACTGGAAGGTTTGGTTTATGTATACTTATAACTTCCCCGAATTTAGAAGATGAGATAGAATATACCACATCTGAGATATCCACTGAGTAAAAGAATTGGGGGTAATCTAACCCCCAATCCTCTTTATATATTATATAGAATTTCCTTTTCTTATACCCTCTGCGCTATCTTGGTATATCCACTATTTAGTGTTGGTTCCTCCTCTAGCTCTTTCCGTATTCTATTTATCTGTTTCTCATAATAGGCTCTTTGTGAGATAGATAGTGATCTCCTTTCCATCTTTTTTCTATACTCGTCTAATCTCCTTCTTACCATGGAAGTTCTAACTCTTTGTTCAAATTCTATTCTCCCCTTAGCTATTTCCCTTACTCTTTCTTTTCTGCGTTTCCTTAATACTTTAGCTATTATAGCTTCATTTAAGAAGCCGCGGAAAGTTTCTCTTTCTAGCGCAGTTGGTCGCTTTGTAGATAAATATTGCTTGGCAGTAAACGGAATTCTTTTGATAAAGTAACCCTCTGCTGGTAGAATCCTTTTAGGGCTAGATACTTTTGTAGCAGATTCGGGTCTTTCCCTGCGTTGACGTGATTGGACATACCTTTCAAAATTTCTTACGGAGGCAATTTTCTTCCTGAGTTCTTTTTGTTTAGTATACTCCTTCTCTAATACCTCTTCTGCTGGTTTCCAGGCTTTTTCTGCTGCCCTTTGCTTACTTTGAGCTTTTTCCAAGGCTTTTATGCTCCTTTGTATTTGATCAAGCTCCTTTCCCGTTGCTGTCTTCAGCTGCTTCTTGTACATGTTTATGTGTTTATCTATTGCTGGAGCTACGCCTCTTTTCCATCTTACTGGTGATACAGGCCTCTCCGGTCTCTGCTGTCTAAGATAATCCAACATTATTTCCGGTGTTACAGCTTCTCTACGTTTTACAGATGCTTCTACCTTTTCTGTGTACGTCCCTGGTTTTTTCAATTCTCTTGTTACTGCTTGTGTGTAATCACCTCTCTGCACAGCTTTTTTTACCTCTTTAGCAGTCATTAATCGCATTTCTCGCCTAGTTTTGTATCTTGGTATTGTAGTGATCGGAATATTTCCAATTCCAAGACTTTCTGCCACAGCATGCCCTAGTTTACGCCCCTGCTCTACTCCTAATCCTTCCCTGAAAAAAGGGCTTCTCATAACACCGGGGGAAGGTATAAAGTTTACTGATTTATTTGGTTTTGCTCCTTCTATTAGTCTATTACTTATTTCAGAAGCTTTCCGCTCAGCTCCTCGCCAACCTTGCCTGTCTTCTAGGGATCTTATAGCATTAAACATAAGGTCGCCTTTTGCCTTAGCTTCGTGGGCCAGACGCAAAAACTCTTTCTCTTTTACCTTATCAGAGATTCTTGTTTCCTCTGCCTTTTTAAGATAATGTTTTGAGCGTCTATAGTGCTTTTCGCTTGCTTTAGCAGCTCCATCTTCCCCTCCCCAACGCATATAATATTTCATGGCACTTTTCCACTCTGCTTCTGTCTCAAATCCAAGCGCCCTTCTTTGTTTTTCTCTTTGAGGGAGTTGGTAGGTCCCAGCTCTTACGTCTTTAGCAGCTTCTATTCCCGGTGCTCTCAATTTGCTTATAGCCTGCTGCTTACTTTCTATAGACTTTTGTAGTTGTGCTATTTTTGTAGCTGCTCCTTTAGCTTGTCCGTATACTGGTTGAAATTTTCTAGCTCTTTCCAGCTCTATAACCGACGGTGCTCCTGGGGCTGCGGCTCTATGGGCTGCTAAAACTCCAAGTTCCTCACGCCGCCACTTTTCCCCCTTCCGTGGTATTTCTGTACCCTTCTCTACCTGTCCTTTTACATATATTAGTTTTTCTCTTTTTCTTACTTCCCCTCTTATCTCTCCAGTAGGGTATAATTTAACTTTTTTCTTGCCTACATTAACCAATGATCTATACTTTTCTGGTATGGTTTGTAATGCCTGTTCTATAGAGCCAAACTCCATATTTCCTACGTATGCCATTTCCCTTCTTATCTTTTTCGTAGCTTCCTTTTTGCTGTAAACGTCTTTAATTTCGAATTCCTCAAACACAACTGCACCAGCTACTCTTTTCTTTGCTTTTTTATCTTTTTTTAGATCTGCCATACGAGCTTTTCTAATAGCTTCTAATGATTTATGATCGATAAAGTATCTTGTATGTTCTATAGCTTCTGGCTTTTTTCCTAGTTGGGGTCTTTGTACAGAACCTATATACTCTTTCTTGCGAGTGTACTCAGCGAGTAACTTCTTATCTCTTGTTATGGATTTTTGAAGTTGTTTTATAGCTCTTTGTACATGTTTTGGCGGCTTGACTCTTGCGCCCATATCCTTATAATATTCAGTATAGATTTTTTCTGCTATTACTTTTTTAGTTGGCTTTTTTTCTGCAGCTTTTTTAAGTTCTTTTACTCGGATGTCTATGGCTCTTTCCTCAGTTTCTTTACCAATTCTTCGCTGTTCTTCTACCTTGTCTGTAGCTTTTTGCAGAGCGCTCCGCATCTTTTCCCTAGTTTTACGTTGTGTTCGATCCGTTATTTCAAGCTCTACTCTACGTTTCTTATCATTTATAGCGTCTCTTATTTTCTTTGCTTCAGAGGCGGTCCTTTTAGCCTTTTCTTTTATACTCTTAGACTTAGCTAGCGCCTTATTTACATCTTCTAGGGAAACTTCTATAAGTGGTATTTTGCTTTCCCCTACTACCCCCATTCTTTTGTTTGTAACTCTCTCAGCAACTTTTGCTATTTCTATTAGTTCTTGTCTAGCTTCTCTGCGCTTTTCTGTAAGTTCTTTTACGATCTTCCTGGCTTTTTCTACAGATGGTAGCTTTGCTCTTCCCCTATGAAATTTAGTGCCTCCGCCAAGTAGCTCCTTGTTCATAGTTTTTGCTCTTTCGACATAGTTGTTCATTGTGTCGATTATTTCTTTCCTTTTGTCAGGGTTTTTTTCTGTTCTGATCTCCCGCTCGAAGTCGCTCAGTTTCTTGCCACTTAAAATTTCCACTGTTGTTGCTGTAGTTATGGCTGGGGCCATTCGGGCAGTCCTGACCCGTTTTCGCATTTCTGCTCTTGTCATTGGTTGGGCTGTAGCTTCTTTTCTTACAATGTCTAATAGTTCCCGCCTAACGTTAATAGTAGTCGGGATTCGATTTCTTTCAGCTTCATAATAGCGCTTCAACCGTACTGATTCTTGCATATAGTCAGTAAGAACATTTTTTTTTAGTGCTTCGGCTTCTGTTCTTGATATCTTTCCATCTCTTCGCGACTTAGTTATTTTGTCGATCTGATCTTCTTTTTTCTTTACTATCTCGGCCTTTTTTCTCTTTTCTGTTTTGTCTATGTTTATTAATCGTTCCCTATGTTCTCTAGACGAGCCTTGTTCTATAGCTGCTGATTCTTTTCTTACTGCAACGGCCTTGTGCAAAACCAGGGAAGTGTGCAGAACTGTCTTTTCTAACTTTTCTATCCTTTCCTTGGTTCTCACTGCCATTTCCCCTTGCGCTATTTTTTCTCTTAGCTGGTGTTTTTGCTTTGTAGTTAATACCACTGCCTTTTTTCTTTCCGCTTCTAGGGTTTTCATAGTAACGTATTCCTGGATAATCTCCTTTGCGCGGGTGCTCCCCTTAAAAATGGGGCTGATGTCCTTTGCTCTTTTTAAGGCATCTCGTGTTAATTTTATTTTTCCTTCTTTTGTCAGATCGGCTATTTTTCCTTGTTTAAAGTCTTCGTCTATTATGCTAAACGCCTTTTGCGCAAGTTTGTAAGCCTGAGCTTCTTCCCGCCTTGTTTCTGCGAGATGGGCTCTGTATTTACTTAATCTTTCTCCAATGTCGTTATATTCCTTAGGTGATTTGGACTTTGCTAAAGTATCCCTTAGATCACTCACCTGCTTTTGTGTGACTGGTATGAATATCGCTATATCTTTTTCTAGCAATCGTGCGGCTGTGGCAGCATCTCTTACCTTTTGTCTTAGTGCTGCTTCTTTTCTGCGCAGCCCTACTTCCGTTTTTTTAGCGTACCTACTTGCCGTATCTCTCCACTGCTTGTCTGTTATTCCAAACTTTGTCATTTCTACTGCAAGATCTTTTTTACTTGAAAATTCTCTTCCTAAAAGTGGAGTTATTTTTTGTATAATGGATTTTGGAGCTCCATCCTCCTCCATTTTTTTTATTGTGTCCTGTGTGACAATAACTTTTGGTTTCTTGACTAGGTCTCTTTGGAGCAATTTCCATTCTGGTGATTTAGTTATTAGTGTTTGAATTTCTGGTACTACCTTGTATTCTGTATCTAATATGCCCGATTTGTAAAATCTTGTCTCTCCCTTTTTTCCTGGGCGCATTGTTACTCCGTATTTTTCTTGTAATACAGAATATATAGAACTACTTAGTTTTTCTGCATCTTTTGCAGGTAGCTCTTTTTTTAACGCCTCTAGGCTTTTGACGAATTTTTCTCTAGCACTAGCTCCTTTCTTAGCAAGACGTTCTGATATTACTATCTTTGTACCGGTAATCTCTACGAGGCTACTTTTTAGCTTTTTAAACTCCTTTTTTTCCTTATCTACGATATTGTACAAAGCCTCATATTTTATGGCTGCGGTGTCATACTTTTTTTGCAGGTCTGGGACGTTTTTTACTTCTCCCAACATTTTCTTATGTATATTTTGATATTCCTCGACCAGGTTTTTGTACACAGGCACTGCTTTTTTTGGTAATGTTTTTTTGCCTCTCCAGTTTCTCCCAGCTAATCTTTCTAACCTTGTTTCTAAGGATCTAACTTTATCTTCATCAGCTCCTACTACTCCATACAGGGTTCCTACTTTTTTCCTTACTAAACTTGGTATACTAGCTGGATCGCTTTCGTCTACACTTACGATTTTTAAGGCTGCGTCCCTTTTTGGTTTGTCGCGCACGGCAGAACGCAACTCTCCCCAGGTATTGTCCATCTCTGTTTTTGTTCTTACTAGCTCGTTTATATGTAGTGCCTGGTCATGTTGTTTTTGCAATCTATTATACTTGTCGCGGAGATGTATTGTTTCCTTGCGAGCCTCTACTCTAGCTTCCTTTATTTTTTTCTTTTTCTCTTGTATACTTTTTTCTGTTGCTCTCTTGGCTATTTCAACTCTCCTATTTATATGAGATTCTTCTTTACGTATTTGTTCTTGCAATAGGTTTTTCTTTTCTGTATTGGCTTCGAGAGCTGCCTCCAGCCGAAGTCTTTTCAGTTTTGTAGTCATGTATTCTGGTGGTTGTGGCCCCTCTAATTTTCTTAGTCTTTCTTCTAATCTGGATAATACCACTTCTTCCCTTCTAGCTTCTCCCAAGACACCGCCTGCCGCTTTAGGTGCTGCCCCAGCTTCCCTTTTTGCATATTTGAGTTGTTGTTCTACTTCCTGGAGTTTTGCTTCTAATCTCTTAAGTTCGGTATCCGTTAATTCCTTTTGCCCAGATAGGTGCTGTTTCAGCTTCCTCTGCTCTTTCCTATATTTTGTATCTATTCTATTTAAGTTTTCAAGATTTTTTATTACCTGTTCTTTTAGCGGTTCTACCTTTCCCGTTCTTATATCTTCGTATTTCGTAGATACTCTTTGTTTGGCTTCCTTAGCCTCTTTAAATAAAGCTGTTACGGCTGCCTTTTCGAGATCATGCTCTTTTAGCTGTTGTACCAATTTTCTTCTATATTTATACGGTAGTTTTTTGAATTCTTCTACTCTTTGTCTTGGGAGACCAATCTCTTCAAGTTTTTTCCTTGTTTCTGGTGTAGCAACCTCTATTTCGTATCTTTCTAGCTCTTTTCTTATATTGCTTATGTAGATTTCCCTATCTCTTATGGCTTTTTGAACTGAAGTTCTTACTTCTCTTTCTATTGCACCAGTTTCCGTTACTCTTAATATCTCTGGATGTCTTTCTTTACCGATGTGTGGTTTATATTCTACTCCGGCTGGGGCTGTTCTCCACCCTTCATCGATTGGATATTGAATATTCGGTTCGTAAGTCGCTCTTAGCCTTCTCATTACGTTGCCGAGCTTTCCCTCCTTACTTGGTATATCTTCTACAGCACCTACTTCTAATAAGTATTCGATATCCTTTATCCGATTGTTTGCTCTTTTTCTTTCATTAATAAGCTTTTTTTCCTGCTTGTTTAAGTTATCTATGGCTTTCTTTCTTGCTTCTTTGTAAGTTATACCCTGTTCTTTAGCGTCTTTCCTTATCTTCTCTTTTAGGTAGTTTTCATCCGTTTCAAGTTTCTTTCTTTTACGTCTGATCTTACTTGTTTCTCTATAAATCTGCTCCCTCTCGTTTTTCAAACTAAGTATATTTACACTACTTTTTATGTCGCTAGCAATACCGCCCGTTGTTAATTTTTTACCTACAAGTTCTTGGGTTTCTGACAGTGTACCTGTTTTCACTAAATCTGATAGTAATCTAGATGCTTCTTTTGTAGTAGTTCTATCTGCTCCGTAGACTCCTCCTAATTCTCTTTTTAACAACTCACGTTCCTGTGCAAGTTTTACAGCTTCCCTATCCAGCCTTCTTTTTTGGTCACCGGTGGCGTATTTTCTTTTTCTATTAATTTCTCGCAAGTTATCAGTTAAGTTGTTTATCTTGCCTGTTAGTATTTTCCTTTCCTCCCCCCTTAAACCGGATTCTTTTGCGTCTACTAACTTTATTTTTCTTCTGAATTCATCGTGTGTTTTTTTTAACGCTTCTTTATTAGTTTTAAGCTTATCTATCTTGTTTTCCATGGATTCAAGAGATGTTTGGTAGTTGTATTCCATCTCAATTTCTAACAGTTTTTTAGCTTTCTTTTTCTCGATTCTTTCTTGTATTTTCTTTATCTTCTGTATGTCTTTCTGCATTCTCCACCCAGCTATAGACATAGTTTGTATTGCCTTATCTGGGTCGGCTTCTATTAGTTTTTTGGATATACCTTCTGCATATAACGGACTAGCTTTAATTATATTTTCGTATTTGTTTAATAGTCTCTCGGAAAGTTCTTTTTTTGTGTCCTCTCTTATTTTTTGTATTTTTCTATTATACTCTTGTATTTCCTTATTTTTACGGGCGTCCTTTAATGCGTCAGGCATTTCGAGAGTTGGTATAGCAATAGCGGCGTTCAGAGCAAGCTCTCGAACTCTAGCTTCCCTTCTTATAGTTTCTTCCTGTATCTCTTTTTCAGCTCTCCTTCTTACCCTGTCTGCCTCTGAAATTATGTTTCCGACCTCTTTGCTTGGCTGTCTAGTTTCTGTTATCCGTTCTAACCGCTCAAGATCTCTTTTATACAATCGATTAGCCTCATTTAGCTGCTGTTTTCTATGTACTTTGGCCATCTGCATAATTCTATTCATGTCATCCTGAACTTCTTTAGATTTTAGTGCTGATTTCCTCTTTTTCTCTATTTCGATAGTAGCCTGTGTCATTTCCTGTGATAACCTGTGTTTTTCTCTATTCAGTTTGTTTAACTCTTTTTCAGCGGTTATACGATCTGTAGTGGATGGCCCATGAATTATTTTATTAAGAGAATCTATTTTCATTTGAGTTTTGGCTATTCTCCCCATTAAATACGGGATATCAGCTTCTATTATGCCAGCTTCCTCTCCTGCATACACTCTCCTCCTTTCGTGTCTAAAATCTCTTAGAAATTTTGGCGATTCTAATGGCGCAGCCGGGTCTTGTTGTCTTATACGTCTGCTATATCTTCTTAGATCATAATCTACTTCTGTGCCTACCCTATCTAATTCATTTATTTTGTTTCTTATACGTTGGCGCTCTTCTGTTGACATTTTCTTTAGCCTGTCGTCTGTTTCTAACTGTGTTTTTAGTCTTTTTCGATGCCTCTGTATTTTTTCCATCTTACTTAAAGATTTCTGTCTTTTCTCCTCGTTTATTCCTATAACCTCTCTGTCAGCTTTAGTAGCGTACCATGGGGTAGTTGTTTCCTTGGATTGTTCAGATGCTTTTTTATCTATGCTTTTTAACCTTCTATCCGTTTCCCTTTTTTGTATATGCATCACTTCTTTTAGCTCCCGATTTCTGACTGACTCGTAATCTGTTGTCAGGGTATTCACTTGCCTGTCGTGTTCTGCTTTTAGCTTTTCCCTTTTATATCTATCAGTAGATGGTATTTTGGCTAACTCTTTATGATATTGAGAATTTTCCCACCGAACTTTTGCATCATAGGTAGATTTCATAGTGCTTAGTCGCTCAGAGGTGTTAGATGCTGCTTTGTTATCTGGATTTTTGGGGTCGATAGCTATAGATTTTAGCATTTTACTAATCATCTTTTCATCTGATGGGTGAAGAAACATTGGAGTTTCCATTTCCTTTTTTATTCTTTCTCTAGCGTATCGTATCGTTACACCTGGACTGTAGGCAGCTCTAGCTTTTTGTATTTGTCTTAATTGCCCTAATACACCGCCTTCAAGATCACTTTCTTTTAATTTGTCTATTTGTACTTTTAGTCTCTTAGCCTCTACGCCGTGTGCGGTTTGCAACCTTGCTTCAAGTTCTCCAACTTTTCTTCGCAAGCTCCTTCTGTCTACAGCACTTAAACCGCTGAGTTCTTTCATATACTTATCATAATCTTCTATTCTTTTTTCTGCCCGCGCACGCTTAAGTTCTATTACGAGACGATCTCTTTCCTTTATTAGTGTTGAAATAGTAGATTTTCCGTAATGTACGGTATCTGCTAATCCGCTATGTCCAGTTCCAAATTCACCTTTAACCTGATATATTGTTTTTTCTACAGTGCCCCCAGTATCCGCCAGTATTGTCATCTGGTGTAGTATATCAGCCATCTTCTGTTTTTTATCAGGATAGTAATTAGACTGTTCTTCCTTCTTTGCAGCTATGTACCGTTCTTTTCCTCGTAGTAGGGCCTCTCTTCTACGCTGTTTCTGCTTTCGAGCATTATCTATCTCGCTGTCTATTCCCTCTATTTCTTCTGGAGAGGCAGTTTTTCTCTTTGCTTGGAGTTTCTTCATCTTAGTTGCGAATTCTTTATTTAATGTGTCTATTCCCTTATTGTAAGCTTTTTGTGCATCTCTAATATGAGGGTTTGGCTCGTCTTTTCTATAGTCTGCTTCTTTGTACAAGCTAGATAGCTTTTCTTTTTTTTGCTCTGCAACTCTAAGCCTTTCTTCAGCGTCGGCTTTTACAGCCTGTTCTCCAGCATCTATTATGCCCCTTTTTCTTAATTCTATTTCAGCTGGAGTAAGGTAAGTTTCTTCGCTTAATTTCGTTAATAGAGCCCTCTGTTGAGCGAAATCCAAAAACTGACTTGATGATTTTGATATTCTGTCTTCTAGTTTACCTTCGATCTCCGCCGAGAAGTACTTTTGTATTCTTAGTAATGCGGCGCGTTCATGCTCTATCTGTTTATTAGATTCCAACGCTTTGGATTCTCTTTTTAATATCTGTTCTCGACTTTTTAAGTCATGAAGTTCTCCTGTATGTGAACCGCCAGCCTGGTCTGTTCTACCTGCTAACGTTTCATATCGTTCTTTGTCGTAAGGCACGTTCATTTTTTTTAACTTGTCTAGTTTGTTGAATTCTGCAACGGCTTGTACGTACTTGGCTCTCGCTTCCTCGTAATTTCTATTTTGGAGTTCTTTCTGCATTAATTCTGTATTTGTCTGGGAGTTTCTGTTTTTGATCAGGTTTGGTATTTTATTTATAGTCTCGTCTCGTTGTCTTCTTAAGTCAATTAGCTCAGCGTCTAATCTGTTGTAATCTACATCTTTTTTTACTAGCGAAAATTGTGTTACACCACTTGTTTCTGCTTCTTCCTTGTATTTATTGAATATCTCTTTTTTTTCTGCCTCGCACTGGTTTATTCTATCTCTCAGTAGGTATTTTAGATTCTGTTGATGATCTATTTCTCTATCTGCTTCTCCTAATGTTCTTTCGTACCACTCGTTAAACGTAGCTATCCTGTTGCTGCCCTTCTCTAACAATTGTTTCCTTTCTATTCCGTACGCGTCTTCTACAATCCTGAATTGCTTAGAGTACTCGTTTAACAGTTTAGCTTTCTTTTCTTTTAATATGTTAACTTTTGCTGGATCTGTTTCCGTGCCTATTTCTAAATCTATTTCATCTATCTCTTTAGATAGAGAAGACAACTTTATTTGTTCTATATCTGACTTACTTACATCATCGTCTACTGAATATCTGTCTTGTTCTCTTGCTGCCCCACCGGCGAGTGCTGCTCCCATACCTTGCTGTCCCATAACCTTTTCACCTTTATGTAATACCTATTATAAGTAAAATGTCCCAATATAAATATATTACATTGTTGCATCTACAGTCAAGTCAATAATAACAAAGTACTATAAAAAGTTTCGCCCTGTCCGGCTTAAATTAGTACAGTATATAGTATATATAG
>JAAGZO010001294.1 GCA_024206195.1 bacterium | reverse complement strand
TCAGTCCATAGTCGTTGAGTTTCAATATATTGCTATTGTTTTTATGCGCATGAAGTTTCAGGTTCAGGGATTAATAGGCACCTTTTCTCTGTATGGTCATGTATCATGGATACTTCTCTAACATTCGACAATCTCTGTCTGGGTTTTCAGAGATAATCTTGTAACCTACAATTGTGCTGGTTTTCTTGTTCACTTCAAGGTAGTAATGACAATCAGTATCCTGAATCCGAAAGTTCATTTCTCACGCACACTCTCCTGCTAGAATTTGACTAAAAATTCTTAAAAACCTTACTCCAATTTGCCGTAGCGCCGACAGAATGAGTGATTTTATGATCAAATGGGAATGGTTCTCATATATTCCTATTTTTTGACCACAAGCTCGCCTCTGTATTCAAACAGCATTCTCGTGCTATTCTCTGTTGAAAATATATTTATGAATAAGCCAAGTGATTGTAAACCCTCTGGAATGCCAGAAAAGCAGGCGTATTTTGTCCAAATCGTATGGTAAGTTGCCGACTTCGTTCATATATTTGAGCGCCAATATAAATTAGTTCTTGTATAACTGTTTTAACTCTACGTCTTTTGGCTTTGTGTCGTACTGGAGAGTCCGCACTCATCAGACCATCTAGTCCGATCCACCGGAGCATGTTGTAAACCATTCCTCCCATAGTTAAGATGAGATCATTACTGTCAAATTTACCAGAGGGCAATCGTTCCAAGTCCATATCTGTTTTGATTTCACTATGGAATTGCTCCGATGTGCCATGGTCGCAGTAAAGAGATATTATCTCTTGATCAGGATTTTCTAGTGTAGTCCACCATCCTTCGAGTTCTATCTCGGGTAGCAGTAGTTTCTGTCCTTTTTTATCTATAGTACGTATGGTAACCTGCATAACTCTACGAGTGGTGTAGGTTTTTCCTTGATAGTTTTCGTCCACATAGATGCTGAAGGTCGCTACTTGTTTTCCCTCTCTTGGATCACTCCAATGAGCATGATGTCCTAACTGTTTTACATATTCCAACCAGTTTTCTTTGTTTTCCATTGATGCATCTTTACGTGGGTTCCATTTGATGATGTGATCCACAAGCAAAGGGGTTTCTAAATTGTATAACCAAGCTCTGTTTTCTGCCGCATCATGTCCACTATCCACTCTTACAAGGACAGATTGGCTAGAAATTGGTCGTGATTTCATGATTTTGTGGATTACATCAAAATTACGCTCCAGAGTGTAGACAAATTCACGCTGGCTATGTTGTTTTCCTGGACGTAGTTCATATCCAATAATCCACCCCTCTTCGGCAAAGTAACTGCCAATAGGTGCATATCCATCCATCCCTTTATAGGTAAGAGAGACGTGCTCTTTTTTGCTGTTGGAGTTGTCGTGTGGAGTGACATCGATATCCAGGGCAAAATGTCCGGTATGGAGTGGGGTCAATGGAACTTTTCTTCGTACCAGAAATTCGGTATTGATTTTATCAATTATGGGTATTAGTTGAGTGGCATATTTCTCAAAACGCGTCCGAAGTGTTGCTTCTGTTGGTGGACGTTTTTTCAGACCAAGTGCTTGCATAAAGAAAGAATCATCTCGTATATTATTAACTGCCTCAAAATCATTTTTTCCTTGTGCCAAAAGCCCAATGTAGATCTTGAGGAGATCACTGGTCGATGTGCCAGAGCGTTGTTTGAATGTTTTATCAACTGTTTTAGTAAGGGATGTAAAATTATTTATTGCGCGACCAATAAGCGCAAGCCCAGCATGAGATGTGATTTCTTTATTGGACTGCTCTAGTTTAAAAGCACGCATTGTATTTCCTGCTAAAAATGAAGATAGATAGATGAAACTCACCGTTTTGGTGAGGTCATTATATCACATGAAAAGCGGATGTTCTTCTTTATTTTCAATATGTTGCTGTTGTTTTTATGCGCATGAAGTTTCGGATTCAGGTGAAAAGCTCGCCGGTCACTGCCAGTCAAGGTAAAAGCGGTTTCTTTGTAAATTTGTAACAGTTCATCACTAAGTCTATTCATGGTACGTGCCTCCGACTACGTACCATATACCGCATACCTCTAATTGTCTAATTTATTT
>JAAGZO010001293.1 GCA_024206195.1 bacterium | reverse complement strand
CTGGAAAACCAATCAATGATAGCTCTTATCCTTATTTTGCCATGATTGATCTATGGATTGAAGTACTCGGAGATTCTCCTGAGGAAAGTCCATTGACTCGTGAGCACTGGGAATGGATGAATGAAATTGTTTACAATAAAATTCCTCCAATTCCCAGTCGCTTTTGCCATACTAAAGATCGACAGAAAACTAAAGAAGTTTTGCGAGAAATGATGCAACTCTTTATCCTTTATGGGGCACAAGATGCATCTATGACTCTGTTTGTTGCAAGAGCAGTGTCTATTATCACTCAAAACTTGCCAATACCTGCATCTGTATCTAAAAATCCAATATGGATTCAACTATTTCAGAGAGATACTCTGGAACGAACAAAATGAACTATTATTAGTTGCCCAGAAATTAGTTTGGCACCAGGATTAGAAGTTACTGAAGAAGAATGAATGAAGATCTGAGAATTGGTCAAGCCTGCTTGGAGAAAGTATATGGACACTTGCACTGAGTATGTCAATCTTCATAGGGTACCCTTAACAAAGTTGACCATCTCAGAGCTCGAACTTTAATTGACATTTTCTCCGTTGCTTGGTCAGAAATTGTACCTGTTTATGACGAAATTTCAAAGATGATTTTAACTGAAAGGAGCACTAAACCTCAATTGGATGTCTTTTGCATCGATTGGGCCTTTAAACGAATGAGTTTAGCTCAATTCGTGGTCCATGGACTATTGCAAGGAGGTACCTACAATTATTTTTCTCTATTTAAGAACAAAATAGCTTCATATCTACAACAAGCACTTATTCAGAAGAAAGAAAAT
>JAAGZO010001292.1 GCA_024206195.1 bacterium | reverse complement strand
TTTTGTGGAAATTTGCTGAGATCTCAGCAACTACCTTGAATTAATGAAAAGTAACCCTATCTTAACATTTATGTGCGGACGCGGGCAGCATCATCAAGAATTCAATGGATATCATCATAACTACATTGATATCAACTACTATCAAATGTAATGCCTATTGTTGTATTATTGTCCTTTAACTCAGTGGTTGTTACCTAAAGCAGTCCTACTGAATGGTCGCTCTTACGAATTGCTCTCTTCTAAGGAGTCGCAACCCCTCCTGTCTACGCATCTCATCTCATCGCCTTCGATCTACATCGCATCATCTCATCTCATCACATCTTCTCATCTCACCCGATCTACATCTCTCATCATCTCTCATCACATCCTGCCTCATCTTATTCGAACTACATCTCTCATCTCGCCCATTCTGCTGCGCATGTCTGAACAATTTATATGAGTTTTGTGCAAAAAATGGATACAAGCGAATAGAATTTAGTAACATGAAAGTAGTACTATTCTCTTGTTTCAGGATGAAGAGAAGAGCTTCGAAGAAAGCGAAGTTGTATAAAGAACTGACCACAACTAACCATTATGGAATTCGTTCATGATTTACTAGTAAAACTTGCGTCAACAACAGAAACTTCATGGAAACTAATTGGTACTTGGTCAATCGGCAATGTATTCTTCACAAATTGTATGCACACATTCATATAACAGGTAACTTTCTTTAGAAACGTTTGCCGTCGGTTCAGTAAAGATCAGCCCAGCGTATGCATTTTTCACACTTTGATAAATGATTTTCGTTGAATCACAGCTTCATTTTAACACACAATAACATTTTCACAAAATTAGTAAGTATTAACACTGAGATTATATACTTTTTACTCCTATTTCACAAAATGCATACAATTGCTGTGCCGTTGAATTTTTTGCTGAGATGGTTATGTACTACTTTATGCATAAAATCTATACTAATGCTGAGATCTCAGAATAATCATTTTTCAATTCTAAAAAAGTATCATTCATGACTATATTTTCAATAAATTATGGCGTCAACAGCATCTCCTATTATAGATCTTTGTAAAACTATATTCATTTTTATCCCCCCATTACAAAAACATGGCCGTTCAATTTTGCTGAGATGAATTATTCTCAGATGGCATTTTGCTGAGATCAGGTCACACGGCCGTCTCCCTGCCTCCTCTCCCTCCGCCCTAAATTAAACAAACCTGAAGTTCTGTTTCGTGATCGGTGACTTCTTCTGTACTCTCCGTTAGTACTTCTTTCGTGAAATCCGTCAGCTGCCCGCGTAAGTTTTGAAGCCCCTGCCCTAACCATCCACTCATTTTCGATGTGAAGGGTCAGGGGATTTCGGTATTTCCTCTATGAGCCCAAATTCCTCGTCAAATTCCACGTTAATATTTTTAGTACTCCGTCCATGGACGAGCAATCAAGAAATAGGGGTCCCGATGAGTTTTCAAAAAATTGCCGGACATACAAGGTT
>JAAGZO010001291.1 GCA_024206195.1 bacterium | reverse complement strand
CAGCCTTTCGCTGCCTTCGGGATCTGGATGCCACTACTGTGATGGTCAATGATCATACTGCTTTTCGAGTGGATTGGATGCCCTTTGGAGGAAGAAAACAATCCGGCGCAGGAGTCGGTGGAATCCCCTATTCCATGAAAGAGATGACTTATGAAAAATTGGGAGTGATTCGCTCATCAGTTTTCTAAAACCCGAAATTGTTCTATTACAGAAATAAGATCAATCTCAAGATATAAAATAATAAGAACGTTTCTCTCACAAACAAAATATACAGTACAGATCTAAATAAAAATGGGCTAGATCGGTCACCTAATCAGCCCACTCAATCGTTTTGTTTCTTATCTTTTTCTTAACTCCACAGACCTCTATACTCTCTTAGTCATCGGAATGATAAAACTATTCTTTACAATACATTTCTTCAGGAGAAGTACTGTTGATAGCTGTATAATTAGGGTCAGTTGAGAGTTAGCGAGGTAAGAAACCGTCCTTTTCTTTGGAGTTTTGCCTTTCTGGCTGTTCGAGGGAGCATTTTATCTGAACTCTCTGTTTTTCTAAAACCAAACTTTCTCTTTAGCCCCTGATCAACTCCATATTTTTTGTCTCTCGAACCATTTTCATAAAATTGAAACCTAAAATCGCCCGATGGCCATAGGAAATCATTGTCGATTTGCTTTTCGCATCGGGTTTGTTGAATCCATATTTGCTCCTTTTGATTGATCCAATGACTCCTTCGACCTGGGCCCGCTCTCGAACTATTCGTTTTCTCATTGTCTCTGAAACAGCCCACTCCTCTTTCCCTGTCGGAGCAACTCCAACATGTTTTACTTTCATCTTTTGAATCTTTTCGATATTTGCCTTGCTGTAACCACCTCGGTCGTAGCCGTAAATGCTTGGGACGTCTCCAAAGCACTCGTTGTGGATCTTCACTGCTGCCAAACAAAACCTGTTGTCTGAACAGTGCTTGCCTTCGTCGACCAGAAGGCCCTGAACAAATCCGTTTATTGAGTTGATACCCCACTTCAATCCAAACTCGACCCGCTTCCCTGCTTTGCCTCGAACAATTGAATAGAGCTCCGACATTTGAAGATGAATGATCTTCTTTGAAGCGACAAAACCAGTCTCTAGAAAATGTAGCATTTGAGGGAGAAGAGCTTCCATCACCTCTGTAAGTCTCTCTAATTCCTTGGCCCCTTTTGAGCGGGCAGCACATCCTGACGAAAGAGTCTTTTGTAGCTCCTCGTGGATCTCTTTTGTGACATGATAAAGTTTCTTCCCAACGTTTTGCTTTGCCTCCTTTGTCTTGGCAAACAGGTGGGAGTTTCGAACCAAACCCTTTACTTTTGAATACTCTTCTTTTATCTTCGCTTTTACTTTTGAAAACTTGGTTCCAGCTTTCTTGAGAGTTTTTTTTATGATCTCCACATATTTTGACATTAAGCCTACTTCGGTGGGATAGGGAATCTTGGCTTCTTGAGCTGTTGTATCGGAAATCATTTTCGATGGATCGGCAAATCCATTCTCTATTGCTAATCTCAAAACCTCTTTGTTGATTTCCTCTATTCCTTGGGCACCTAACATTTGAGTGAAATTGAAAATAGTTGTATGATCGGGGCGCCAAGAGGAGTTCATTAAATTGCATAAGTATCTGGCTGGAACGTAGTGAGCTATCAAATCCTCCGCATCTCGATAAGTTATATTTTTTATGGCCATTAAAGCTACAGCTCCTAAAAGTTCTCGATAATGAGGTTCTGGACCTGTAGTTTTCCTTATTTTGCTCTCTCGAACAGTCATCGATAACTCTGTTAATCTGTCCCAATTTATTATTTTTGTGAGAACTACAAGATCGTGGCTCTCGTCTAGAATAATTTCTGCTTTCGTGGGTTGATTTATGAGAAGCATTTGATAAGGATTGGCCATTGAATAGTTCCTCATGATGATTTATTTTGAAGTTCTGCATGAGTGAAATATGGTGATCAACAGCCCATTTGCAAGATAGAATAATAAGAAATCATAAAGGGTTTTACGATTAACTCTCAACTGACTCTAGTTACAGATAACCAATCCTCTCTCCCTCTATGGTCTGATGTCCATTCTGGGAACTCGAATGATCGAGAGATTATCCCTAGTGTGATCAAACAATTTGAAGTTCTCAGAAAATCGATTTCCATCGATAGAGAATTTATCTACGTGGCAGATAGTGCTCTATTTTCTAAAAAACATCTGCTAAGTAAGTCCACAAATTTTTATTGGATCACTCGAGTTCCAGAATCATTGAGCAATGCCAGAAAATTGATTGAAAGGGATAAAAAATATTTTGACTGGACTGTACTCGACAGCAGATTTAAAGTGGCCTCCTTTTCTCATGCCCATGGAGGAGTGAAGCAGAGATGGCTTGTTGTTCAATGTAGAAAGGCCTATTTTAAAGAAGTTTCCACTCTAGAAAAGAACATTGAAAAGGAGTGGACTTATCTTTTTAAAAAAGCCAAGAAATTCAAAAGAACTCTCTATCACTGTGATCAAGAGGCGATCAATGAAGTGGACCGGTTGAGAAAAAATCATCCGTTGTTTGAAATTTCCCAAGAAATCGAGAAAAAGGTGGTGAGTCAAGTTGTAGGTGGTAAGAGAAGGCGTCGAACTAAAT
>JAAGZO010001290.1 GCA_024206195.1 bacterium | reverse complement strand
CAAATCTTACAGACACTGACTCTTCATTAGCAATAGTCAATTTGTTAGACGATAATGGAAACTTGCTACCTAGACACTTTACAGGACCTTGGATCTTTGCTTAATAGACGAAAATACCTACTTCTTTCACTCTCGGAAGCAGACTTCTATCCAGCATGTAACTGTTCGTCATAATGCAGAAAATTTCTGAATTCAGAAAAAAAGAAATTTTAGGCCAATACTTCCATAATACTGCAATCATACCCCATCCAATGGACCAGTGAACACTTCTCTTCGTCGCTGCAAGGAAGAGTCCGAACACCACCATAAATAATTTTAATGTCGAATAGTGTACGTACAATGAAACATTACACGCTATGGAAACGACGTAGTATTTATTTATGTATAACCAGACGGCAGCAGTAACGCTCTGTTAAGAGAGAATGTAATAACACTGTTAAGAGAACGAGAGAGAAGAAAAGGAGCAGAAAGAGAAAGTAATGGCGAGCGAAAGGAAACGCGAGTGACGCGACAACCACCAAAAAGCACGGAAGCAGACAGACTGAAGAGTATAAATAGCATAAGACATACTGTACGTATGTAGCACTTAGGACGCCCACGAGTAAACGTCGCTAGCCACTACTTATACTTAAGTAAGTACAACGCTTGAGTGCTCTCTCTCAGCTATGAGTCAGTCAATTTACATCACTGATCAGGATATCACGTAAAAGCACGAAACGAAACTCTCATAATGAGGGCTGCTTTTTGATGAACTGAACCACACATTTAATATAATTAGCATTATAATCCCTATACTTTATACAGTCACTCAAAATCAAATCAATCAATTCAATACCAGCCTAGGTACTTAAAAATTCATCTCTCGCCGGATATCATAGTATCAAAAGACAGAAGAAGATGAACCAAAAAACTGAGATACTTTCCGCAATATGTACCGCAAGGTATCTGTATATTGCCACTTTGAAAACGAAAACAGCAACCGAAATGGTACAGTAAAGTGCAACTATAGCTAGGGGACAACGATGCAACATGACAGGTAAATCGCAACTAAAT
>JAAGZO010001289.1 GCA_024206195.1 bacterium | reverse complement strand
TATTCATGGGGAGGGAAGTGAGGGGAGAACTCAAGTACCCATAACCGTATATATAAGCCAGTTTTTAATTAGTTAATCATAGGGCAAATCTGCCCATAATTTAATCCTGAAACCAATATCATAAAGAGGAGAATGACCATGTAGTTTTATAAAAACAGAGTACCACACATTATAAAGAAGTACCCAATAAACACTTAGGGCAAGGAACGGTTTTCTTGTCCTTTTTATATTTTGAACATAATACAACCGGGGTTATTTGCCCCTTATTAAAGGAGAACAAACTCTTATGAATACTCATGAGAACAATACAGATCTATTTGATTTGAAACCTGTTGAAGAAACTTACGCATGGCCAGTAGTTGAGTCGAAAAAGATCTTTCTGAAAAAGGCCCCAAAGGCTGGGATGATTGACGGTAAAGATTATTTCATTAAACCTGATGGATCCATTTGGTCGTGTGATTTTAGTATGGAAGTGATTGATGATTACCTGTGCAACATTTATGGACTTGAAAGGAGTATATGCGGTTTTGAAGTGACCTGGGAAGAGGCAGCTCAACGACAAAAACGGGACTATGAGGATGGTATCCACAACAAGGTAGAATGTGATGAGATTATTGATGAAACTAAGGCTATCCGTTCCACTCTTTTGAGGCCAGGGAACATGGCAAAGGTTATCAATGGGGATTTTGTTGTCAAGACCAACACCCACCAACTGGTAAGCCTGGAAAAAGCCGTAGCGTTGGATAATCCAAGACAGGTTGTGAGAGTAAGTCAGCTTAGAATTATTGTAGGAGAATAAAATATGAATATTGTTAACTTTGATTACGGTGAACTGGAAGTCAGTGTAGTTGAGGCCAGGAAGGTGAACCCTGGTTTTTGGCAGAGGATGTTTGTGGAATACTGGATATCAGTCGGAGTAAGGGCCGGAATGGTTAGTCGCAGAGGAAGCTGGTTTTTTAACATTTTAAAGGAGACTTATAGATGAACAATAAAAAAATATTCGGGTACTAAACCTCTATGCTGGTATTGGAGGGAATCGTAAACTATGGGAAGGTGTTGATGTAACTACGGTAGAGTATGATCCTGTAATCGCAAGTGTATACCAAGATCATTTCCCAGCCGATGAAGTGGTGGTAGGGGATGCCCACGAATACCTAAGAAAACACTTTATGGATTTTGATTTTATTTGGGCAAGTCCTCCATGCCAAACACATGGGAGTATGCGACATAACATTTGTGTCCGGTATCGTGGGTCAGAACCAAAATACCCAGACATGAAGTTGTATGAGGAGATATTGTTTCTCCAGTATTGTCACCATAAGAAACTGAAGTGGGTGGTAGAGAATGTTAGACCCTACTACAGGCCACTGATCGATCCTACCATCATCATCCAGAGACATCCGTTCTGGTCGAATTTCACGATAACACCTGTTGAGTTCCCTAAAGATAACCTGAGATCTGCCCAAATTCCTGATTTACAAGAGAAGTTTGGATATGACCTATCAAGTTACCGTATCGGGAATAAAAGACAGGTGTTGAGAAACTGCGTGTTGCCTGAACTGGGACTACACATATTTAATGAAGCAATGAAGGAGACTGAAAATAATGAATAACCAACTTGTAGTACTTAACGACAGCAATGAGCCAATGACCACTTCCTTGAAGGTAGCTGAGAGATTCGGGAAACGACATGGTAACGTGATCCAGAAGATTGAATCCCTTGAATGTTCAATAGCTTACACTGAACTGAATTTTCAGTTGAGTCATTACAAAGATGGATCTGGTAAGAAATGTAAGATGTACAATCTGACCCGTGATGGTTTCTCATTCTTGATCAACAAGTCAAGTGGATTAAAAGAAGCGGAGTTCACAGAAGGTTTCATTGGTGCATTCAATGCAATGGAAAAGGCATTGATTGAACCGGAACCACAGTGGGAGATCCCCAAGACCTTTGCCGAAGCAATGATGTTGGGTGCTAAACAGGCTAAACAGCTTGAACTTCAGGCACCCAAGGTGGAAGCCTATCATGATCTGATAAAATCGGAAGGGGCTGTGAATCTCCAGACTGCTGGTAAAATTCTTGGGCTCAGACCTAACAGATTTATCAAATGGCTGAGAAACGAGATGTACATCTATAACCGCAGTGGGAGAAACATACCCTATCAGGGAACTATTGATTTGGGGTTGTTTCGGGTAGGGGCTGTTACCTACACGGATTACTTAAAAGACACTCCTATCCTCAGTTATCAGGTCCATATGACACCCAAAGGTCTTGAGCATTTCAGAAGAATGAAAGGAGAGGGCGAGTTACCTTCATATCTACTTGCAGATTTGCAAAAAGGGGATAGGCAGCAAGTCGCTTGATTCCAGAATGAAAAAGATGACCTGTGGGCAACATTATGTCACCCACGGGTTCTTTTCGTTTCCTTGACACCATATTTTCCCAACAGTACACTCACATTTTTTAACCCCTAAAAAAGGAGAGAATCGTATGGAACAAAGATGCACAATGACACTTAGAGTTGCTTCAGCAAGAATTTGGATTGAAAAGTGGATTAGGAACAAAGATGGTAAAAGATCATTACAGAATTTTCAGAGGACTTTTCAATTCCTGGGAGGAGGTGAAAGAGAACTACATACAATAACATCAGAGGAGTTAATGACTCTGCGGTTAATCCTGAGAAAAACACTGGCAGCGTCAACAGTTAATCGTATTTTTGCAGCTTTGAAGACGGTTTTAAATCATGGCCTAAAATTCTGGGGTGATGCTGTACCGAAAGTACCCTATTTCCCAATGGAAAAAGAGACGGGCCGAAGGGATAGAATTGTTTCATATAAAGAGGAATTCAAGATCTTGAGTATCGTTAGTGATGATCGGAATTGTTCTGAATATGACAAAATGTATAACAGCTTGAAAAATAAAGAGACCTTCCGCAACTTTTTTACGATACTTATGGATACTGGAGCAAGGCCGAGCGAACTTCTCAGACTGAGACCACAGGATTATTCAAAACAAACAGAGACTCTCTACATCGGCCCCGGTAAAACAGATGAATCCAGATATGTTTGGCTACCCGAACGCTCAGTAAAGGCTTTTGAGAACCAGGCAAAGAGTTGCGGGAGAGGTGAGCTATTCAAATTCAGGATTGAAGTAGTAAGCAGATATTTCAACTTTATAAAAAAAGAATTGAATATAGATGATCCGTCTCTGACACCTTATTGTTACCGGCATACCTGTGCCACACGCATGATTGAGGCCGGTTTTGATATTATTGTTGTAAAAGAACAGCTTGGTCATAAAACCCTCATCACGACTCAGAGGTATGCAAAAGTTGATATTCGGTTAAAAAAAGAGGCGATGAAGAAGGTTGATGAAATGCGAAAGGAATACCAGAATGAAGAAAGTGACCAATCGATTAATGAGTTTAAAAGTGAAAAACGGAATGTAATATTAAGAAAGAAAAAGTAGCAGTTTAGAAAAAATCTCTCTCCAAATACCACAGATCCTTTACGTCCATTCCTGCCC
>JAAGZO010001288.1 GCA_024206195.1 bacterium | reverse complement strand
CCACGAGGTCCATGCCGAGGCAGCGAAGGCTCTTGCCAAAAAGTTTCCAAAAGCTGTTAAGCTACGTAACAAATGGAACAATAAAGAAAGTCGATTAGAGGTTGACGTGACGATGCATATGAAGAAAGCGTTCGGCGATAAAAATTTAGGAGATAAGTATGGGAAAATTAACACAACATGAACTGAAAGAACTACTCCACTATGAACCGAATACTGGGATCTTTACTTGGAAAGAGGATAGAAATTGCCAGGTAGTTAGAGGAGACATTGCAGGTACCCCTGATAAAGAATACTATACAATAATAAAAGTAAACCGCAAACAATACAAAGCTCATAGACTTGCTTGGCTTTATTATTATGGTTCTTGGCCAGAAAATGAAATTGACCATATTAATCGTATTAATAACGACAATAGAATAGTTAATTTACGTGATGTTTTTTCATCGTGTAATTCAAGAAATTCGTGGTTACGCGAAAATAATTCGACAGGAGTATCAGGAGTTAACTGGCATAACTCAGCACGAAAATGGTATGCTAGAATTACAAATCATGGAATACGATATTCTTTAGGACGCTTTGACAACTTCACCGATGCTGTAAGAGCTAGATGGAAAGGTGAGATTAAGTACGGTTACCCAAACTGTAACAGTACAAGTAGTGCGTATTTGTACTTGAAAGAAAAAGGAGAGATTTAATGTTTGAATTTAAGACTACGCCGTATCCTCACCAAATGGACGCCTTCAATAGATTCAAGGATTCAAGGATATTGGCTCTACTATGTGATATGGGAACGGGCAAAACCAAAATCGCTATAGATATCTCTGCCCATAAGTACTTGAAAGGAGAACATGATAGAATACTTGTAATCGGTCCAAACATCGTCCACCAGCAGTGGATCAATGAACAGTTTCCCATTCACTGTCCTGTTCCGTGGCGTGGAATATCGTATAAAAGTAAAAAGACCATGAAAAATTTAAGAGCCATGGACTCTTTTCTTATCAGATCTATACAATGGGATGAACTACTTGTACTGACAATCAACTATGAATCATTTGTAAGACCCATTGGAACTGAAATTGCTACCAGATTTTTTGAAACTTCAAGCATGGCTCCAATAATTATTCTTGACGAAGCAAGTAGAATAAAGAATCCAAGTACTAAAACGGCAAAGAACATTAAAAAGATGACACGTAGTTTTGAAGGGTCATACAAAATGATTCTTACTGGTACTCCTGCGGCTAAGAGTCCTACAAACATGTGGTCTTTATATGACTTCTTAAGAAAAAATTACATGCGATGTTCTTATACTGCTTTTGAATCAACCTACTCTATACGGATAGTTAAAAAGTTTGAAGTTAAAGACAAGTTAGTATCAGTTGATTCAACATTGGAT
>JAAGZO010001287.1 GCA_024206195.1 bacterium | reverse complement strand
ATGGAAAATACATGAAGAACTGATTGCAAACGCTGAAAATGTTTTCAAGAAACTCAAGATACCATATCGAATAGTAAACATTTGTACAGGAGATATGGGAACTGTTGCAGCAAAGAAATACGATCTCGAAGCTTGGTTCCCAAGGCAGGAGAAATATGGTGAAATGGTGAGCTGCAGCAATTGCACTGGTTATCAGGCAACCCGACTGAACATAAGATACCTCAACAAAAAAGGCGAAAAAGAGTATGTTCATACACTAAACAGCACAGCAGTTGCAACTGGTCGTGCTTTGGTTGCAATAATAGAAAACTATCAGAATAAAGACGGAACAATTACTGTTCCAGAAGTTCTAGTGCCTTACATGAATGGCATTAAGAAGATTGGGAAAGCAGCAAAAACTATTTAAACAGTGTTCTCTTTTGATTAGCCATGGGTATTTTTAATGATATGTTGGGGTCAGATGAGAGTCTGTTCAAGAATGAGCTTGCTCTGGATTATTCCTTTGTTCCAAAGGTTATTCCTTATAGAGAGAGCGAGCAGAGGCAGATTGCTGCCTGCATCAAGCCATTATTTCAGAAAAGAAACGGAAGAAATGTCATTGTCTTTGGCCCTCCTGGAGTCGGCAAGACAGTTGCCTGCAGGCATCTTCTTAATGAGATTGAAGATGAAACAGATGATATTGTTCCAATCTATGTTAACTGCTGGCAGCACAACACAACATTCAAGGTTTTTCTCGAATCATGCAACGCTATCGGTTATAAATTCACGCAGAACAAGAGGAGTGATGAGCTCTTTGCAGAGATAAAGCGAACAATGAATAAAAAAGGCGCAGTCTTTGTTTTCGATGAAATAGACAAGGCAGAGGATTTTGATTTTCTTTATTCAATACTTGAAGACGTCTATCGCAAAACAATTATTCTCATAACCAATCATCAGGAATGGCTTGCTTCATTAGACACAAGAATCAGATCAAGACTTATGGTTGATGCCTTAGAATTCAAGTCATATAATGAAAACGAGACAAGGGGCATTCTGAAGCAGCGAATGGAATTCGCATTTGTTCCTGGTGTATGGGAGGATGATGCATTTGAAGCTGTTGCTGCAAAAACATCTGCATTGAATGATATACGTAGAGGGCTTTACTTGATGCGAGAATCTGCTCTTGCTGCAGAAGATAAAGCATCAAAAAAGATTACAAAAGAGCATGTTGAAACAGCTCTGAAAAAGCTTGATGACTTTACAATTAAAGACAGCGCAACTCTTGATGATGAAACAAGATTTGTTCTGGGTATTGTAAAGAAGAACTCTGGCAAAAAGATTGGTGATGTTTACAAGGCATACCAGGATGCTGGCGGAAAGATGGTATACAAAACCTTCCAGAGAAAGATTACAAAGCTGGAGAAAAGCAAATTCATCTCAACAGAAAAGGTATCCGGCGGAGCAGAGGGAAAAACAACAATCCTCAGCTATGCTAAAAAAGAGAAAAAGTTAACTGATTTCTAGCGTACTTCGAAATAATCAAAATCATCAGTTGGTTCTGCATCATTAACCTTGACATCCTTAACAGATGCCATGAAAGAACCTTTTTTGCAGTGCTTTACAAACTCCTGCAGCTTCTCGTCTTCTCCTTCTGCATGTACTTCTACAGAACCATCAGGCATATTCTTTGCATAACCAACTACATCAAGCTTATCTGCTTCTTTCCTGCAGTGCTCTCTGAAGAAAACACCCTGCACTCTCCCGGAAATAACCAGTCTTATGCACTTCATGAATAATGAAAAGAAGAAGTATTATTTAAAATTAATGAAAAATAAAAAAAAATGAGATTACTTTAGTCTTAAAGTTACTTCTTGCGACAGATACCTAGCTGGGTCCATCAATCCATCAGTGTCACCATATGCTGCTGGATCTTTATTTGAATCCCATACCATTCTATAAGTGCCTGTTCCTTTTTTGTTATTCATCCGTTTGGTTCCGCCAACAATCTCAAAATTGACTGTCCATTCATTAATTGAACCGCCACCTGGATGAACTTCAAGTTCATAAACAGAGCCGCCGGTTATTTTTCCTTCAATGTTTCCTCGCTTTGTCTTGATGATTACTGTTGAGTCTGCACTGAAAGGCCCATCAACAGGTGTTCCTGGCTTATGGTCTTCAAAGTTCTGTGGTGTTGTAACCAATAATGCTCCTTTGTGGTCTGTTGAATACATCTGATTTGGAGCTGTATGTCCTCTACCCCAATCCCAACATGCACTAAGTTCCACAGTTACTTTTCCAAGCTTAGGCAAATGTCCTTTGCTTTCTTGAACTCTTCCAGAAAACTTTTTTGTTGGTTCGCATCCAGGGTCACTACCTGCATAGCAACTTGCATATGCTAACAAATTACCGCTTTTCAATTGTCCATATATAGCTGCGTTGTCTTGTTGTGGGCTGTGGCAATATTTACTAAACCCTGGATGGCTGCAAACTTTGCTAATCATATCCTTCCAGTGTCCATTACCCCCATGTGGGTTTGTTGCTATTACAGATGCTGTACTTAACAGCAATAATGTAATAGCAAACAATGCTATTGCTTCTTTCCTCATTTTAATATACCTCCCGAGTGTTTTTAGTATTATTATACTTCAAAATATATAATCATTATTGTAATCCAGTATACGCTTTTGTATACTACCGACTTGGTACGAAAGAAATAAAAAGGTGGAACAATCTGGACATTCTATGACAAAACCAAAGCACAATTTCATTGTCGATGCGCTTATGGCTATCTCGTTTCTTGTTTTGTCTATCACAGGACTTGTTGTGTTTTTTCTCCTGCCAAGCGGGCAGAGAAGCGGTCAAAAAGAGGTCCTTGGAATAATAAGGCATACATGGACTGATGTCCACGGATGGGTTGGAATCGTTTTGATAGTTCTTGTTTTAATTCACTTGATTCTGCACTATAAATGGATAGTTAGCACGACCAAAAGTATTTTCTCAAGAAAATAGTCAGCTCTTCAGAACAGAGTAGCTCTTGTGAAGCATTTCAGGATGGTAAGACATCTTTATTTTTTTCAGGTATTCAACATCCCAGTCCTCTCCTGCGTTTATGAACTCGCAATCACCAAAGCATTTTCTTGCAAACTCTGTGAAAATAAAAGCAGACAATCCATTAAAAGAAAGATTTGTTTTTTCTATGAAAACACTGCCCATATTGTCCACAACTTTCTCACCAAATGTAAAGCCCTCTATCTTCCCATCAATAAAAACAACAAGACCCTTAAGTTTTAACTCCTCTGCCATTTTTATTGTCTTTTCTGCAACCTCTGCTTCTGACTCCTGTTTTTCCTTGTCAGCATCAGGAACATCTTGCTCTTTCTGCTTCTTCCACCAGTCTAGCAGCTCTAAACATCCAGCTTCATGTTTCGCAGAAAAAACCTCTGAAGATACTTTATTCTGATTCAAGAAACCGTTTATGAGGTTGCGCTTTTTCTTGTGCTTTCCGCCTTCTAAGGAAGTCAGTTCCTTAACTTTGTAGATATAGTCCTGATTCTGATGTTTAATTGTGAAACTGTTTAATTTTGAGTAATCCTCAACAAATTCTTCAGGAAGATACAGAAGCTCAGGTTTTCCAGTTATGCTGTTCTTTTTGTTGTATTCCTCGCAGAGCTCAAAGCAGATATCAAGTGTTTCCTGCAGCTTATCTCCACCCAAAGGAGGCCCCCAGACATACCTGTTGCCCTCAAAGGTTGCAAAGAGGCAAAGATTGTTGTTTATCATTGCCCATTCCATGTCCTGATAGAACTCACTCCAGAGAACAAGCCAGTTGAAGTTGTGCTCTGCAAGAGGCAATTCAAGTGCGCTATAGGCTTTCTCAAAAGTCTCTTTATCCCCCAAACTAAACTTCGTAAGAGTATGCATGAGTAGAATAACACGAGTGATTTATTTAAAGGTTATGCCATTGGACCCACTGGACACTGGACATGTGCCCGCGCAGGGTATTTAAAGCAACCCTGGCTTATTCTATTTCTAAGCACCTCCCCAATGTTTAGCCACATTAGCTTTTCCCGCCGCAAAGGCGGGGAAGGAGGTTCAGATCAAAATGGATACAAGCACAGAAACAATAAACGAGCTGTTTTACAGCCAGGTGAGAAACCTAACACTTAGAGGATCAAAAAGAGGTGAGCTACATGTTTAGAACAATGTTCGGAAAAAGTGATTATATGCCTTGGTCAACATACAAGGACAAGATTGACTTCATGGAGACCTTCAGGTTCCAGCAGAGAACCCGAAAGGAGAATATAAGAAACAGCTTTTTTTATTGAAAATTATTTTTTACTATTGAAAATTTTCTATAATTTTCAATTCCAAAAACTCAACATGAGTTTTTGTTATTAGGAAACCTTTTTAAACCTACTTTTCTTCCCCTTTTATATGGATATCATCACAGAAGAGGAATTCAAGCTGCAAAAGGAACAATTCTTAGCTGAGATAGAAGAGGGTGCAGTGTTCATCTATCCAACTGATACAATCTATGGTATTGGCTGCAATGCGCTCAATTTAAACGCAGCAAAAAAAGTAAGGGAAATAAAAGAAAGGCATTCTTTGCCATTTTCTGTTATTGCTCCATCAAAAAAATGGATCTATGACAACTGCATTGTAACAGGTGATGCTGTGAAGTGGGTTGAAAAGCTTCCAGGTCCATACACCTTAATATTCGAATTAAAGGATAAGGAATTGTTTCCAAAAGAAGTTAATTCTGGCATGGGCACAATTGGTGTTAGAATACCAAGCCATTGGTTCTCTGAAATGGTTGCAGAGCTGGGCTTCCCAGTTGTCACAACAAGTGCAAATATCACAGGGGAAGAATTCATGACATCAATTGATGATCTAAATGATAAGATTAAGAACAAGGTGGATTTTTCTGTATACGAAGGCGAAAAAAAAGGAAGACCATCAACAATTGTTAAACTAATAGAAGAAAAGATTGAAGTAATCAAAAGGTAATTCTTGCAGAAAACTATTTAAAGCATTCTTATCACCCATTTTAGCATGAAAATACTTGCATCAGGGGATATTCACGGGGATACGGGCCTTGCCAAGAAACTTGCAGAGAAGGCTGAAAAAGAGAAAGTAGACCTTATTGTCTTATGCGGCGACATAACAATGGGTGAAATGAGCACCTCAGACCTCATCGGACCTTTTGTAAAGAAAAAGAAAAAGGTTCTGCTGATTCCAGGCAATCATGAGACTGTTGCAACTGCTGATTTTCTTGCAGAGCTTTACGGCGTAACAAACCTTCATGGATATTCTGTAAAATATAAAGACATTGGATTCTTTGGAGCAGGCGGAGCCAATATTGGAGTGTTCCAGCTGTCTGAAAGCGATATATTTGATCTGCTTGAAAAGAGCCACAAAGGAGTACATGATTCAAAGAAAAAAATCATGATTACCCATGTTCACCCTGAGAAAACATTAATGGAAAAGCTGACAACAATCTTCAAGGGAAGCAGCGGAGTAAGAAAGGCTGTTGAGACATTCAAGCCAGACATAATGCTGTGTAGCCATGTCCACGAGGCAGAGGGCATAGAAGAAAAGATTGGAAACACAAGAGTTATTAATGTTGGAAGAAAGGGTAAGATTATTGAGGTGTAAAAATGAATATCGAACTTGTTGCACTAACACAAAATGCTGAAAAGGTTATCGAGGGTGCTGCTCGAACCTGTTATATGTCCTTTGATAAAGAAGGGCCTGACAGCCACAAAAGACTAATCAGGATGCTTATCAAGCATGGCCATGAATCTGTTTTAGAGCACGCATCTGCTACTTTTAGAATAAAGGGAGGCTCAAGAAGCTTCACACACCAGCTAGTAAGACATCGAATATGTTCATTCTCACAACAATCTCAAAGATATGTTAATGAAAAAAACTTCAGTATTGTAGAGCCTGATAAGATAAAGAACAACAAAGAAGCTCATGAAGTTTTCACAAAGGCAATAGAAGAATGCAAAAATGCATATATGAAGATTCAGGAGTTCGGAATTCCAAATGAGGATGCAAGATTTGTTCTACCTAATGCAGTAGAAAGTGAAATAGTGATGAGCTGCAACTTTAGAGAGATAAGGCACATCTGCGCTTTGCGTGGAAAACAAGCTGCACAGTGGGAGATCAGAGACATGGCAATACAGATGCTGAATATAATGAAAAAAGAAGTCCCTAGTATCTTTGAGGATCTTGTTGTAGAAGAAAATATAATAAAAAAAATAAAATTAGATTAATCCTCTTGGTTGCTTTCCCGTTCCTTTAGGACCTTACGCATCTCTTTCTCTTCTTTTGCGTAGTCTTCAAGAACCTTGAACTTAGGATCAATCTCTTTCAGGGTCTCCATTATGCCTGTGTATTCTAGCTCATTCATTCCAAGCATTGCGTTTCCTGAAAATCCTTGTTCTCTGATTCCAAGGGATTTCTTTGCTGCCTTTCTTCTGACCTCATCCCATATCGAGTCTGCGTCAAACAAATCAAGGCCATCAGTCAATATTCCATTGTGTACACAAAAGCCCTGTGCGCAAACCATTGGTGGACCGTCAAAGAAACTTACTCCCTGACCAACCTTAACAGGTGTAAATGGTCCTGTGTGACTGCCTCTCATAAAGCCGCCTACATAGTGGCAAATTTTGTATGGTGAAAGAATCTCGCCTGTTGCTGGGAAATCGCCCTGTGCTCTAACAATCATCACTGGGTCATCCTTTCCTGTGTATTTTCCTGCAATGTTGTGCAACCTTGTTGTGCTTACCACAGCAGCCTGTGACTTAGTTGTCTTTGAAAAGATTGATTCTACAATAAATCTTTCATTGTCTCTAAGCAATGCAGCAATCTGGTAAATGTCCTCTGGTGTTGTCAGGTCAATTACTCTGTCACCCTTTGTGTATGTTACATCCATTATTCTGAATGTAAAACCTTTCATCTTTGGGCTTAGTATTAGGCCTGCATTGTGCATTGGGTCTGAGAATGCAGAATAAAGCGGCAAACTAAATGCTCCTGCACAGGTCTTGTCTGCTGCAAAAACAATAAATGGCTCGTTTGGCCTTTCATCAATCTCCATCTCTGCTACAGCTGGACCCATTCCCTTTACGTTTCCTGAGAACGAATCCTTTAGAAGATCCTGTCCTGCTCCGTAAAGTCCCTGATCTTTAGCTACCTGAGTTCCTGCTGTAAAAGCATTCCATGCAAGCTCATGCACTTCTGGACTGTCAACACCCTTCTTGTGGGTCATAAGAACAGCAATGTCGTCTCCAATTGAGAAAACACGTGAATCAATTATCCACTCACTCTTAGAGATGTAAGTTCTTACTGTCTCTATCAATTCTTTACTAGGCTTTACATGGCCTCCTATGCTGCCTATGTCAGCCTTAATAACAGAAATTGTCGTTTTCATTATATATCATCCCCTCCGTTTTTTAAATAGTATTACTTTATCATATATTCGCATAAGGTGGTCATATATATTGTTTTCGCTTGTATAGAACTACTAACCTTTCAGAACGCCGATTGGAACAACTCTAGCAACAAGCTTTCCTATTTCCAGTTCGTGGGAAACCTTTGTTACTTCATCAATGTCCTTATAGAACTGAGGAGCCTCTTCTGCAATGCCTTTCCATGATGCTCCCTTTACTTCAATGCCTTTCTGCTTAAGATCATTAACAACCTGCTCTCCTCGAACACTTCTCAGAGCAGCAGACCTGCTTGCAACCCTTCCTGCACCGTGAGCAGTTGATCCAAAGCTTATCTCTTCTGCTTTCTTTGTTCCAACAAGAACATAGCTTGCTGTTCCCATACTGCCTGGCAGCAAAACAGGTTGTCCAACATCCCTGTATACCTCAGGGATCTCATCCCTGCCTGGACCAAAGCTTCTTGTAGCTCCTTTTCTATGAACGCAAACCTCTCTTTTTTCTCCATCAATCTCATGAGTCTCATACTTTGCAAGGTTGTGGCAGACATCATATATCATGTCCATTCCATCTGATGAACCCATCACCTTTGAAAAGCAGTTCCTTGTCCAGTGTGTGATCATCTGTCTGTTTGCAAAAGCATAGTTGATTGCAGCACACATTGCTGCATAGTACTTCTTTCCTAGCGGACTTTTAATTGGTGCATTAACAAGTTCTCTGTCAGGCGCATTTGAATATCCATACTTGTTTTCCATCTCTCTGATATAATCCGATGCTGTTTGGTGTCCCAAACCGCGAGATCCGCAGTGAATCATAACTGTAATCTGTCCTTGCTCATTTATCCCAAACTTCTTTGCAATCTCTTCATCATATATCTTGTCAACCTTTTGAATCTCTAGAAAGTGATTTCCTGCTCCAAGTGTTCCAAGCTGAGGCATTCCTCTATCCAAAGCTCTCCTTGAAACAGCCTGAGCATCTGCTCCTTGTATGCATCCATACTCCTCTGTTCTGTTAAGATCCTCTTTTACACCATAATTATTATTAACAGCCCACTTGGCTCCATCTTCAAGTACTTCAAGCAGAACATTCTTGTCAAGCTTTGTGATTCCCTTCTTTCCAACACCAGAAGGTACTTCCTTGAAAACCTCATTAAGAATATCAATCCTCTTTGACGTGATGTCTGCTTCTTTCCAGTTTGTTTTCAGCAAGCGAACTCCGCAGTTGATGTCATACCCAACACCACCTGGAGAAATTATTCCTTCATCCATGTCAAAAGCAGCAACACCACCAATGGGAAAACCATAGCCTTGATGCGCGTCTGGCATTGTCAACGAATGTTTGATTATTCCAGGGAGCTTAGCAACATTTGTTGCCTGTTCAACAGTCTTGTCCTGCTTTATCTTCTCCATTAATTTCTCTGAAGCATAGATTATTGCAGGAACCTTCATTCCATTTTGTTTGTCAATCTTCCATGTATAATCATTTACCTTGTTTATCTGCATTTCACAAAAAGAAATCATGCTGTTATTTAAAAAAGTACCGCTAAATATCCACAACAACCTGCACCATGCAGCTGTCTTTTTCCTTTTTTATCTCCATTTCGTTGTATGTAACTGCTTTTATGTCTCCTGTTGTCTTGTAGTTCTCTGCGTTGTCGCCATGTGCAACTGCATCAAGATGATAGTTTCTTCCTTTTTTCTTTATGCTTAGCTTGCTTAGTTTGTTGAGCATAAAGCCCTCTACATCTACCATGAAAAGAAATTCTTCAAGAAAATTATACAAAAGAGATTTCTGGTCTGTTCCATCAATCTTTATTTCGCGCTTTAGCTTAGATTTAACATTTACAGGGTCCAGCATGATGCTGTACATTGCCAGTGCTGCATTGCCAAAAGCATCCTCAAGCTTTTTGCCGTGTGCTCTGAACTTTGCATCAGCAGTATGCTCCAAAAACTCGTATTTTTTCATCTTAATAGGTCATCAGTTCTTCAACATCGAATGCGTCTTTTTTTTCTTCTTCTTCTTTTTTTGGCTCTTCTGCTGCTGCTGTTTCCACCACTGGCGTTTCTCCAAACATGTTACCAAATGCTGCTGCTGCCTCCTCTGTTGCTTCCTGTGGCTGCTCCTGAGCTACGTTTTCTCCAATAAGTGCAGAAAGCATCTTTATTGCACGCTTTATCTCAGCATTTGACTCCTCTTTTGTATCTATTATTATTTTCATTTTATGATTTCTCTGATTTTGAGTTATTTAAATCTTCTTATTTTGTCCAGTAGAATAAGCGCACCACTTTGGTTTCACGATCCGTTGTGTTTCCTGCTACCAATACAGAATCAGAATAAACTCTTTTTGATGGTAGCCCAGCAACATCAACATTTACATCTTCTGAGATATTGAATAGGTAAGCGTAACTGTCTTCAAGTCTTTCATCTATTGATTGATTAATGCATGATGTGTTCATCAAAACAACACAACTTCTGAAATCCGCGCTTTTTCCAAGTGTTGCAAGTATGTGAAAGTTCTCTGGACTGTCAGAGGGGTCTGATTGTGGCAAAAAGAATGTTAACAGAACAAAGGTCATCATTACTGCAATGACTGCTTCAATGGTCCTTAGATAACCCTTCTTGCCTACCATCCTTTAACCCTCACAGTACACTTGTGTTTGTTGCCATATTTTCCAAGAATATAATCATCCCATTCCTTTACAAAAACATCATCCATGCTACCGGGTTCTTTTGGAACATACGTATAAATATCTGTGTTGTTTATTGAAATATAGAATGCAAAGTCCCTTTTGTTTGGAAAACCCCAGCGCTGTTTGAGTGTTCCATAGTTTGTTGCGTTTATTGAATTGAGCCGGTCAATCGACAAACTGGTTATGTTCTCTGCAATGCCAAATCTTGGCGCATAATACTCAACATACTTCAGCGTATCATTATAGTCGCCTTCATGCATTATTATATCATACCTTGTTTCATTTTTCAGGCCAAAAGATACCTGCAGGTTCATCCTGTCTTCCCTGAAACACATGCTGACATTAGAGTTGTCTTCTGTTATAATCGTAACACCGCCTTTGGAGTCATAGAGCATAGCATAGTTATTCCACTTGCTCAAACAGTTTGACTCATTATAGTTCAGTTTTCCTTTGTTCAACCCATCTATGTAGTAATGCGTATAGTTGTGCAGAGATGCTGAGAAACTAAGATTGTGAACCTCTCTTGGCTGGTTTAACGTAATGTAGTTTATGATTCGCGTGTTCCCTGACATTACATAAGCTGTGTGGTTAAAAACATCTGTTTCAATCTTGTATTTTGCAACAAAGCCGCTTACATTTGTATCAATATTATTTACATCATCTTCGGTTATTGCTACATTGTTAAGGCTAAGGTTGAATTCATACATCCTCGCAGCACCTTTGTAGGTCACTTCATCCAATATTCCATCTGCAAAATCAACCTTAAAGTCTTTGTCATTTATTGTTGCATAGGAGTCTGTTGCATAAAGGTCTGTTATCTCTATTGACTGATCATAGTTTTCTGATGAATGAACAAGCCAGAGCAAATTCATCCCCTGTTTAACATCAGTCAAAAACAATAGTCTATCCTCATCAAAGAAAAAAGATTTATTATCTGAAAACGCCATTTTTTCCGGACGCCAGTTATAGGGGAAAGAAAGAACTATTGGCTCTTTTGTAGATGAAATGTTTGATCTTATGAATAAAGGTGTTTTCTCAATGCCCCACTCTCCCTCAACCTGCAAACCATCTCTAACTCTTGCGAGTAGTGCATCTGTTGGCTGCTCTGTATCTGCAAGAGGTTTTATGAAGCTGAAGAACCATGCAAGATACATTAAGAATATTGCCAGGCTCATTATCCAGTCTATCTGAGAAAACCCCTTTTTTTTCATACAAACCAAAACAGAAAAGTGTTTATTTAAAGGTTTCTAATCAAAACATTTATTTATCACCAATATCTCCAAAATGCATCATGAACAAAAAACTCATTATTGGACTGGTTTTAGTGGTTATTGTGGCTGCAGCTGTATATTTTTTCTACAGCCCAGAGGAACAACCAACAGAAGAACAACCACTAAAAACAGATATCATAGCATACGTCAATGGAGATGTAATTACACAGAGCGATCTTAACATAATTTACGCAAGCACAGAGCTTGAGTTCAGGGATTATGCAACCCCTGATTATATTTTAAATCAGTCTATTGAGCGCGTTCTTCTATCACAAGAGGCTGAAAAAAGAGGATTCTCAATATCAAATGCTGAACTAGAAGACTATCTTAAAGGACACTATGCTAAACTATCAACAACAGAAGAGGAATTCGAGAAAAACCTTGAAATGCAAAAGCTCAGCTATGATTCATATAAGGAAAGCGTAAGAAAGCAGCTCTTGATTAATGATCTAATTGAGAAAAACCTATCGCGTGAGGTGAATGTAAGTCAGTCTGATGTTGAAAAGCGCTTTACAGCGCTGTATAACGGGACAAATGCCACACTAGAACAGACACATGAAGAGCTACTCACATATCTTCTGTGGCACCGCACAAACGAAATTCTAAGAGTGAACTTAGATAGATTATTGAAAGAAGCTGTAATCGAGTTTATTTAACCACTCTAAAGAGACAACAAAAACGAAAGCTTTAAATATGAGTTATTCAAAATTGCTTCTTTATGGAACCATTAAAAGGTCTTGAGAAACTAGTCCGAGCTTTCAAAAGAATTGAAGATCATAAAGCTGAAGCTATAACTGCTGCTAGTAAAGGAGACAATAGCGCAGAAAAGCACATCAAGGCTGGTATGAAGAAAGGAGATATTTCTAAGTGTGAAGCTGATGAATTAAGGCTTGAATATGTTAACTCAGTTATTAGTGAATATGAATTTGGTGAATATTCGCTCAAAGAAACAATGAAGATGCTGGACCGTATGCTGGATTACAGTCAAAATCACAGTCTTGACACATCAAAAATAAAAGAAGCAGGCCTTAGTGTAGCAGAGGATTTAATCAACTACATCGAGCGAGACATTGATTCAATAGACCCAAAAACACAGATGAGCACTCTTTTTTCAGGAATAGATTCTATTGAACACTGCATTGAAACATATGGAATTATGAATACTGAACTAATATTAAACTATGAAGTTATCAGATCTCTAACTGAAGATGATGTACGTGCAATGCAGACACCTTTTGATGCAGAGGAAAAAGAAGCGCTTTCTATTGCAGGCAAAACAAGAATGATATTAAGAGCAAAGGATGCTGCAGGCAAATACGAGAGACACACAATGGATAGCCATTTTCAGGAATACAAAGACAGAACAGGTAAAGACATGCCAGCTGAGTCAAAGAAAGGCGTTCTTGTCGATTATATAAACGCGGGTCTTAATAGATTCAATAGACAACTTACAAATATCCTTAATGAAGAGGTTGAAAAACCTTTAGCAGCCAGCACAGTAGTTATTGAAGCATATAATATGCTTCATCAGATAGACCAAGAAAGCAATGAATACGGTTTTGATACAGGGCTTGAAAAGCGCTTTAGCCTGCTTATTGAACCGCTACAGAAAAACGGAAATTTGTACATAGTTGAAGGAGAATTCGACTGCGCAAGAGAATGCATTGATGCAGCAAATGAGTGCATCAACAGGTGCAAAGAAGACAATGAGGATGTTTTGTTTAACCAGCAAGAGCTTGAAGACATGACCGATCCTAATCTTGGAACAACTGAAGAAAAAATAAATTTGGCAAGGAAAAGAGCAGGAATACGTAATCCAGAAACAGGGGTTATTGAAAGACTAAACACAATACTGGAGAGTCCTTATTCAAGAAAGGCAGTTTCAGAGAGCGCAACACCTAAGCTTTTTTTAGATGAAACAAAGATACATCAGTATCCAAGTATTAACTGATTAAAATGATGCAAAGAAAAGGATATGAATTGCAGAAGCGTCACTTTTCCACAAAAGGAAAAAAGACAACCATTCATAATGACCGTTCTTATGATGAAGGCATGATAAAAAGGGTTATGGGCAATATCCAAAAAATTGCGGATTATGCTCAATTAAACGTATACTCTATTGATGATGCTCATTCAGATCTTGAAAGAGAGATCGAGGATCTAATGCACAATAATGTCAACTTGACTGCAGAGTATCCATCTGGCATAAATATGAAAAAGTGCATTGACAGCTGCTATGAAACAGTTGACAAGAAGATGTTAGACATGGCAACAGGATACATTAATCTTGGCAATCAAGAATTAGCTAGGATTCTTTTAAATAAGGTTCAAGGCGATATTACACTAAAGCGTGTAACCAGTACAGAAATAATTCAAACTCATGACCTACTTGATCGTATTATAAGTCCTACTTTTAAAGAAGCAATGGCGGAGTCAAGAGTTCGTCCTGAACACCTTCCTCCACCAGTGTATAACTAATTAAAATCGTTTAGTGTTATCAGCGTTATTCTTGTTTCGTGTGTCTTAACCTTGTTGTCCATTCCTATAAGGTGGTTTACACCAGACTTCTCTGCTGTCTTCACAAGGTCTCGGTCGATTGAACCATCAAACACAACAGCATAAACAGCACTTAGACTCTTTAGTGTTGTCTGCAGTTCTGTTGTTGGAACCTTTCCAAGAATATTCAGCTTCTCATCAAGAATATAGGCTCCTCTTGTTCCAATGAGGTCCTCTACCATCTTCTTGAAGGTCTGCGCCTCTTCAGGAGATATTCTCTTCTTAGATTCTGTTCTCTGCTGTTGAGGTGGTGCTGATCTTTGCTGTGGAGCTGGCCTTCTCTGCGGCATTGGTCTTCTTGAATTACCAGAATCTCTACTAGCAGGCATCTCCATCTTTGCCTGTTCAGCAGCTATTCTGCTTCTCAGGGCTTTATGGATCTCCTTCTTTGTTATCTCTTCTACCTCTTTGCCATCAGGTGCCTTTGTAACATAGTCTATGTCAGCAATAGCAGCAAGCTCCTTAATTATCAAGTCACCGCCTCTATCGCCGTCAACAAACGCAGTTATTACCTTTTTCTTACTCAGCTCAACAATTGTATCTGGAACAGATGTTCCGTTCATTGCAATTGCATTCTTTATACCATGCTTTAGCAGGTTAAGAACATCAGCTCTGCCTTCTACAACAATGATCTCATCTGATTCATCAATTGCAGGACCTGCTGATAACCTGTCTCTTCCGTACTGCTTTATTTCCATAACTCGTACAGAATATGTTACCTCATCTGCAAGCTCCTGTGAATCAGGCATAACACTTTCCATTAGGTTCCTCAAAAGCTCCTTTGCTCTGTCTACAACAAAGGTTCTCTTTGATACCCTTACATCCTCTATATTCTGGACATGTATCTTTGCATTACAAGGCCCTATTCTCTGGATTATCTCCAAAGCAGCCCCTACTATGGCTGTTTCTGCCTTGTCTAAAGAAGAAGGAATAATTATTGAACCAGTAGTCTTTCCTGACCTGGTTTCTGTATTTACTTCAATTCTTCCTATTCTACCTGATCTCTGAAGCTCCCTCAGTTCCAACTCAGAGCCCAAAAGCCCCTCTGTTTGGCCGAAGATAGCACCTATAACGTCAGGTCTGTCAACAACTCCCTCAATATTAATTGATGCATTAACAATGTATTTTGCTGATACTGGACTTATCTTTCCCATTCTGATCCCTCCAATTGTAGAAGAAGTACCTATTATTTCACTGCTTCAAATTTCCTAAAATGATTAGTGAATGTGATGATACTTCCCCTCAGTCTTTCAAGAACAAGCCAATGTACTAAGTTTTTCCTTGGTTTACCTTAAATGAAATTTAAATGAATGAAATGATGATGATAAACTAAGCGTACGGCTCGTTCGTCGTCTTGAATATAATGTTTGTCGCCCGTCACTAACCCCCAAGCTCATTGCTTGACTTACGTCGTGAGCTCCATTGGGTAACTCTGGTGATGGGCTGCATTACACAAGAGTGTCTCATACTCACTGCCAGACAGATGTCCAGCTTATACGAGGACCCATTTGTGCATAAAATGGAAATACTCATCTCTTTATAAATCTTGCGAATTTGATATTTACCACCCTTTAGTGATAAAAATAGAAAGATTTATATAGTAGTTTGTCCATGTAGGGGGTATTATGAATCCAATAACTAGACAACTTAATCGATTCGTAAATACATATCTTAGTGATAACCATAATAGACAGGTTAGAGCACGAAACAAGGAACTTCTAAAAAAAATAGGTGCTGAGAAGGCAGCTATATTTGTTGCTGATGATTTTGGAAGAGATGATGGATTAAATAGCACAGTAAAGGAAGCCTATGAAAAAGGAGGCATTAGCGGTGCTTCAACAATAGTTGGTGCTAGCGGCTTAGAAGACGCAATTGAGTACGCTAAAGCTAACCCTGAATTGGATGTGGGATCACACCTTGTTTATTCTCGTAGTTCTTTTAATTATGAGCCTATTAGACCTCAAACTGATGTCCCTGCATTAAAAGACAAAGACGGGTATTTCATTAAAGGAGATGTTGTTCTCCCATGGAAACTACTTAAGAACACAATGGGCCTTGCAGAAACAGGCGGCGATGCTTTGTATCATGAATTTGAAGAACAGTTTAATCGGCTTAAAGATGCAGGTGTTGATCCTGCTTTTATTGCTCCTCACATGACACATTTCTATACACACATAGCACCTGAAGAGCTAACAAAAGCAATTGTAAAGCTTGCAAAAAATGAGAAACTGCCTCTTAGAACACAAGCATTACGGTTAAATCATGATGTAGCAAACGCAGGAGTTGCAATCCCAAACAGATTAGTCGCTATTAGTGATGAAGAAACCCTGGTTGATGACCTTCAAAGAAGTCCTCATGGAACAATAACAGAATACGTTGCTCATGGTTTTAATCCAGAAAAACCAGAGAAAGGAAGAAAAGAAGGTCTTGATGCATGCAGGTCAGATAATGTAAGGCAAGCTATTGAAGACCAAGGAATCAGTGTCATAAGTTATGGAGACTTAAAAGAACTTCATAACAGCCCAAACAAACTTTATAAAGGACTGAGTAATGCTGAACTAAAATGATACCAAACTATGAGGAAGGGCTTGTGCACATTGCAAAGAACGGCCTTTTGCCAATCTTTGATAGTGCAGCTGCTTTCTCTAGAGAAGAAAAAAGCGAAGATGCATTTCTCGAGGATCTAAGATATACGCAACAGAATTACTTAACACCTAGTTTTACTAATTTACTCAATAACAAATGCTTTACAGAAACTGATAAAGTGAATAAAGAAACAATTGAGGGTCTTTTAAAGACATTACAAGACGAAGAGAAAGACTGGACAGAGGACATTCAACACATGAAGAAGTTCATGCAGGAATTTTATGGTGCAACACAAGGACTTTTTGAAGCAGAACCAAAAATAAAAGAAATTCTTGAAAGCTTTATAGAAAAACCAGAAATAACATATGAACCAGCCTCAGAACTGAATTATGGTACTGCATTCCAGGGAGCTAACTAAAAGCTTATAAACACACATTCTATTCTTTCTAACATGGCTAAGAAAACAAGGGAAAAATTCAAGACCTTTGAAAATGTATTTGATAAGTTTACTGTAGATAGCCTGATAAAACTCATCACAGAAGGCTACTTTGAAGAGGGTACTCTAAGCCCTATCTCAATTGGAAAGGAATCAAATGTTTTCTCTGGAGAAAAAGACGGTAAAAAAACTGTTATTAAGATTCACCGCTTAGAAGCCTCTGATTTCAATAACATGTATTTTTACATAAGAGGCGATCCACGGTTTGCAAGCCTGAAGAAGAACAAGCGTGAAATAATCTTTGCCTGGGCTCAGCGAGAATACAGGAACATGCTCGCTGCACACTCTGCAGAGGTAAGCTCACCAAAACCATTGGCATTCAAAAAGAATATTGTTGTGATGGAGTTTATTGGTGATGAAATGGCTGCTCCACAGGTCAAGGATCAGCATCCAAAGGATCCAGAAGCATTCTACAACAAGATCATTGAATATCTTAGAAGGTTCTACAAAGCAGGCTTTGTCCATGGCGATCTATCCAAATTCAACATTCTGAATGACAATGAAACGCCTGTTTTGATAGATTTCTCTCACGCTACAACCACAAGAAATGTTATTGCAAAAGAACTTCTGGAAAGAGACGTGAAAAACACTGCTGACTTCTTCAGAAAACTCGGTGTCAAGATTGATGACGAGAAATCAATTAAGTTGATAATAAAAAAATAAAATCTTCATTGCGTCGCCGCAATGAAGACCAAATCATTTGCCTCCAATTATGTTGGGGGTGGTAAATGAAGGCAAAGAAACCTTCACCTTGCCCGGTGAACATTAATGGACAATTTCTATGCCCAGTTCTT
>JAAGZO010001286.1 GCA_024206195.1 bacterium | reverse complement strand
TGGGCGACCGCGAACCGTTCTCCAATTACAACTTACAAACTGTGAAGCTCCAGTTAAAGAACACTACCTGTTCCATTGCCTCAAAGAAAATCCGAAAAGATGCTGCCATTTCGCAAGCCTATTCAGTCGTCGGAAGAAGAATCCTGCTTTTGACTGAGTAGTTCTATACCAGGTGTGCATAACTTATTTGTTACCTTCTTGATCCTTCATTTTCTTTCAAAATTTAAATTCATATTTATGACCTGCATCGAGGTCGCTGCTTCTTTAACCCCCTGAGGAAATGTAATGAAGGATCCTGAAGTGTTTATATTAACGTGTGTAGTGTTTTGAGTTTACACTGTTTCTACCGTACCATGCTTTGATAATCTTAAGAGAGTCTCCCTCTCATGGAATCCAGACCTGCGCCGGTAGTGAACGATAACAAACGCATGCTGACATTCACATATAAGCATAAGTGAAATTCCTCAAGACTCTCCCTCTACAAGAGGACTATGGTATAGTATGGACAGAATAAGAACACCATACACCAAATAGCATGGAAACACGGAAGATAAAATACAATAGC
>JAAGZO010001285.1 GCA_024206195.1 bacterium | reverse complement strand
TCAGAGGGATTTGCAGGGATCGATGAGAACACTAACCACGATTCACGAATATTCCTATTTGCTCTGCTCTTATCCTCGTATTTCATATACAACAGTTAAGGGAGCATCAATGAAGCGTCTTTATAAAATCTCACGCTTATTGTCAACTTGGCAAAGGAAATTCAAATGAAGGCTGGGGGTGGGTAGAAGCAATAAGATATAGCCTCATATTTCCCAGCATTTATGTGGGTCGTGAGAGATTTTGCCTTGTAAATGGTCAACAAGCATGGCGAGAAGATCACGGAAAAAGGCTACCTGGAAAATGCTTTGGACGAACAAAAAGGAGTTACTGATGTTATCGAAAACAAGAACCGGATTCGAAGACTCCTCAAACACTTCTTCCAGGAAAGGGATTGCTACACTCTCATCAGACCAGTAGAGGACGAGAAAAAGCTCTAGCAACTGAACTCATTGGATACTAGTGAATTCAGACCTGAGTTCATCCAGCAGATCACAGGACTACGGAAGAGGATATTCCGAAAGGTGAAACCGAAGAGACTGAACGGGAAATACCTCGATGGAGTTTTGCTTCTGGAGATCTGCAAGAACTATCAGCAGGCAATCAATGATGGAAATGTTCCAAACATCGAGTCTGCATGGAATTATCTCTGCAAGAGTGAAACTCAAAAGGCCTTTAATGAAGCACAAGAAACCCTGGAGGAAAAGCTTCATGAAATGTCAGCAGGATAATGTCTTACTCAAGAAGAGCTTAATGACATGAAGGAGAAGGTTAGTATAATGATGTTGTGTTTATTGATTAGTTGCAAAAGACTATCTTCTAGTAGTTCAGAGGTCGTGCCTTTGGTGAAGGTGAGTATGTTGAAGAACAGATAGCCAAGCTTGGTGAAATGTTTAAGGATAAATACAACAATTTCTAGCATACAATGCAAGGAAGTTGGAAGGTTACTTTTCTTTTATTGTTTATTGTTAGTCGAAATATGAGAAGGAATTCCT
>JAAGZO010001284.1 GCA_024206195.1 bacterium | reverse complement strand
TCCATGCTCATGAAACAACTAGATGGCCGTAATTCTACATCCGTATGTTTTGAGACCGGAAGCTCGAAGGTCCCTATATTACTGGAGGGGAAAGGAGGGAGGGTGGGAGAGAGATTGAAAAAATATTTCTTTTAAAAAATTATACTTGCAAGAAGCATGGGGTGAGCATCGAATACCTTTGATAATTGTCTGAAGAAGTGGGCGGATCGACATGATGTTTACTAGGTCAGATCCACATGCTGTAAGATGCTAGGCTAGCAATACGCATTCGGTATATTTACCCAGTGTAAAGGGTATGCATTTGCTCTAAAACAGCAAATGTACGTAGGAGGAGCTAGACAAACATACAAACAGGTAGACTACTACGCGCCACGCGCGAATCATCATTGAACATAAATGGTTGCTTGCCGAGTATATTAAGGTAAGTTAAAAAAATTCAACTATAAGAATGCAAAAAGATTTCGCAACATCGGATACCTCGTTGAGAATTAACTGAAGAAGAGCACGAATCGACATAATGCTTACTAGGTCAGCTCCACACGCTA
>JAAGZO010001283.1 GCA_024206195.1 bacterium | reverse complement strand
TTTTGTGTACTAACAATAAATACTTAAAATGCCTTAAATGGGTTTGGTCCAACTTCATCAATTTGGGCTGCAAATTCATCTAAAAGAGCTGGCAGTTTATCATAGTCAGTAATTGAAATTGACTCATAGCGAACGCGTTCTGACTCAAGCGCAAGTCTGTCAAGTGTTTCAGAAACCTTGCTCAAACGGATATTAGAAAGCTCACTACCTCTGATAAAGTGACATTGATAGTCATCACCATGATTACAACCTAATAAAAGAATCCCATCAATCCCTTTTGACAAAGAGTCTGCGATCCAGACAAGATTCATGGAACCCAGGCATCTTAAAGGAATAATTCTTAGCCAGGCATTATATTTCATTCTATGAAGGCCTGCCATATCCAGAGCTGGATATGCGTCATTTTCACATGCTAATACCAGGATCCTTGGCTTTTCATCTTCTTCATCAGGAACCTCTATCGCTTTTAGCATTGCACCTATAATTTGTACAGAGTAATTGTTAAATGAGACTATCCTCTCAGGACATGCCCCCATACATACTCCACATCTTCTGCATCTTGTCTGTTGAGGAAGCGGGTTTGCCTCTTCATCTTCATTAATTGCACCAAAAGGACATTCAACTGTACATCTTTTACATTGAGTACAGCGCTGCATGTTAAAGTCAGGGTAAGATATATCTCCTGTCCTTGGGTGAACAGCAGCTCCAATGGATGTAAGCTCCGCGCATTGTATTGCTTTCATGGCAGCACCAGCAGCATCATCCAGTGCCGGGCCTATTGCCATTGGTCTATGAACACAACCAGAAGCATATATGCCTGTACGGCGGCTTTCATATGGAAAACAGACAAAGTGTGAATCAGGAAAATCATTTTCAAGAGCCGGGAGTTCCGGTCCCTGACGGTAATCCAGGTTTAATATCTCTGATTGTCTAATAATATCTGGAGGGA
>JAAGZO010001282.1 GCA_024206195.1 bacterium | reverse complement strand
GCATGCTTCCGCGTAAGCAAGTCAAGGACCATCGGCCACTTATGCAAATTTCTGTGAAAACATATGCCAGTAATTTTCACTGCAATGCAGGAAACAGCACCTGCTTGAATGATCATATGTAACACATTATGCAAGACATTGCGACCTTAGAAGGCTACCCACCATAGAGGGCTAAGAAACAATCGAAAAATGTGTATCATTCAAACCAATACTATGCTTCAAAATTATAGCGCCAATCTTAAGTTTGAGGAATTCTTTCGATTGCTTAGGTGCGATAGTTGTTTCTATTTTACGACTGCCACTCTGTAATTTGATACCGATTACTATTACGAGTTCTATGATGAGTATCATCTTGCTGATGTTGTTGATATCGATGTGCCGAACAGTAGCGACACTGACAAATATTAAAGAAAATAAATTTCCATTGTTGTGGGTTGCGGCAACTGACAGTATTATGTAGTCATTGGCAATCAACATGAGATCCCGTAGGTATGAAAATAAATGGATATCCGAGACTCGGAAGTTTTCAGTCGAATGAATCGGATGTTCTTCACTTACACCGGATCAGTAGCTGTAGTCATTGGCAATCAACATGAGATCCCGTAGGTACAAAAATAATCATCTCCATATCGTCTCCTGAGTGACTGTCGCATTTGATTTTCAGCATAACTTTTAAATTGATCTTTATCACCTT
>JAAGZO010001281.1 GCA_024206195.1 bacterium | reverse complement strand
TTAAGAAACCTTTTCTCTTTTTCTGTTATACCAGGAACCTTTTTATTGACAACGTTTTTGACACATTCACATACAGTAAGAATCTGCTCTGGTGTGGCAATTTTCAAAAGATCACGTCGCTTTTTAGCTGTTCTAGTTTTATGCAGAAGGCTGATAAAGTCCAAGTTATCCTTGAGACGTTTCAGGCCACACTTAGTTTTCTTTGCCATGATGCAGCTTCATTTATACTTTACTGCTACTGCTCACTCAGCACACTTTGTACATTTATACTTTTGGGACATATGCAATTTGCACCTGGCCAGGAAATATATTAGTTCTCAGCCTGAGGTTATCCTGTGTGTACTGATTCAAATTGATCAAGAGGTAGCCATGTGGTTCTTTGCATGCATCTTCATATGATTCCATGAAATGTTTAGTTTTGCCAGGGTATATTTGTTTTGCCAGATTCTGTGCTTGTAGCTTATCAGAGGGGTTCTTCATAAGAACGATGTATTGGGCATTCACTCTAGATGTCCTGAGGCCATCAACAAATATATTTTGAACGATGTGTATACAGCTAAGATTCCAGTGATGGCTTCCTCTTGTGAATACTTGAGCCAGCACCTTCTCATTCTTTTTCATTTCCTGCATTAGATCATCAAAGATAAGTAGTTTGGGAATCTCTGGCATTTGTTTTAGTGCTTTTAGATCAGGTATGCCCTCAAAGAACTCAACATGGTTTACCAGCTGCTGATACATTGGCTGCCATTCTGCATAACACCACAAGATTTTGACAGGAGGAGGAGATATAACTTGATTA
>JAAGZO010001280.1 GCA_024206195.1 bacterium | reverse complement strand
TTCAGTGTACCGGCTTCAAGTCTGTATGGATATTCTTCAAGATGATAAGGATAAGCACTTTTTACTCCTGTGCCTCCATAGATAGTTCCTTTTATCTCTGCATCGTCTGCAACACATATTCCCCCGGTACCTGCTGGGGCAAAAAGACCTTTATGACCTGTAAAACACAGGAAACTGATATTACATTCTATCATATCTATGGGAAGAACCCCTGCTGTTTGGGCAGAATCGATGAGTAAGGGAACTCCTTCTTCCTTACAAATGGCACCGATTGCTTTAATATCTTGTACAACACCGGTGACATTCGATGCATGATTAACAGCTACAAGAGTAGTATTACCCTTTATAGCTTTCCGTATATCTTCCGGGTTGAGATATCCTTCACTATCAGGAACAACGTATGTTGCTTCTGCTCCTTCTTTGACTTTGTGGTTAACTGGCCTAATTACAGAGTTATGCTCAACCATAGTCGTTACTACATGATCACCAGGGGTAACCATACCATTGATTACTAAATTTAGACTCATAGTAGCATTCATTGTAAAAACCAAACGGTTAGGATCTTTTGATTTTCCTGCATCAACCAAACTCTTATTAAAAAAATCGGAATATAATTTACGTGTCCCATCGATCATCATTCCTGCTTCCACGGCCAGATCACATCCTGTACGACCGGGATTGACACCTTTGTCTCTATAAAAGTCTCGCGCTGCATCATGTACAATATA
>JAAGZO010000128.1 GCA_024206195.1 bacterium | reverse complement strand
GGCCCCAGACATTATTGATCTTGTTGTCTAGACGCGAGTTGGTTGTTAGTGTTCGTAGCCAGGAGCCAGCGCAGCCGGTTGTTACTTTTACTTTTACTCTTACTTTTATAACAACTCTTACTTTTATTTCTGCTAGCATGCATCGCTACTCTTAATAAATGTTTGTCTTTTATTATCACTACAATTCAGTCGCACTTCGAACTCAGACTTAGTTATTCAATACAAACCAGGGAATTCACAGCTCTGATAACCATCTGGGTTAAGATCTTAAGCTGCTGCTTTTGGTCAAGTCTGTAAGGGGTGCTACTATCAGAACTGTTTGTTTCTGGTTCTCCATATAGAACCAATTCTTAGGTTGGGGTTTTTGGGAAACCACAAATCCTAACATTTGGTGGTCCCACTGAGATCCGGAAATCAGTTATCAGGTTGTGAGCTGCCTGGTTTGTCTGTTTATCAGAGTTTGAGTGAAAATTGTGAATGGAGAATTGATTCCCTTAGCAGTGAATTTTAATTCTTCCGTTATCATTCATAATGAATGAAAGTGAACAAGATAGCGAAGTCACATTCAGCGGAGTCACTATGAAGCAAAGTGAATCCCGAAGCCAGTAAAACAGAAGAGAAGCAATTGATGATGCAAAGTGATGACGAAACAGAAGACG